>JAEVZP010000098.1 GCA_023392185.1 Bacteroidota bacterium
GGCTCCGGTCGATACCCTTCCGCATTCCGAGATTACGCCGGCGACCGACATTCGCTATTCGTATTTCCGGTATAAAGACAGCGGGCGTGCACGGATGGGGGACTACTCCCCGGAAGAGAAAAAAGTGATCTATGCCCTCAACCGCATTGACGGCAGCCATATTGCAAGCGTAGACACCGTCGTTTTTCCGGAAAAATTCCCAACCGACCTGCGCGAGATCAGTCCGTTTCCGCAAGCGGTGCCGGCGCTGCGGGACGTAAAAAAGATTGTGCTTTTCTCCTACCCCATTCAGGCGTTCGCGGCCTATAAAAATGGCGTGCTGGAGGCCTGGGGGCCTACCAGTATGGGCCGCAAAAACAAGAAAACGCCGGAAGGCCTGTATTTTGCCAACTGGAAAGCAAAAGAAACGATCAGCACCGTCAGCGACGAATGGAAGCTCAAATGGAACTTCAATATCCAGAACCGGCAAGGTATTGGCTGGCATCAATATGGGCTTCCCGGCAAGCCGGCTTCGCACTCCTGCCTGCGCCTGCTGGAGGCAGATGCCAAATGGCTGTATGACTGGGCCGATATGTGGATTCTGAAAAACGATCAGGAAGTGAATGCACAGGGCACGCCTACCATTGTTTTTGGAGAATA
The DNA here is from genome assembly GCA_023392185.1 of Bacteroidota bacterium. GTDB lineage: Bacteria > Bacteroidota > Bacteroidia > Chitinophagales > Chitinophagaceae > UBA1952. Next base: position 640 of record JAEVZP010000098.1, read on the forward strand.
TCCGTGGGGTGGCCGCCGTCCGTGGCTCCACCTGATTGATGATCCGCATGCCAATGATCTTTCGGTTGCCGAGGTGGAAAACATCGTAGAGCCGCACCTGCAAAAGATTCTCGAGGCGCAAAAAACCCGCGAAAGCTTTGTTTCCAATTCCGGAAATTAAGCGTCTTTAAAGCCGCTTTTCAAGGAGTGGTGCAGGCGCGGTAGCGGTCCCGTATGCGCCAGCCGCCACAGGTACGTTCCCGGCCTTAAAAAGTCCTGCTCAGTCGGGCTTTTTAAGGCTGTCTTATTTTTGCCACCCTTTTTTCCCAGAAAACCGCTGCCGATGATCACCCGTCTTTTCAAAGAATTTTTCCAAAACGAGAAAGCCGGCGGCATTGTGCTGATCACCTGCACCGTGCTGTCGCTGATCCTGGCCAATTCCGACTACAGCGCCGGATACGTAGGTTTTTGGGAAATGCCGCTCGGCAGCCACACCCTTACCGAGTGGATCAACGACGGGCTGATGGCGATTTTCTTTTTGATGATCGGGCTGGAGCTGGAGCGGGAAATTTATCAGGGCGAGTTGTCCAACATCCGCGATGCGGCCCTGCCGGGCATTGCGGCGCTGGGCGGCATGTTGGTCCCGGCGGGTATTTACCTGATTTTCAACGCCGGAACGCCAGCCTCCGGTGGCGCGGGTATTCCTATGGCCACCGATATTGCCTTTGCGTTGGCGGTCTTGTCGCTTCCCGGAAAACGAGTGCCGGCTGCCTTAAAAGTTTTCCTTACCGCACTGGCCGTGATTGATGACTTGGGGGCCATTCTGGTGATTGCTTTTTTCTATTCCAAAGGTTTGTCCTGGCTCAATCTCGGGCTGGCGGGCGTGTTGTTTGGCGGTATGTTGCTGCTCAACCGGATGAAGGTTTACAATCTGTTTCCGTATTTGATTGGCGGCGCTGCGATGTGGTATTTTATGCTCCACTCCGGCGTGCACGCCACCATTGCCGGCGTGCTGCTGGCTTTTGCCATTCCCTTTGGCGACGGCTCCGAGAAGTCGATTTCTTACCGCTTGCAGCATTTTCTGCACCAGCCCGTTGCGTTTTTGATTTTACCGCTTTTTGCCCTGGCCAACACCGCGATTCCGGTGGTTTCCGGGTTGGGCGAGGCGCTGGCGCACACGTACAGCGTTGGCATTGCCGCCGGGTTGCTTTTGGGCAAGCCGCTGGGCGTGCTCTTGTTCACCTTCCTGGCCGTCAGGTTCGGCCTGGGGCGCCTGCCGTCGGGCGTGGGCTGGAAGCTGATTGGCGGGGCCGGGATGCTGGCCGGTATCGGCTTCACGATGTCAGTGTTTATTACTCTACTGGCTTTCGACGATCACCAGATCATCAACAACGCGAAGCTGGCGATTCTGGTGTCGTCGCTGGTGGCGGCAGTTGTAGGGCTGGGGGTATTGATGTGGGGCCTGCGGGGAAGGGCGGCGGTTGTGGAAGGGGAAGAGGAGGCGTTTTAGGGGCTAAGAGCCTATCCTAAAAATGGCGGGCTGTGGAAGAATAAGATTTCTCGTACGATTCTTTTGCCCGAGATAACTCAATAGTTATTTTCTGGATAGGCTCTAAGGGTAAGTCCTTTTTGGCATAAAGAAGTAAAGAGTTGGTTAGTGACCTCACTTTATATCAGGTGCCGCACCTTTATTTTCTTATACTTCTTCCCCATTCCTAACGCAATAGCAGTTGGATTTTTCACAATCAGCTCTCCTTTCTGTAAGCCGGCAATAGCCCCTTTAATTTCCTGAAATTCACTTCCCGACACGCCAAATAAATCCCGGATAACGCCATCGTTTATAGACTGCTGCTTCATAATCAGCGGGTATTGGGCATTGGCGTAAAAGTCAAAGTAATCGCTCTTATAGCTGTCCATATTTTGAGTGGCCAGAATAATACTCAAGCCCTTATTGCGTCCCACGGCGATCAGGTCGCGGAGCGGTTTATTGTCAAAGCCCAGCATGTAGTGCGCTTCGTCAATAATGGTGAAGTGGCGTAGCTCTACTACTTCTTCGCCTACCGCCTGCTTAGGCAGGTGCTCGTAAATAATGTTGAGCTTGGAAATGATAAAATACACAATCGCCTTTGCAATAGGCCCATCTTTCGGGAAGCCATCCATCTTGATGATATAGCTTTCTCCTATCAGATTCACGCTGTCCCGCTCGGCGAAAAGATTGTTGCGGATCAGCTGTTTCAGCACCGAAGTGATGCTATCGTCGTTGTCGCGGGCGGTTTCGGGTAAGAGACTCACGTACGCCTGAAGAATCCCCTTAAACGTTACGGGCAGATTTCCGGAAATTTTGTACGCCTGGATAATCGCTTCCGACAAGCGGTTGCTCATTTTGGCACTGATACGCGCATTATCAATAGCGCACAAGGCATTGGCCAGCTCGGTTGAATAGAGGTTGATTTCATTTTGGGGCCGCCCGCTAAAATCCTTAAACGGCGTGAATGGCAACGGCGCCTGAATCGGGTCCAGCAGCGCGCTTTCGTCTGCTTCAAAGTGGTTGAGCCACGCCCGGTTGGCCAGGTCCGAAAACTCGCCTTTGTAATCAAACAGCAAAAAGTTGACCGGGTAACTGCTTTCAATAGACAAGTTCCGGATCTCAGCGAGCAACACGGCCAGCAGGTTGGATTTTCCGGAACCGGTAGTACCGGCAATCAGAATTTGGGTGTTGGCAATATCGCGACCGTTCAGGTTTAGGTACGCTGGTATCTCGTCGTCGTAAGTGCCAATGTTAAGGTTCAAAACAGGAATCTCGCCGCCGGAGTTACCCCTGCCAGAGCCGGTAGCCGCCAGAAGCCAATCGTCCAGCACCCCTTCTTTAAGCAGCAAATCGCGACCGCGCAGGATTTCGGCGTTGATGATTCTGCTCTTCACCCCGCTGTTCTCCCAATCCACCGGCTGCCCCTGGTAGCGTAGCTTTAGCAACGCTGCATACATCTGACTTAAGTCATTATGGGTAAAAATGGTGTCAAAAATCCGGTTGCCCGTTTTGGAAATCTGAACCGCTTCCGTGGCCGCGAGGATTCGGGTTTCAGGACTGCTCAGCCCGGCCAGCAGGCAGGTGCGAATAACCTTGTTATTATTCAGCGTGGCGCGTTGCTGCTGCTGCGAGTACTGCGGCAGGTTGAGGCGCTGTTCTATCTGCGTGCGGATTTCCTGCAGGTCTTCCAGAATGCCTTCCGCCTGTCGGATGTTTTGAAAATTCATGGGACTATTACGCGGGTTCATTTATCCGGACGCCAAAGTAGCCGGGCATTACACTGGTTTTCTGGGCCTGCCGGTCTCTTACCAGGGTGTAGGATTTAGAAATAAAAGGTTCTATTTTCCGGTAATCGCTGCCGGTGCGGATTTCACTGTCCGAACTCAGCAGAATGGTTTGGTGGGAAAGTTCCGGAAAATAATGCTCCAGCAGCGTAGCGCGGCTTTCTTCATCCAGCACGCCCATCACGGTGTCAATCATAACCGGCGGTTCGTAATCACCCAGCTCGTGCAAGGCTTTGAGCAACACCTGTACCACCACCTGTTTAGAAGCCGTATTCAGGTGGTTCAGGTAGATTTCGTTACCGCTGGTGTGGTATATTTTAAAGGAAAGGTCCTTAAGGTCTTCGGACAAAGCCACGCGGTCTATCACGTCGCGGTAGGCCGCCAGGTTCACGTTCAGGTCGGCCTTCATCTTTGCCTCGATCTGCTCTTTTTTAACGCTCAGCAGCTTGTTGGCTACGTCCTCAAAAAAAGGTTTCAGCTTTTGCAACGCTTCGTATCTCGGGTCCGGTTCCTGCCCAATCTGAATATCATAGCGGTGGAGCTTACGGGCCGTTTTCTCAATCTCGGCACGAATAACGTCCCCGGCCGCTTCCAGCTTTTTGATAGCCCCTTCGTTGTCTTCGTACTGCTTTAGCAACTGGTAGTCTCGCCCGGTAATCTGGGCTTTGATGCTCTCGGCCTGCGACTGCAATACGGGCGTTTGGGCCAGCGCCATGGTCAGCTCGCTTTGCTTTTGAGCCAGCGCCGGAAAGGCGTTTATCGTTTTAAGCTGCACCAGCTTTTCCAGCGCTTTGATTTCGGAGTGTTCTAAAAAGCCATAAGGGTCTTCGCCATCGGCAGGCGCTGAAGCGGCAATCACAAAATCAACGACTTCAGTTGCGGAAACGTCCTTTGGTAAAAGCCTTCGTTCCCAGAGGTAGGCCAGAACCTTTTGGCTAATAGCAGTGATCTGCTCGGCGCTCACCCCGGTAGCCTGCCGTGTTTCTTTCTCGGCGCGTTGCGTCAGGATCAGTTGTACCTCCGAGCGTACGGCGTTGGCCAGCTGCGGCAGGCAAATGTTGAACTCCATGTCTTTCACGAAGTCGTCCAGCTCTTCGCGGTAAGCCTTCTCTTTTTTATACACGCCCGCTAGCTGTTCCTCGGTTTGACGCAGCTTGTTTTTCAGGGTTGTTTCTTCGTTCAGCCCGGATTTCAGCTCGTCGTAAAAAGCTTTGTTGGCAACAGAATACTGCAAGGCATCGGCCAGCCGCTGCGTATTTTCTTCTAAGTCTTTCTCCCTTTCTTTCTTCTCGGCCAGCAGCGCCAGATACTCTTCTTTTTCTTTCTCCACCTTCAGGCGCTCGGCAGTTTGGGTTTCGTACAGGCGCTCGGCCGCTTTGGCCAGTTGCAGGTACTTATTGAAGCCCATCACGTTTTCAATGTTCTCCCGGATCACGCGGTTGAGCTGGTCTTCTTTGAGCAGATTGCCGGCTTCCATGGCGTCAAACAAAAAGTAGCGGCTCAGCTCCTGTGGCAGGTTGGCTTTAATGATTTTGCCGACCTGCGCTTCCTGCTCTGCTTTTTGAGCGGCGGGCGTAGCGGTGCCGTAGGTAAAAATGCTGCCGTTCATGTTCAGCTTCACGCTTTCCACCGGCTGCCCGGCTCCGTTGAGCATGTAAGTGCGCGTCAGCACGTAGTGTTGCTCTTCATGCAACACTTTTCCGGAAAAGTGAAGCTCCAGCACGATTTTTTCGCTTTCCTGCCGGGCGGCCCCGGCGTTCAGCAGTTCCTTAAAGGCCTTGGGTGTTGGGATTTTCAAGCCGTAAAGTGCGCCGTAAATGGCTTCAAAAAACGTGGTTTTACCGCCCCCGTTTGCCCCGCCAATCAGAATAATAGGTTGCTCCGGCGCTACGGTTACATCCAGGTCCAGGTCCAGATAAGTCTTGAAGTTCTGGGCTTTAATTTTTTTCAGCAACATACCGGTTATACTTTTTGAAGCGCTTTTTCAATCACCCGTTCCATACCTTTTTCGTCCAAATCCTGGTTGCGGATTTTGGCTTCGTGCCATTCGCGCAGCAGGTGTTCTTTCACCCAGTCGGCATCCAGGCCGTGGGCCGCACACAGCCCTTCTATCAGGGCCATATCCGTCCGGCGAACGCCGTAGTGCACAAACGTGCTGTCTAATCCTTTTCGGGCCATAAGCTGAAAGCGTTTTTCCGGAAATGTTTTTTAAAAAAAGAAAGGTAGGGTGCAGATTTTTAAAGGTTCCTTTTTCATTGCATATTGGGGCAAATTCATCCATTTTTTGCCCGAATATTCATCTAATGTTCACTATTTAGAAAGTCCTGCCGGGTCCAGAAACTCCCAGCCCGTCAGGTCGGCGGTGTCGCTTATCCGGTTGGTACAATAGCGGAATTGAATCGTCCCGCCCACATCGTCCGGAATCAAAATGCCACCTGTCAACCGGCGTTCACTATGTTCTGCATTTTGCCTTTCCATGTAGTCCACCAGCGCATTGTGCTTCAGCGGCGCTTCCAGGTCCGAGCGCTTGGTTTTGGTGTCAAACAAGCCAATCACACCGCCCTTAAACCGAACTACAAAGTCCACGTAGAAAAGGCGCAGCTCTCCTTGCAGGTTGGTGAAGGGAACGGCAAAATGCTCCTTCCCGCTATCTCCGTTTTTATACCACCAATCAATATGGGCGTCGTGGTCGTTGAGGAAATTCCGGAAAGCCACCTCCGGCGTGGATGCGTTTTTGCTCTCGTAAAAAGGTTGCAGGGCGTGGTCTTCGGCCACCTCAGTATGGTAGGATTCGCTGTAGTAGCGATATTCCGGTACTTTCCAGCTTTGCCACTCCACGCGCCGCTTCTCGTTGCCCTTCGCCAGTTGCCACGCTTCAAATTTTTCCAAAGCTGTTTGAATGTGTTGCGCCAGTAGCGCTTTGTTTTGAGGATAGAGGTAAAACTTAAAAGCCGCCGTTTCATACATCCCCAGAAAATACTCGGCAAACCGAATCAGCGTCTCCCGCAGCTTTTTCCAGCTCTTAGACCGGTTCAGCCGCGTCACGCTCTCAAAGCAAAACCGGTCAAACGCGATCCGGAACTCTTCCTGCGTCAGGGCAAACTGTGCCGTCTGGCCCGGCAATACGGCAATGGCAGCCACCTCGTAGGGGTCCACCTGCAGGTCGGCGGGCAGGCGTATCTGGTGCTCGTCTATCTGGAACTCCCAACCGCCCTGCCGGAGTAATTCCCGGTTTTCGGTTGCCTGCCGTTCCACCTCGCTCAGATCGGCCCCGGTGTAGAGGTCCACGTCCGGCGTTTCGGCCACGCCGTAGCGCTTGGCCATTACCTCAAAAAACTTCACCTCAAAGGCCGAGCTGAGTACCCCCGGCGAAGGCCGGTCGTTTACGATAGCAGCCCCGCTCAAGGCATTATACACCGGCCCTTCGGTGCGCCGCGCCAGCTGCAGCTCAAAGTAGTCGGCGTCGGACGGCACAAAGTGAATAGAGGTGCTTTGGATA
>JAEVZP010000199.1 GCA_023392185.1 Bacteroidota bacterium
GAAGAGTATGGCTTGTTGAAGATTACTGAGAAAGGCACCAAATTCCATAAAAAGCCGTATTCCATTATGGTTTCGCTGAACCATAACTACGAGCAGGTGCTGGAAGATGAAAACGCCACCGCCGCAAGTGCCGTTCCGGCAGCCACCGACCCGGTGTTGTTTGAGATGCTCAAGGACCTCCGCAAGCAGGTAGGCAAGGAAAAAGGCTTGCCGCCGTTTGTGATTTTCCTTGAAAACTCGCTGGAAGACATGGCCACCACCTACCCCACCACGATGCAGGAGCTGGAGCGCATCCACGGGGTGAGCAAGGGCAAGGCGCTGCGCTACGGCCGCAAATTTGTGGACCTGATTGCGCGCTACGTGGAAGAAAACAACATCGAAAAGCCGGAAGATTTTGTGATGCGCAGCGTGGTGAATAAAAGCGGCCTGAAGGTGTTTATCATTCAGAACATCGACAAGAAGATACCGCTGGAAACCATTGCGCGCAACAAAGACCTTGATATTCAGTCGTTGCTGGGCGAGATGGAAACCATTGTGGCCTCGGGCACGCGCCTGAACCTGGACTACTGCCTGGAGCAGGAGCTCGACGAATACGAGCAGGAAGATATTTTCGATTATTTCCGGAATTCGGCGCAGGACGACCTGGCCCACGCCTACGAAGAGTTTAAAGACCGCGACGTGACGGTGGAACAGTTGCAGATGATGCGGATTAAGTTTATGAGCGAATACGCGAACTGATGATTTTAAAACGGGTAGCTGAGAAGCTGCCCGTTTTTTTGTGGGGAATTATTTACCGGACGACGTTGCTCCATCGAACTTGGTGTAGGCTACCGTCCCATACCGTCAGTAGCGGCAATACAGCCAATATGGGTGTATTGCCGCTATGCGTGTTGCGGGCTATTGGCGGATTGCCGTACATTAGTAGCGGCAATAAAACTGTTGTGTGCCATTTTAGGACAACAAAATATGACAAAAGAAACACTAATATATTTTATCGAAAATAGTATTAAGCAAATCCAATTTCACAAACAAATTTTGACAGAATGTGAAGTCGACGTTCTAATGCTTGAACTTCACGACAAGACAAGTTTTGCTTTTGAAACCGTGAAAAAAATTGTGACTGAAAGAAATGTGGCTGTGAATTATATTCAGCAGTTCCATAATGACCTATCACTAACTTTAAATTCCTTTTCTTATCGACAATATAATGATTTGTCGTTTATTCAGCCTCATAACAAAGAAGATATAAAGAAAAATATTGAAAACCAAATCATCCCTTTAGAAAAACAACTTAAACAAGTAAACTTTAACCTAGACTTTTTCAGAAAACTCAATTTTTTTAGCAGTAATATAGTTGCTGTTGGTGCTAACGGAAGCGGAAAGACCACTCTTTCAAACGAGTTTAAAAAATATCTGCCAAATACAGGAATCGTTATTTCAGCTCAAAAGGTATTAATTATTCCTACTTTTAGTGGCGTTTCAAATTTCAACAACACAAGTCGAAAGCTTCAGCAATCACAAACAATTGACAAGTCATTAAAAGTCACCTACTCTACCGAAAATCAAGGGGATTCTTGGCGTATTATGACTCAAGTTGGAGAAGAGTTTAAGGTGTTATTGGATAATTTATTAGCCGAAAGAAGTGTTGTTAGAAACAAATACTTCGACCAACTTCAAAACGGACAAGTTGTAAATGATATTCCTCTAACTAGACTTGATAAAACATTAAAGATTTGGAATTCATTGATTCAACATCGGACATTGGAGTGTGTAGATGGAAGCAACATTACCTTAAAACCTTTGACATCAACTACTTCATACCCTGCTCATCAAATGAGTGATGGCGAAAAAGTTGCTTTGTACTTGATAGCTCACATCCTTCAAGCTCCTGAATCAGGCTTTATTATTATTGATGAACCAGAGATGTATTTACATAAAACGATACTTAAAAAACTCTGGGACATACTGGAACTTGAAAGGCAAGATTGTATCTTTATATACTTAACTCACGATTTAGATTTTGCCACGAGCAGAACTGCCCAAAAAGTGTGGATAAAGAGTTTCGACTACCCAAGTAGTTGGGAAATTGAAAGCATACCTGATAACGAACTTCCCGAATCACTCCTTCTTGAATTATTAGGAAGTCGTAAGAACATTTTGTTCTGTGAAGGGAAAAAAGGAAGTATTGATGAGAAAATTTACAATATACTATTTCCCGATTTCACAATTACCCCTGTCGATAACTGTTTTGCGGTCATCAATTATACAAAAGCATTTAATAAATTACCAAATTCAACTACCAAAGCATTTGGGATAATTGATGCAGACCATCACGGTGTAGAGAGATTACAAGCATTGCAACCTAAAAATATTTTTTCAATATCATTGGCAGAACCCGAAAACTTACTTTTAGACGAAAGCTTCTTGGAAATATTGGCAGAACAATTATTGTTTGATAAATCTATAGTACAGCAGATTAAAATCGACATTATCGAGAAACTAAAAAGTGAGTTGGAATTGCAAATATCCAATTACGTATCTGCAAAGATAAACTACTACTTTAAAGATTCTCACGTTTCTAAGGGCAACACACTTGCCTCAGTGAATGAAAACTTTACGAAGTTTTCTAATGAAATTAAAATACAAGAATGGTATGATAAGCGAAAATTAGAACTCGAAAAAATTATAGCCGATAAGGATTATGTAAAGGTACTTTCAATATTTAATAACAAAGGGCTGAAATCTATAGTAAACAAACATTTCAAAATTACTGACTTTACAGAGAGAGGAATTAAAATGTTGCAATCTCAAAGTAATACTCATAGTATTTTACAGAATTATTTTCCGACAGAAATCACAAATAAAACCGGCTTATAACAAGGGTTTTGCAATAGTGGGGCGAAACTGTAAAGTTCAACGCCAGTTCTTTGATTGAACTTTTGTACAAAATTGAAGATTTGTGCTTCGGTTGCCCCACCATCGCAAAGCCCCAAAACGTTACCAGTAATGCTATGACGCCCCCCGCTCGGCGTAGCGCTCGTTTAACCGCTCGGCGAACGGCTCCTGCCTTCGTCGTCTGTGCCGGAATTTCCGGAAATAATACCCTAACCTAACCAAACCTTCCTCCGTTCGGCGTAGCGCCCCGCTCACTGTTCGGCGAATGGCTCCTGCCTTCGTCGCCAGTACCGGAATTTCCGGAAATAATGCCCCAACCAAAATCTCCCTTGTCAACCGTCTGAGACTAACGTACGGGTCTCTGTTGCTGTATCTTTGAAGGAAAAGAGCTCCGTTCCGTCCATTGTGTGTTACCTTCCAACCGTTCCCTATCCGACAAAAATTTGTATGTTTGAAACATGAAAATTGCACTACAATACGTGAATGACATGAATGGCAATACCCAGGCGGTTCAATTGTCTTTGACTGAGTGGGAGAAAGTGCTGAACAAACTCAAAAAATATGAGCAAGCCCTAAAACTTCGTTCTGACCTCAAAGAGGCATTTGACCAGGTTTCAGTCCTCAAAAAGCAAAAAGGACACAAGCAGACACTTAACGAATTTTTGGGTGAGCTTTAGTGTTATTCCCTCGGACAAGTTCAAAAAAGAAGCAAAGCGTCTTTCCAAAAAATATCCGTCGCTGAAAGAGGAACTTTCAGAACTTAACGACACGTTGACCAGCAAGCCTGATACAGGGACACCCTTGGGTAATGAAACCTATAAAATACGACTTGCCATCAAAAGCAAGGGAAAAGGGAAAAGCGGCGGCGGACGTGTTATCACCTATATAGTGAAAGACAACAAAGAAGTTTATCTGTTGACCATTTACGACCAATCAGAGTTTGAAAGCGTGGACGATAAAACGCTTAAGAGTATCATTCTGTCCTTAAACTTGGGCGACTAAGGCGAACGCCCCCCGCTCGCTGTAGCGCTCCCCTTTCCGTTCGGCGAATGGCTCCTGCCTTCGTCGCCGGCGGGTTCTTTGTCATCCCTGAAAGGATTTCCTCCGCTTTTCCGCTCTAAAAGAAAGGCTAAAGGGATTCTTTGCAGAATAGCCTGCCCCGCCAACGGAGGGGAAAAAGCAGACGTCCTGTTTTCTGCATAGGCGCTAAGTCACCGGCCAGGGCATTTATCCAATCACCAGACGTGGCCTCAAAAGCGGCATCTGTATGTTTGTACCTTTTGCTTTCCGATCAGGTACCAGCCTGTACAAACCCCTTTTCCCAGAATGAAATCTGCGCTCCTGCTACTGACCCTATTGCTTTTTGCTGCTTCCGGTACGGCCCAGACCCAAAAGAAGTCTCCGAAGCCGCCCCAGCCACCTGCCTTTACGCCGGTACTGGATCATCAGGCCCCGCCCATGCAGCCTTCTGCGATCGTGAAGCCCGTACCGGCCCATCCAATCCGGTTGGAGGGTGAAACGGTGGACGGACAAAAAGTAACCTACAAGAGTGTCGAAGAACTTCAGAAAGCAACGCTGCAATCCTTAAAATCGCTTCAGATTCACGCCGGCTCTGACCGCGGGCCGCTGGATGAAAAAATGCTGGCCTACATCCTCAACACCGCGCCCCAACTGGAAGAACTGGCGGTGATACAGGTTGCAGTAAATCGCTTTCCCCAAATCGCCACGCCGCACCGTTCCCTCAAAAAACTCACCCTCCTGCGCAATGGACTGAAGGCGCTTCCTGCCGGCATCTCCAATCTGGTGGCTTTGGAAGAATTTCATTCCGACAACCCCTTGGAGGCGCTTCCCGCGTCTTTTTCCGCTCTCCGGAACCTCAAGACCGTTCTACTCCACCACAATGCGTTCCAAAACTTTCCGGCGGAAGTTTTCGGGCTGCCGCAGCTCCGGGATCTCTACGTGACCGGCAGATTTAAACAACCGCTTATAAAGGAAGTGCCGGATTTATTTCATCAACTCCCCAACCTGGAAGAGCTGGGCATTCAGTACACCTCGGTGACGGCCCTGCCGCCTTCAACAGCTACGCTCAAAAAGCTTCGCAAAGCGGTGCTCTCCGGCAATCAGCTGGCCGGTTTTCCGGAAAGCCTGACGGTGCTGCCCGAACTTTTCTATGTTGATTTATATAACAATCCGCTTCAATGGGAAGCTTTTAAGGCCACAATTCAGAAAATCCGTTGGCGGGGCTTATTTTATATTGGAGAAACCGGCCTTTCGGAACAACAGTATAAAGCGGTGGATAAAATGCTGCCGAAGATGGATGTTTACTATGAATAATGTGAATCTCGTTTCACATCCCCTGATTATCAATTGGTTATCGCATCATACAGGACACAGAGGTCACAGAGAAGGCACAAACCCTTCGACAAGCTCAGGGTGACAGCACAATGGCTTCTCCAATCTCCTCTGTGGAACGCTGTGCCCTCTGTGTCCCTTATCTACCCAAAACAGGTTTCACGTTTTAATAAGCGCCTTTCAGCACTTTAGATGGAGGTAAGGTGGATCTGATAGAAAGCCCTGGCACTCTTTTTCCGGAAAATTGCCAACTCAACCTGCCTTTTTTCTCCTTATGGGCCTGATTCTGATTCCGTTTGTACTCGGCGCGCTGTGGCTCACCGGCGTCTCTATCGTAAAAACCATAAAGCTGCTGCGCCGCAAAGAAATTGGTGGAAAAGAGATTGGATTGGCCTTCCTGCTTTCGGCGACCATTTTCGGACTGATCTGCCTGTCCTATATGCTGGCAGGCCGGGCCTGGGCCCTCAGCCCGGCCATGCGGATCCCGACGTGCATGTTCTTTTTGCCTTATGGCCTTTACAAACTCAGCGAGCGCCTGCCTTGGCCAATTTTAAAAAAGGCCGGGCAGATTGCTATGATCAGTGTGGGCATTTCCGGTATTGCCGGCATCGTGACGCACGATTTGTTTCTGGCGCTGGTCAGTCATCTGGGTGTGGAGGAATATTACTAAAACGGTAGGTATTAATAGGGTTGGCCCTGTGGTGGACCCTGTCCATACGAACGATTAAAAAAGGGTGAAGTCCCGCTATTACAAGCCCGGCCGCCTACATTTGAAGCCCTCCCTGTATTTCCGCTTTTGATGATGGAAGAGATCATGACCGACCCGGCCGCTGCCGACCTGCTGGCCCGGCTTCGGGAACTTGCACCCGCCGCTTTTTCTGAAGGCCAGCTTGATTGGGCACGCCTCGCCCACCTCCTCGGTGAAGCCTTGCCCAACGGCTCCGAACCAGCCCCGGAGCGCTATGGCCTGCAATGGGCGGGGAAAAAGGCCGCTTTCGATGCCCTGCGCACGCCCGCCACGGCTACCCTCCGCCCCGATAAGTCGCTTTCGATTCGCTGGGAAGACACCCGCAATATCTTTATTGAAGGCGAAAACCTCGACGTCTTGCGCCTGCTGCAGCGCGCCTACCACGGGCAGGTAGCAGCTATCTATATTGACCCGCCCTACAATACCGGCTCCGATAGTTTTGTGTATGCCGACCGCTTTGCCGAGTCCACCGAAAGTTATCTGCAAAAAACCGGCGAAACCAACGCCTCCGGCCACCGGCAGCACAGCCATGCCCTGCGCATCAACCGGCGCGAAAACGGTCGCTTCCACTCCGCCTGGCTTTCCATGATGCTGCCCCGACTGTTTCTGGCCCGCAACCTCCTGGCCGACGACGGCTTTCTCTTTGTTTCCATCGACGATCACGAGTTGGCCAACCTCCGCCTCCTGCTTGATGAGGTGATGGGCGAAGAAAATTTCCGGAATCTGATCCTCGTGCGGCGTTATGATAAAAACATCAACACGCAGTTTCTCGACGAAGGCCTCAAATCCTTTAATACCGGTGTCGAATATGTGCTGATCTATTCCCGGTCGCCCACGGCGCGGCTCCATCCCGTGTTTCGCGAAGCCGATGAAACGCGCAAGACCCAGGGCTACTGGAAAGGCTTCTACAACAGTGCCGAGCGGCCCACGATGCAATACGAGCTGCTGGGCGTTTCGCTTTCGGCCGGACAGTGGAAGTGGAAAGAAGAAGTGGCCCGCGAAGCGGTAGCCAACTATGAAGAATACTGCGCCCGCTTCGCCGCCACCGAAAGCCTTGAAGACTATTGGCGGCGCACGGGCGGCACCAAGCGCTTTATCCGCCGCAACAAAGACGGCAAGGGCGCCAACCGCGGCGTAGAGCACTGGATTGCGCCAAGCGACAAAATCCTGCGCAACACCCTCTGGGGAGACGTCTTTGCATCAAAACAACCCGCCGGCATGGAGGTCTTGTTCAACAACCCCAAAAACACGGCCCTCATCCGGCTTTTGATCGAGATGGCCGCAGGCAATAAGAAAGACGGCCTGGTGCTGGATTTTTTTGCCGGCAGCGGCTCCACGGCGCAGGCCGTGCTCGAATACAACCGCGAACACGACGCCCGGCTGTCTTTTGTAACCGTGCAGATGCCCGAAGTGCTGGCCGAAGACACCGACGCCTACCGGGCCGGGCTGCGCACCATTGCCGACATCACGCGCAAGCGCCTCCGCGACTATGCTGCATTGGTGGGCGACACGGCTTTGGACACCGGTTTCCGGTCTTTCCGGCTCGCCGATGCTTCGCTCCGGGCCTGGCGCAGCGAGGCGATCACCGACGCAGAGCAGCTGCGCGCGCAGCTGGCCCTTTTCCGGGAAACGGCAGTGCCTGCGGTAGCGGCCGAAGATTTTGTGTGGGAAGTCATCCTCCGGGCCGGGCTGCCGCTGCACGTGCCGGTAGCGGAAATGCATTTGACAGGGAAGCGCTGCTTTTCGGTTGGAGGCGGTCAGCTTCTGGTGGTGCCCGAGGCGGCAGATGCTGCCCTGCTGGAGGCGCTCCTGGAGGCCCGTCCGGCGCAGGTGGTGTTTGCGGAAGCTGTTTTCCGGGAAAAAGACAGTTTGCGCCTCAATGCCCGGATTGCTTTCGAAGCGGCCGGCATCGCCTTTGAAACTGTGTGAAGCCGGTGTACTTTTCCGGAAATCTTCCCTTCCCGGCGTGGCTTTTTTAGACTGTCGGTCACCCCGAATGACTTCCTATTGGGATGGCTTCTTTTAAAGATGAACGTTACACCGCATCTCCGCTCCCAAACCGACGAAAAATTCCTTTCCCAATGCGTAGCCCTGGCCCGCGAAGCCCTTGAAGCGGGCGACAACCCGTTCGGGTCGGTTTTGGTAGCTGAAAACGGTACCGTCCTGGCCACGGCGCGCAACCGCTCCAATACCCAAACCGTCACCGCGCACCCGGAAAAAGAACTGGCGCAGTGGGCACTGGAAAACCTGAGCCGCGGGCAGCGCCGCAAAGCCACGCTGTATACGAGCGGCGAGCATTGCCCCATGTGCGCCGGGGCACATGCGTTTTCCGAAATTGGCCGGTTGGTATTTTTGAGCGCCGCCAGTCAGTTTGCCGAATGGCGAAAAGAAGCCGGGATGCCCGAAGCCCCCATCCGTTTTATTGCTACCAGAGAAATCATCCAAAACGTCCGGATTGAAGGGCCTTTTGAAGGGCCGCTTCTGGAAGAGATCAAGCAGTTACAGTTTGCGGCGTTTGAGCGGGAAAAGAAAAACGAGTAGTGGTGGCTGCATTTTTTAAAGGTTGCCCGGGACAAACAGCTTTTTCCCAAAAATCTTTTTTTCTTTTCGCTTCGCCGCATCCTTTCTTTTATGAAAACCCTCTGCACCTTCCTCACCGTCTTATTCTGGGTGACGGTTTTGCTGGCCCTTCTGAGCCTGGCCAACAACCTGCGCCACGCGCCCGCGCCGGGCGGCGATCCCAGGGCGGCCGGTTATTTGGTCGGACTGGTGCT
Organism: Bacteroidota bacterium; assembly: GCA_023392185.1. GTDB lineage: Bacteria > Bacteroidota > Bacteroidia > Chitinophagales > Chitinophagaceae > UBA1952. The sequence goes on from JAEVZP010000199.1 coordinate 8,770, forward strand.
GGGTGCCGCTGTTATTCCGGGAGTCGTATACCTGATCCGGTATTTTGTAGGCAAAGAAATGCGGAAGCGCGCCCAGCCCTAATCCGCCCGGAAAGAAGCAGTTCAGAGCAGTTGCCTTTCCGCTCAAAGAACGTACATCCCGCTTTATAAGCTTAGCCTTTCAATTGGTTACAGCCGCATCCAGATCACAGAGTGCACAAAGAAACCACAGAGCTCCACAAAGACCGCCGGGCCCTGGGCGGATCTCTGTGGACCCTATTGTCCCAAAATAAGAGCCTATCCTAAAAATAAAGGATTGTAAAAGGATCTGGGTATTTTACGGTTCTTTTGTCTGGGCAGAACAGCCTGTCCCGCTGGAAAGCGGGAGGGTCTTTGCAGAGGGAAACCGACCAGTTCCCGTTCCGGGGTGACACCACGAAGTAGCAGCGTAGCTAAAAGATAGGGAACTAAAAGCCTGACACCGATTTTCTGGATAGGCTCTAAGATTCACGTTAACATAAAGCTGTCATTCCGACTTCAGGAGGAATCTGTTTAATAACAAGGGTGTTTTAATCCTAATCAGGTTCAACAGCCACATCCCAACCGGTTTCTCCACTCCGCTGCGCTCCGGTCGGAAGAGCAGTAAAGTTGGGCTGTCACTTCGGCCCATGGAAAGAGTCTTTTAGGCAATGACCCTGGGTCGCGTCGCGACCTGATATTTGTAGCAATCCGCATCACATTTTCGGGAGGGTCGCTTCGCGACCTAAGGTTTGTCTTGGGTCGCGTACCTGTAATTTAAAGACTGCGGCTCTTCACACTTCAGGAGCGGCTGCGCCGCCCTTCCGGCTGCTGCGCCCAAAACACGCCCACCGCTTTCGCCGGTCGCAGCATCGCCCGACGGATTTCCTTCGGCGAAAAACGCTGTTGAATGATTTTTTCCACCACCGGATAAAAACCGGAAAGGGTCGCTTTTTCAGCTTCGGTGAGCGGGTTCGGCGAGAACCGGACTTTCTGATACACATTGCTGAATTTCCGGAAAACGGGTGCCTCCAAAGTCGCTTCGGCATGGCGGGCAAAGGCGTCAAAGCTGCCGGAGGCTTCTATTCCCTGCAAAGCAAGGCGGTAACGCGCAGCGCGGGCAGCCCAGTAGGCGCGCGCTTTATCCCCCCTATTTCCGGAAATTTTGCCCTTCAGGTAGCTTAAAAGAATGCGTGGCAGCAGAAGCCAGAAGGCCAGTAAAAGCGTTAAAATTCCGGAAATCGCAGCAGCCCATTTCACCCGGGAAGGCAGTTTTGAAAGCGCTGGTTTTTGGGCAGGTGCTTCTTTTTGAACCGCTACTTTTGGTTTTACATACACATCCTCTACCGGTAAAGGCTGAGGCGCTTTTTCAATAAAATCAGCAGCATTTTGTGGATTTTCTACCTTAAATAAATCCCGGTAAGCCACCGCTGTCAGGGTGTCTTCGGGGTGAATGTCTTTCAGGGTCAGCCGGAGCGTGTCGCGCTGAATGGGCGCTTTGGAAGCGTCCAGCGTGGCGGGCAGACTCGGGGAAACCTTTAATTGCTGGTCTTTATAGCTCAAACCGGTGTTGCGCAGGGCAATTTTTCCGGAAATCGTGTCCACGCTTTCCACAATCCCGTCAATGGCCAGAATGGCTTTGGGCGGTTGCATCGGCGGGGTGCCGTCGGGCTGCGGACTTTCCTGCGCTTCGCTGTTGCCCACGGTGGTGTCGAAATCCAGCCAGCCGTAGCCCGGAAAATAGACCTGCACCCACGCGTGCGCCTGATCGGCGTAGTACCAATACCAGCCCCCGTTTTTGCCGCCGCTCCGGTCCACGGTCAGGTAGCCCACGGCAATGCGGCTCGGAATGCCCATGGCGCGCAGGAGAAACAACGTGGCCCCGGCGTAGTAGGCGCAATAGCCTTTCCGGTTTTCAAACAAAAAATACAGGAGCCGCGAGGCCGACGGGATATCAGGAATACCGGGGTTGTCGGAGTATTGAAAAAGGGGGTTTCCGGCAGCGTCTTTTTGGGTAAAATAATCCCGGACGGCCAGCACCTTGTCGATAGTCGTTTTCTTGCCCGCGCTGATTTTGGCAGCCAGTTCTTGAATTGGATCCCACTTCGGATTGGTGGGCACGTCGGTATAGTATTTCCGGAAATCTTCGGCCATCGGCGTATTTATTTCCTTGCGCAGCACGTCGAAGCGGTCTTCCTGAAACTGCACGATTTCCGGGTTTTTCTCCGCATTGACGTTGTACACGAAATAAGCCGAGTTCAATTCGCTGCTGAGGCTTTTGGCGCGGTAGGCGGAGGAAAATTCCTCCCGAAAATCCGGCTCAACCGTGATGGGCTGCACGCTGTAGCCGATATGCGGAGCTACAAAATTGGTTTTGCTCAGCCGCTTGCTATAAACTTCAATTTCCACTTCCTGCATCAGTTTATGCCGGGCTTGCAGGCGGTAAATGGCACTGTCGGTATAGGTGCGGAACAGCGGAACGCTTCCCCAGTCGGGCTGAAAAAGGTCGCCTTCCGGGATCAGCGTGTCGCGCTCAAAGGTTTCGGTTTCGGGGTCGAAGCGGCTGTAATAGAAAGAAGTGAGATACAGCGGATTGGGAAAATCGGTTTGGGGAAAGTAGTTGTCGATATGGGCGGCGAATACCAGCTCGTTGGACCGCTTAAAGGAGCTTTGGAGCCCGGTGGCATTGTTGAGGCGCATGGTGCCGTCTTTTTCTTCTTTCACCATGCCTTTCTGCTTTTCACCTTTGCTGTTGGCGCCGCCGGTTTTGGCAATCACCTCGGTAATTTTAGGTTTAAAAAGCGGAATGGTAACCAGGGAGATCAGTCCCAGGATGAGCCCGAAAAGGGCCAGTCGCCGGAACGCCATTTGCCAGAATGCCCTGCCGGTGTATTCCTGCCGGTAGATCTGCTCGCCCATAAAAACGAGGTACACGGCGGTGAGCGTCAGCGGAACGGCCTGCCGGATAAAGTCTTCGGTTGTCTTTTCGGAGAAGCGGGCAATGGTGAACACCCCGGCGACCAGAAAAACAGCAGCGATCAGCATATGCCAGTAGCGCCAGCGTACAAAGCCCCACCCTACAATCCAGCCCAATAGAAACAAAGCGCCGTGGGACAGAAAAGCCACCGAAAGGAAGAAGCTGTCGAACTCGCCGACGGCCAGGTTTTGCAGCAGGCCGTAGCCCAGATACAAGCCGCCGACGAGCAGGAGCGCCGGCAGCAAAAACCGGAACCGGAAGCTGTAGAAAAGGGCCGAGGCGGCCATGCCGATGGTAAAGGCAATGGTTTGTAACAGTGCGCTTGCGCTGACCCGTACGTTGCTCAGGATGCCGGCGTTGGACTGCAAAACACCGAAGTAGGTATTCAGTTGCAGGAGCACGTAATAGAAAACAACGGCTACCGGCAGGAGCAGGAATAAACCAATTGCCGGTAGCAAGCGTTTAATAGGAGTGTCTGGCGTGAGGGAAGGCATGGCAGAAAAGGGAGGCGAAACCGCGTGTCACAAAGCTAAAACCGGGCCGCTAAGGCGGTGTTTTCTTTTCAATATCCTAACAGCCTGCTTCCGTTCAGCGCTTACCTTTGGTATCCTTTTGAGGAAGTTATTTATTCATTGCAAAAAAACCAGAATCTTACTCTAATGGTTCAAACAACCGCCCTGGAAGCAGCCACTGCTCCGGAAATGCTGGACGGCCAAGGCGCCTTCCCTGCTGTCAAGACGGTAGCCGTAATCGGCTCCGGCACTATGGGAAATGGCATCTGCCACGTTTTTGCCCAAAAAGGTTTTGAAGTCCACCTGATGGACATCAACCAGCTGGCCCTCGACCGGGCGCTGGCCACGATCGGTAAAAACATGGACCGGCAGATCAGCAAAAACACGCTCACGCAGGAAGAAAAAGAAACGGCCCTGGGCCACATCACCACTTATACCGATACTGCGGAGGCTGTAAAAGACGCCGACCTGGTCATCGAGGCGGCCACTGAAAACATCGACCTGAAAGTAAAAATCTTCCAGCAGCTCGATAAACTGTGTCCGGAACACTGTATCCTGGCCACCAATACCTCTTCGATTTCCATTACCCGCATCGGTTCTCACACATCGCGGCCCGAAAAAGTAATCGGCATGCACTTCTTCAACCCCGTTCCGGTGATGAAGCTGGTGGAAATTATCAACGGCTACGCCACAGACGAGAAAGTAACCGAGACTGTTCACGAACTGAGCGTTTTCCTCGGCAAAGAGCCGGCCGTAGTAGCCGATTATCCCGGTTTTATCTCCAACCGCATCCTGATGCCGATGATCAACGAAGCGATTACTGCGCTGCAGGAAGGCGTGGCCGGTGTGGAAGAGATCGATACCATCATGCGCCTCGGCATGGCCCACCCGATGGGACCGCTGCAGCTGGCTGATTTTATTGGTCTGGACACCTGCTACAGCATCATGAATGTACTGCACATGGGCTTTGGTCATCCCAAATATGCGCCGGCGACCCTGCTGGGCAATATGGTGCAGGCGGGTTACCTCGGCGTGAAGAGCGGCGAAGGGTTCTACAAATACACACCCGGCAGCAAAGAGATGACGGTGAGTATGCGTTTCAAGAAAGCCAACAGACGTTAAAGCCTTTCCCCGGATTTTTTTTCTTTACGGCACCGCATTGCGGTGCTTTTTTTTGCAAAAAGAGGCTTTCGCCCAAAGCTGGCACAATCATTTTAGAGCGAAAGACAAACCTTTTTTTTCACCTTAATCTCTCCAAATTCAATGGAAACAACACACACCACCTCCACGACCACTTACTCTCCCGACAGCCACATGACCGGTATGTTCTCGGACCGCGCCAGCGCAGAGCGTGCTTACAACTCGCTGACTTCCCGCGGCTACACTGCCGACGACATCAACGTAGTTATGAGCGACGAAGCCCGTGACCGCTATTTTGCCAACACCGGCGAAACTGTAGAAACAGACCTCGGCAACAAAGCTATGGAAGGTACCGGAACCGGTTCTGCCATTGGCGGCACCCTGGGTGCAATCGTAGGCGCTGTTGCTGCTTTGGGTACTAACCTCCTCATTCCCGGTCTCGGTCTGGTAGTTGCCGGCCCGCTGGCAGGTGCCCTCGCAGGCGCCGGTGCAGGCGGCCTTACAGGCGGTCTGGTAGGCGGACTTATTGGTGCAGGCATCCCTGAAGAGCGTGCCAAAGTATATGAAAGCGGTATTAAAGAAGGCAACATCGTTATGGGCGTGAAACCCCGCAGCGCAGAAGATGCCGATTACTTCGAGAACGAGTGGCGCGCTGCCAACGGCCGCGAAATCTACCGCTAAGCCTGGCAGACCGGAATTTTTTCCAGCCCGGCCACTAGAAGCTAAATCCTGCGGGCGGCGCTGTTCTGGCAGACCGCCCGCTTTTTTCTTTCTCTTTTCTCCCAAAAACACTTTTTATGAAAAAGATCCTCCTCATACCCGCAGCGCTTTTTGCGCTCACTTTCACCGCCTGTCGCGAGACGACTCCGACAGAAGACGCGACGCATAGCGATCAGACGGCCGTGCTCGTGCCCAACGGTGACCCCACCGCTGCTGACTATGCCGACAGCGCCGGCAACAAGATTGATCGTGCCGGTGATGCCGTGGCAGATACCTGGAATGACGTTGACTGGAATGCGCCGGTGACCCGCGACTGGAACGAAGTCAACGACAAAGACATTGAAGTACGTGGCAACGACCGCTACGGTATCTATAGCATGGGCGAAGACGTTATGTTTGCGCTCAACTCTGCGGATCTCTCCGCAACGGCAAAGAAAAAAGTTTCTTCGGTTGCCAAATCCATCAACCAGCGTTTTAACGGCGCTACCGTCCGGGTATATGGCATGACCGACATTACCGGTGACGAAGCTGCCAACATGGACCTGTCCAAGCGCCGCGCAGAAGCTGTTCGTGCGCAGCTGCTGGCCGATGGTCTGCAGGCTGATAAAGTAACCGTTCGTGGCCTCGGCGAAGCCGGTGCCAGCGGCGGTGCCAATAAGGCCGACCGCCGGGTGAAAATTGTAGCCCGCAAATAAGCTGCATTTCCCTCTTTTGGAAAGGCGCCCTTCGGGGCGCTTTTCTTTTTTAATGCCATGTGGTGCTTTTCCGGAAAGCAACAGGTTGGAAACCCTTCAGGGCAGCCAGCGCACCACCCGACCGCTGTCGGGGCAGCGGGTCAGCAGTTCAGCCACCGTCCCGCCCAATACCGGATGGGGGAAATGGGGCAGCACTTCGGCCAGCGGCTGTAAAACAAAGCGGCGCTCCTGCAACAGCGGATGTGGAATGCACAAATGCGGCAGTTCAATAACCTGTTCGCCGTAGAAAAGGATATCGATATCGAGCGTGCGGGCGGCCCATTTTCCGGAACGCTCCCGCCCGTTGGCCCGCTCGATCTCCTGACAGCAACACAACAGTACCTCTGGCAAAAGACCGGTCCGGAGGACTACGGCAACATTCAGATAATCTGCCTGATCCGTTCCGCCCCAGACAGCCGACTCGTAAAAAGCGGATTGCGCTACGACATCGCCACACGAAGCGGCCAGGCCCCGGATGCCGGCCGCCAGAAAGCCGGCCCGGTCGCCCAGGTTGCTGCCGAGGCTCAAAACAGCCAGCGAGCAGCCGGGAGAATCGTTTTTGGGTTCCAAAAGAGAAAACGGTTTCCGGAAAAAAGCTCAGGAATAAGGCCAAAAAGCGTTTCCGGGGCGCCAAATGTAGAAAAGGCCGGAGGTAAAAGGCTTTTTGGCACAACAAAAAAAAAATTTGCACCCGAAATTGGCGGTGCAGACCAGGATTGCAACGGCTGCGCCGTCGTATTTTCGGGGCCAACACACGACGGTACCTTTTTAAAGCCGTCTGCTTCTTTTTTTGTGAGACAATTCTTTAAAACATTTTTTGCTTCCCTGCTCGCTGTTCTGGTCAGTGCCGTTATCATCGGCGGGGTGCTGGTCGGTGCGGTCGGTTCCCTCATCAGCTCTGCCAAAAAGGTAAACACCGAAACGCCTGTTAAAGACGGCTCGATGCTGTTGCTGGACCTGCGCAAAGACATCCACGAGCAGCACGAAACGTCTTCGTTTCCCCTTCTGACCGACGACGGCGACGACCATGCAGGCCTTTATGACATCACCCGCGCGCTGGCCGACGCCGCCGAAGACAAGAGAGTACCGGGTATTATCATTCGCACGGGGGGCACTTCGGCAGGCTGGGCTACGCTGCAAACCATTCGCGAGGCGGTGCTGCAATTCCGGAAAACGTCCGGCAAACCGGTATATACCTATGGGGAAGATTATTCCCAGAAAGACTATTATGTAGCGGCGGCTGCCGACAGTGTATTTCTGAATCCGGCAGGCGATTTTGAGCTTAAAGGACTGGCGGCACAATTGCAGTTTTTCCGGGGCACGCTGGAGAAAATCGGCGTGAAACCGGAAATCTTCTATGCCGGCAAGTTCAAGAGCGCAACGGAGCCTTTCCGCGAGTATAAAATGTCGGACGCCAACCGGTTGCAGCTTTCGGTGCTCATCCGGACCATCTGGGAAGAATATCTTTTGGCTGCCGCCAATCACGCCCACACCGACACGGCGACGGTAGGTACCTGGGCGCGCGAAGGTGCCGTGCTCTTGCCCGAAGATGCACAACGCTTTGGCCTTGTGGACCGGCTGGCCTATTGGGATGAGGTGGAAGGCCTGATCCGCAGCACCACCGGCAAAAGCGAAAAAGACAAAATCGCCTTCACCAAAATCGGCGACTACTCTCGTTCCAAAGCCGGCGGCATTACGCTGAAAGACGGCCGCATTGCAGTGCTGTTTGCCGAAGGCGAAATCGTGGACGGCAAAAGCGAAACCGGTTATCAGATTGCCTCCGAAACTTTTGTTTCGCAGATCCGGCGCATCCGCAACAACGACAATATCAAGGCCGTGGTGCTGCGGGTAAACAGTCCGGGCGGGTCGGCCCGCGCCTCGGAAGTGATTCTGCGTGAGCTACGCCTGTTGCAGGAAAAGAAAAAAATGGTGGTGTCTATGGGCGATGTGGCGGCCTCCGGCGGATATTATATCGCTGCGACGGCTGATAGCATCTTTGCCTTGCCTACCACCCTCACCGGCTCCATTGGCGTTTTCGGGCTGATGTTTAATGCCAGCGAGCTGCTCACCCAAAAACTGGGTGTCACGTTCGATGAAGTCAAGAACGCTCCTTATGCTGATTTTCCGTCGGTCGTCAAGCCCATGAACGAAGGCGAGCGGGCACGGATGCAGCGCAGTGTCGACGCGATCTACGCCCTCTTCAAGCGGCGGGTGGCAGAGGGCCGAAAGCTGTCGGCCGGGCAGGTGGACTCCATTGCACAGGGCCGGGTGTGGCTGGGGCGCGACGCCCATGCTGTGGGCCTGGTGGACCGCATTGGGGGGCTGGAAGACGCCATCCAAAGCGCGGCAAAGCTGGCCAATCTGAGCGACTACAGCGTGGTGACGTATCCGGAACCGGTAGATCGTTTTCAGATGATGCTGGGCCGGTTGAAGGAGTCTCCTTTTGTGAACGCAGAGGCCGTCCTCCGCTCAGTAGGCGGCGAACAGTCGGGCCGGCTGGTGGAAAAATTCCGGAACTGGCAGCAGCAGAACCGCAAAGCGCAGATGGCCCTGCCGTTCGACTGGTCAATAGAGTAAGAAAGAAGGTTTCCGGCAGCGGGAATCTGCCGGCTTATTGAAAACGGAAAGCAGCGCCTCAGTTCGGGTGCTGCTTCTCTTTTTACAGCTTAAAAAGTCGCTGATTTCCGGAAATGCAAATCTCTTCTTTCCCGCAAAATGGTACCAGAGCGGCAAAGGTTCCGGAAATTTTCTGCCGCTACAGGTGATATGGGTATTTACAGAGAGGCCTTGTAACCTGCCTTTGACAGGAAAACTGAAAACGCCTTTCTCTGCTATTCCGTCCACAAAACCGGAAACAGCACCACACCGAGGAGGAGCAGGAGCAGATCGAGGCCGGCCAGGGAAGCCACCAGGCTCCACCAGCCCGGCGCTACAGTGGCTGAAAGGCCGGCAAGCGCCATCTTACCCAAGATCATCAGCACCGGCAGCAGGAGCGGGAAGCCCAGAATGGCCATCAGGGCGGCGTTGCCGCCTGCCCGCGAGGCAATCGCCGACAAGAAGGTAAAGACCAACGAAAGTGACAGGCTGCCGAGCAGCGCGGTAATCAAAAACTCGAAAGGCCGGTACAGCGGTAGTCCCAGCAACAATGCGAATAAAGCAAGGCTTACGGCCGTGACCAGGAGCTGCAAGACAAGGCCGTAGACGAGTTTCGACAGAAAATAAGTGCGCGGCGGAACCAGCGTGGCGTAATACCGGAAGCGGGCGGCATTATCGGCCAGAAAGCTGCGGGCTGCAGCATTGACAGCGGCAAAAAGCTGGGATACCCAAAACAAGACATTCCAGACTGTCGGGTCGGGCTTGCCAGCCATGGCATAGATGATAAAAACGGTGCTGCCTACATAGAGCAGGACTCCAAACAGCATGTGCTTGTGCCGCCACTCGGCCGTAAGGTCTTTGCGCAGCAACGTGAAGAGGGCATCCACAGCGGCGAAGGTAGGAAAGGGCCTACAGGCACCGGGCCTTTGTGTTTGGAGAAAAACCCTTGCCGAGCGCAAAACGGTTTTTAAAGGGACCTTAAAAT
>JAEVZP010000212.1 GCA_023392185.1 Bacteroidota bacterium
GCATAGTACATTTGCCGCGCTCTGCAAGGCTTCTTTCCGGGGTCTGCAAAAAAGAGCATTCTATCTTACTTCGCTATTTCTATTCTTATGGCATACGATCTGATCGTTATCGGCAGCGGCCCCGGCGGCTATGTGGCTGCTATCCGCGCTTCGCAACTGGGCTTTAAAACGGCCATCATTGAAAAAGAATCGCTCGGCGGCATCTGCCTCAACTGGGGCTGTATTCCTACCAAAGCGCTGATCAAGAGCGCCAACGTGATGGATTATTTCTCCCACGCCAAAGACTATGGCATTACCGCAGGTGACTTCAACGCCGATTTCCCGGCAGTCGTAAAGCGCAGCCGCGGCGTGGCCGATAAGATGAGCAAAGGCATTCAGTTTTTGATGAAAAAGAATAAAATCGACGTCATCATGGGCTTTGCCACCGTAAAAGGCAAGGGAAAAATTGAAGTGAAAGGAAGCGACGGTAAAACACAGGAAGTAGAAGCCAAAAACATCATTATCGCCACCGGCGGCCGTGCCCGCGAACTACCTTCCATGCCAATGGACGGCAAGAAAGTAATCGGCTACCGCGAAGCCATGGTGCTGCCCGAGCGCCCCAACAGCATGATTATCGTAGGCTCCGGCGCGATCGGCGTTGAGTTTGCCTATGTGTATGCCAACATGGGCACCAAAGTGACCATCGTGGAATACGCGCCTCGCATCGTGCCGGTAGAAGATGAAGATATCTCCAAAGAACTGGAGAAAAGCTATAAGAAGCGTGGCATCACCATCATGACGAACTCCAATGTGGAGCGCGTGGATACTTCCGGAAACGGCGTGAAGGCGTTTGTGAAAACCGATAAAGGCGAAGTAACGCTCGAAGCCGACGTGCTGCTCAGCGCCGTAGGCGTGGTAGCCAATATCGAAGGCATCGGACTCGAAGCCGCCGGGGTGAAAACCGAAAAAGGCAAGATTGTGGTGGATCCATACGGCAAAACATCCGTAGAAGGTCTCTACGCCATCGGCGACTGCACGCCGGGTCAGGCGCTGGCCCACGTAGCTTCCAAAGAAGCGGTGGTTTGCGTAGAAGCCATTGCCCATGCGGCCGGAAAATACGGCCACAAGCCGGAGCCGGTCGATTACGGCAATGTGCCGGGCTGTACCTATTGCACCCCGGAAATTGCTTCTGTCGGCATGACCGAAAAGCAGGCGAAAGAAGCGGGCTATGAGCTGAAAGTGGGCAAGTTTCCGTTCTCGGCTTCCGGAAAAGCATCGGCTGCCGGTGCAACGGAAGGCTTTGTAAAAGTAATTTTCGACGCCAAATACGGCGAGTGGCTGGGTACGCACATGATTGGCGCCAACGTAACCGAGATGATTGCCGAAACCGTGCTGGGCCGCAAGCTCGAAACCACCTGGCAGGAAGTGCTCGACGCGATCCACCCGCACCCGACGATGAGCGAAGGCGTGAAAGACGCGGTGGAAGTAGCGCTCGGCGAAGCGATTCATCTGTAAGCGATGTTTTATGTTTTATGTGTCATGATTTGTAAAGCAATGAGGATATGATTTAAAAAGCCCGCGAAAGATTTCGCGGGCTTTTTTGTGAGGTTATGGGAATGAAATTGGGATGGGTCGCGTTAGCGGCCGAATGTTTGTAGCCATAAGGGTTCCAATAGTAGAAATGGTCGCTTCGCGACCCAACGTTTGTCAAAGTTTGGCACAGTATGCATTTTGATAGTGGAAGACCCGCAACATACGTCGTGGGTCTTCTTAACACCAATTCCAGACAATGGATATGATTCCTTGACAAACATTGGGTCGCGAAGCGACCGTTTGGAAAATATGATTGCTACTACAAACATTGGGTCGCTCTGCGACCATCCATAGCCGGTCAGCTTAAAACGATATAAAGCTTAACCAAACTTCGCTACGTCTTCTGTATGGTCGCGTTAGCGACCGGATGTTTGTAGCAATCGACCTACATTTTTAGGATGGTCGCTTCGCGACCTAATGTTTGTCAAAGGCCGGCTACAGGCACGTACTATCGTAAAGAAGGCCCGCGAAATATTTCGCGGGCCTCTTACTTTCCGGAAAATTTCCGGAAAATCCATTCAAAAAATCTACTTCACTTCTCCCAGGCGCGCCGGGTAGTCGCGGAAGGAATATTTTTCTACAACCACGCCGTCTTTCAACACGATAAGGCCCGGGTTGGAGCGCATCGCGGTTTTGCTGGCCGTGCCATCCACATACAACACATCGAATGCTTGCAGCTTGTTGGCCGCTACAAAAGCATTTGTTTCCGCTTTAGTAGACGAGCTGAGCAGATACACCCCGCCGCCGCTCTTCCGCACCTCGGCAGCAAGCGCCAGCAGGCGGTCCAGCTGGTCTTTACGGGCTTTCTGCACATCCCGCACCAGCCATAAGAGGTTATAGCCCGGTGCTGTCAAAACCTCTTCGGAATGATCATTGCCGTCGGCGTCGGTAAATGAAAAATCCTTAATCGGCGGCGTGGCGTTGCCTTCTTTGATCAGTTTCGTTTTGGTGTCCACATACGTCCAGGTGGAATCTTCCCACGGGAAGTTGGTTTCGTCAAATTCCTTTTTCACACCGTCTTTTTCATAGATCAGCACCGTCTCATACACATCCGGCGTGCTGCCCGGCGGCGGCTTGGTGCCTTCAAACAGATTCACCCCTTTTTTATAAGGCAGACAATCATGGTAGGGCAAATGCTCCAACGCCCATACCTGCACGCCAAAGGAAAAGAACGTCGTGAGGATCATGATGACCGCGCCGTAGGGCGGCCGCACCAGCGGCCGAATCTTGTTGCGATAGATGTAGAGAATAATCGCCATCGCCAGCAAGGCCACGTCTTTCCAGAACGTCTCGGTGTTGGAGATTTTAATGCAATCACCAAAGCAACCGCACTCTTTGATTTTTCCGGAAAACAGCACATAGGCTGTCAGGAAGGTAAAGAATGTGATAAGCGCGAGGAGCAACGGAGCAAAGAACTTTTGCGCATAGCCGATTAAGAGCGCCACCCCGGCGATAATCTCAAAGGCAATCATCACAATAGACAGCCCAAGTGACCACGACCGGAAAAAATGCCAGCCCCAGACTTCAAAAAACTCGTCCATTTTATAGGAAAGGCCCAGCGGGTCGTTGGCTTTTATCAACCCGGAGAAAATGAACAGTCCGCCTACCACGAGGCGCAGGATCCAAAGAAAAATCTTCATAAAAAAAGAAACGTTGAATTTTTGGAGAGAAGATAAAGGCGAAGGACTTTAAAAGACCTTAAAAGCGCTAAATCTTCACGAATGGTTTAGGGAAAATTTCCGGAAATCCAGGCGACTTGTCAAGTCCGCGTACGTCGTGCTGATCGACTTGACAAGTCTAAAGTCTAAAATGGGGTTCTTTTTGAGACTTGTCAAGTCACACGTGTTTCGTACGCAGACTTGACAAGTCGTGTGCTTCGCCGATTTTAATCAACGCAAACAGCGCGTAATTCACGATGTCGGCCAAGTTAGCGTCGATGCCTTCCGAAACTTTTACCTGCCCGTCGTTGGAAAGAATCTGCCGGATGCGCAGCAATTTGGTCAGGATTAAATCCACAAGCGATGCCTCGGCCATGTGACGCCACGCTTCGCCGTAGTCGTTGTTTTTGCGCAGCATCAGGTCTTCCACCGCATCGGCCTCCGCTTGATAAAAATTTCCGGCTTCTTCGGTGCTCAGCTCCTGTGGACTGTCCGCTGGCAGACTCAGCTGCATCAGCCCGATAAGGCCGTAGTTGACGATGCCCACAAACTCGCTTTCAATCGAGTCGGGCACCAGTGGCATCACGCCTTCCTGCAACTGCCGGATGCGCCAGGCTTTGATATAGATCTGATCGGCCACCGAAACCGGACGCAGCACGCGCCATGACGTGCCGTAGTCGGCGGTTTTGTGCAGGAAAAGGCTTTTGCAGCGCTCCCGGGTATTCCGGTATTGCGTGAGGGTTGCGTTTTGTGTTGTACTTTCCGTTGGCATGAATGCTTTGGGTTGAATTTCTTCCGGATGCGCGCTAAAAATACACTCTTCCCCGTTGGCACCCTGCTGCAAAGTCGCGGCCGGCTTCTTTCCCTCGAAACACCGGTGGTTATGGGCATCCTCAATGCCACGCCCGACTCGTTTTATTCCGGCAGTCGCGCCACGACCGAAAAGCAAATCCTGCACCGCGCTGAGGAGATGCTTCGCGACGGAGCAGCTATTTTAGATATTGGCGGTGCCTCCACCCGGCCCGGTTCCAAAGCACCCGGTCTCATCACCGAAATGCGGCGCGTAATTCCGGCGATTGAAGCGATTGCCAAACGCTTTCCCCAAAGCTGGATTTCTATTGACACGTTTCACGCCGAGGTGGCGGCGGCGGCGGTGGACGTAGGCGCGGCGGTGGTCAACGACATCAGCGGCGGCCTGTTGGATGCCAAAATGCTGCAAACGGTGGCGACGCTGAAAGTGCCTTATGTGGCGATGCACATGCAGGGAACGCCCGAAACGATGCAGCACAATCCGGTGTATGAAAATGTGGTTCTGGAGGTTTTCCAAATCCTGAAAAGCCGCTACCTGGCGGCCCGCGAAGCGGGTATCCGCGATGTAATACTGGACGTAGGGTTTGGTTTTGGAAAAAATCTCCAACACAACTACACTTTGCTGCGCGACATGGCCGATTTCCGGGCATTGGGTTGTCCGTTGCTGGCCGGTATTTCCCGGAAAGGCATGGTCTGGAAAGCCCTGGATGTTACCGCCGACGAAGCCCTGAACGGCACCACGGCGGCGCATTTGCTGGCCCTGGAAGGCGGCGCGTCTATCCTGCGGGTGCATGATGTCAAAGAAGCGGTCGAAGCGGTGCGGATTTGGGAGGTGTATGCGGCAGCGTGATGAGATTTTGTTTAGATAAGGGACACGGAGAACACAGCGGATTCACAGAGAGCCGCAGAGAATTTCCGGAAATTCTTTTGTCTTTCATTCTGATACCTGATACTTGTGTCCTGATACTTCCGTCTTTCTACTTTTGTCTTTCTACTTTTGCCTTCTCTACCATGCACCGTCTCAACCTGTCTCGTCCCGTTGTTTTCTTCGATCTCGAAACCACCGGCGTGGATGTGGCCAAAGACCGGATTATCGAAATTGCGCTGATTCGCATTTACCCCGACGGTACGCGCGATTCATTGGTACGCCGCGTCAATCCCGGCATGCCGATTTCACCCGGTGCTTATGCCGTTCATGGTATCTGCGACGACGATGTGAAAAATAGTCCGCGCTTTGAAGCACTCGCTGAAATGGTTTTTCAATACTTTCAGGGTTGTGACCTCGGTGGCTATAATATCACGGCTTTTGACCTGCCGGTGCTTGCTGAAGAATTTTTGCGTGCCGGCATAACACCCGATTTTTCGGCCTGCCACGTGATCGACGCGCAGCAGATTTTCTTCAAAAAAGAAAAACGCACGCTGGAAGCCGCGCTGCAATTTTACTGCGGCAAAACCCTCGAAAATGCCCACAGCGCGGAGGCTGACACCGAGGCAGTGATAGATGTGTTGCTGGGCCAGCTGGAGCGATACGAAGATCTCTGCGGCAGTGTGGAGCGGCTGCATCATTTCTGCAAGGCGGAGAATGCCTTTCTCGATTATGCGCGCAGGCTGGTGCGGCAGGGCGAAGAAGTGTGTTATAACTTCGGCAAACACAAAGGCAAATCGGTACGGGAGATTTTAGCCAAAGAACCCGGCTATCATCAGTGGGTGATTGCCTCCGATTTTCCGCTTTACACGAAGCATTGTCTGCAGGAAACAGTAGATGCGCTTCGCAAGCCGGTGGCCGGTTAAAACAGGCGACCGAAAACTTCATTTTTTAACACCCGGTCTGCACACTACTTTCGCCGCGCTTCCCGTTCCCCCTTGCTGTGGATAAACTCGTTATCATTCCCACGTACAACGAAAAAGAAAACGCCGAAAAAATCGTTCGGGCCGTTTTCGCGTTGCCGGGAGATTTTCATGTCCTGATCATCGACGACGGTTCGCCCGACGGCACCGCTGCGATCATCAAAGGCTTGCAGCAAGGCGAATTTTCCGGAAAACTGCACCTGATTGAGCGGGCCGGCAAAATGGGGCTGGGAACGGCCTATATCACCGGTTTTAAATGGGGACTGGAACACGGCTACGAGTTTATTTTTGAAATGGACGCCGATTTCTCCCATGATCCCAAAGACCTGTTGCGCCTGCACGAGGCTGTGGCTTCCGGCAGCGCCGATCTTGCCATCGGCTCGCGCTATGTAGCCGGCGGCAGCATTGTGAACTGGCCTGCCGACCGGGTCGCGATCTCCAAAGGCGGTGCGCTGTATACGCAGCTGATCACCTGGATGCCGGTGAAAGACCCGACAGCCGGTTTTATCTGTTACCGCCGCGGTGTGCTGGAAAAAATTGACCTGGACAGCGTGAAATTTGTGGGCTACGCGTTTCAGATTGGGATGAAATACCGCGCCTGGAAGGCTGGTTTCAAAATCAAGGAAGTGCCGATCCGGTTTGTGGACCGCATCGAAGGGGTTTCCAAAATGAGCAAAGGCATTGTCCGCGAAGCCATGCTCGGCGTTTTCAAGATGCGCTTCGGGCGCTAAAGGGCCAAGAGCGAGAACCAAAAACCAGAAAACAAAATACAGATACTTCAGAAACCTATAAGGTCTTTGAGACCTTATAGGTTTTTTGCATTTCCGGAAATTCTGACGCTATCGGGCGTTCCGCCGGAATGATAGAGAACGCGCCTCCTGGCGCGTTCCTGCGGAATTCGTCTTCTGTCTTGATACCCGATGCTTACTACTTGTACGCAACGCCTGATACCCACTGGTGGGAAACCTGTTTTCGGGTAGATAGTGGACACGGAGAACCCAGAGCTGCTACACAGTGTTCCACGGAGAATTTCCGGAAAGTCTCTGCGCACTTTGTGCCCTCTTTGTACCTTTTAATAGTAATCGCCTGATAAACGGTACCTCTAAAGCGAGATCACGTTCCCTGCTCATCCCCTAAATTACCTTTCCCCGCCAGCGCCCGCGCAGCAGGTAACCGATGCTGAACACCAAAAGGCTGCCCCAATACACAAAGTCTGCCGCCCACGCCCAGTGCAGCGGAATGCCCGGACGGCGCACTACCAACCAGCAGTAGGCCAGATATAAAAACACGCAGCCCACTTCGATAAACATCGAAATCCGGGTGTTGCCCGTGCCCACTACACCGTTGAAACACACCGTGGCAATGGATAAGACCAGTGCTGCCAGTACGATGACGTACAGACTGGGCATGGCATAGGAAACAAGCGCAGGGTCGTCGCGGTAGAGCGAAAGAAACGAGCGACCGAAAAGCAAAAGCAGGGCCACCAAAGAGGCTGTGAGCGTAAAGCTGATTTTGGCAATTTTGCGAATCAAAAGCAGCACTTCATCCTGACGGCCCTGTCCCATAAGATTGCTTACCATAGCGCTCGTAACGGCGGCGAACGCCCAGGTGGTCATCCCCAATAATCCGAAAATAGACCGCAGAATCTGCGAGGCGGCCAGCGCGCGCGTGCCCAGGTGTTCTACCATTAAAAAGAAAATTTCCCAGCCGCCGATGCTAAACGCATACTGCACCATGAGCGGCGCGCCGATGATCAGGGCATGACGCATCAGCCGGGCATCGGGCCGGAAGGAAGACCGTTGCAAGCGGTATTCGCGGTGTTGTTTCCGGAAAAAGAACAGCAACAGAAGCGTAATCAGCTCTGCGCCTTCGGCCAGCACGCTTGCCAACGCGGCACCGTTGAGTCCCAGCGCCGGAAAACCGCCCTTGCCAAAAATCAGGAGGTAATCGAAGATCACATTGACGGCTACCAGCACTGCCGAGCCGATGACCAGCACGCGTGTTTGTCCGGTCGCCAGAAAAAACGCCTGAAACACTTGCAATAAAAGCAGGGGCAGCAGGCCCAGCATGCGCACCTCCAGAAAATGAGTAGCCAGCCGGACGTGCTCCGGGTCCTTCATCCCGGCGGCAAACACCAGCGGCGCAAATACAAAAGCGACCAGCAAAAGGGCCAGTGATAGGAGGCCGCTCAGCCAAAAACCATTGGCCAGCGTGCGACCCAGCAGCTCTGGTGCCACTTCACCGCTGCGCCGCGAAAGCTGCGTCTGTAGTCCGGTGGCAAAGCCGTAGCCGATCATTTGCAGCAACAGGTAGAAGATACCTGCCACACCGTTGATACCCAGTTCCTGTTCGCCCAACTGCCCCAGAAAAGCGGTGTTGGTGAAAAAGCTGATTTGTGGCAGAAAAAGCGAAAGCGACACCGGCGCAGCGAGCGTCAGAATGGCGCGATAAGAAACCGATACCTGATGTGACAAAACAAACGACCTTTGCGGGGCTGCAAAGTTGCCCGTTTCCGGAAATGCATGCGGCTTTTTTCCGGAAAATTTTCTATCATTGCCCTCCGCTCCCCGCTATGTCCCCAGTTGCTTCTGCCCCTGCATCCACCTTTTATCACCCCGACTTTGTGGCCGATCCGTCGCAGACTGTTGTTGCAAAGGTGTGTGTGCTGGGCCCGCGCAGCTGCACGTTTACCGGCTTTGCAGCCAACGGCTCTATGAGTGTTTTTGAGCAGTTTACCGCACCGGAAGGAGCCGGCGACTGGGAAGAAAGCTTTATGGAAGATTGCTTTGCCCAAAGCAAACTGCGCAACGCCGACCAGGAAAGCCGCATCCTTTTGTGCGACGCCCGGCAGCTGGCCATTCCGGAAGCCTTGTATGCCGAAGAGCACCTGGGCGACTGGATCCGCACCTGCTATTTTATGGAAGGCGAAGAAGACCTGCTGGTGACGGCCGTTTCGGGTGCGCCTTACCGGGTAGCGACTGTTTGCAACGCGCCGCTCAAAAAACGGGTAGCTGCGGGCAAAGCCGGAAAAGGCGTGTATGCCATGGGCGCGGCCCTGCTGCATGGCGCGCCCTGTAAAGACGGCGAATGTGCCCGCGTACTGCTGACGGCCGACACCACTTTTATGGCGCTGTGGCGCGGTGGTGCGCTGCTCGAAGCGGTGGCTTTTAGCGAGACGGAGCCACAATCTGTTGTGTATCATTTGCACAGTCTGCTGCATAAGAATGGCATGGATGCAGGCGGCGTCACGATCCATGTAGAAGCACTTTGTCCGGCTACCGAAACCATTAGTCTCCTAAACGATTACTGGAATATCGACGGTCCGGCCGGCATTGTTCCGGAAAAAGAAAATGCGATGTGGCAGGGTGTTTCCGGGTCCTTTTCCCGTGTTCGCGCATGCGTGTCGTAGGCGGCGCAATAGGCGGGCGGCGCTATGAAATACCGGCGCGGCTTTCGGCACGGCCTACGACCGATCGCGCCAAAGAAGGCCTTTTCAATATTCTTCAAAACCTGGTTTCCCTTGAAGGGCTGCGCGTGCTCGACCTTTTTGGCGGCAGCGGCGGGGTGAGCTATGAATTTTTGTCGCGTGGCGCGGCAAGTGTTACGACGGTGGAAGCCGACCGCAATGCCGTGGCTTTTATCCGGAAGACGTCCGATGTATTTGGCATTGCCGACCGGTTGCGGGTGGCGCAGAGCGATGTGTTTAAATTTCTGCGAAACACAGCCGAAACCTTTGATCTGATTTTTGCCGATCCACCGTACGACCTGCCACAAATGGGAAGCCTTCCGGAGCTTATTTTTTCCGGAAATTTATTGGCTCCGGGTGGATTTTTCATCCTGGAACACGGCACTAAGACCCCTTTGCCAGAACATCCGGCCCTTTTTCGGGAAGCGACCTACGGCGATTCCACCTTTTCTTTTTATCAAAAAGACCTTTCTCCCCAAAACTAAATTATGGCCCGTATCTGTCTTTTTCCCGGCACTTTCGACCCGCTCACCGAAGGGCATGTGGATGTAATTCGCCGGGCTGCCGGATTGTTTGACAAGCTGGTGGTGGGTGTGGGCGTGAATGCGTCGAAGCAAACGATGTTCAGCATCGAGCAGCGCACCGACTGGATTCAAAAGATTTTTGAAGGTGACCCGCACATTGAAGCGGCAGCCTACGAAGGGCTAACAGTGGATTATTGTCAAAAGATCGGGGCAAAGTTTATTCTGCGCGGCATTCGCTACGTCTCGGATTTTGAGTATGAAAAAGCCATTGCCGATATGAATCGTGCCCTGGTTCCGGATCTGGAAACCATTTTCCTCACCACTTCGCCGCAATACAGCACCATTTCCTCTACGCTGGTGCGCGATGTGATTCGCAACGGCGGCCCGGCCAATCGGTTTCTACACAAAGCACTGCACAAGGATATTAAAGCGTATCAGAAGAAACTGGCCAAGGGCTGATATAGTATAGTTTGGGATAGGAGTAACACATTATACGGGCGGTCGCGTAGCGACCCAAGGTTTGTAGCACAAACCCGATTACATCCCGGTGCGGTCGCTTCGCGACCTAATGTTTGTCCTGGAACGATGCATCAAAAAGCGGCCAAACTTCGTAGAAGGTTTGGCCGCTTTGGTTGTTGGTTTCCGGAGAAATTAGTAGTGAACCACCCGCAAGGTTCCGGGTTTGTGCCAATTGCGGTAGCGCTCCAGCTCTTTACCGATGCGGTTGGTGAGGAAATAAATCACCACGAGGTCATCCGTCAGGCCGATAATGGGAAAAAGAAAGCCGGGAATGATGTCAATCGGGGAAATGACGTAGATCAGGGCAAGGATGGTAGCCACGATCGTCAGAAACGAAATCCGGTATTGGCCGGCGCGGGCGTCGGTAATCATATCGCGCAGTTCGCGGCGGTGCTGCCACAGGCCGGCAAAGCCCCGGATGCGGGCCACGGTGCGGGCAAAAGGAATTTTAGGCATGGTTGGGTAATAAGACGTTTTAAAAGCCGTCTGGTTTACATAGATGCCACAATTCGGGTGCCGTTTTTGGTGAAGCGGGCGTTAAAAAAAGCGGGCACTTTTTCCGGAAATTTTCAGCCCGGATGACTTGTCAAGTCTATCAACAATTTATCCGAGGACTTGACAAGTCTCAGATGCGCTAGGAATGACAGCGGAAAGCCCACAGCGTCCCGAAGGGCGCGACCCTTCGACAAGCTCAGGGTGACAAATACATACAGCCCGGGCCGAAGGCAGCGCCCCAAAAATCCATTACACCTTCATCAAACGGCTTTCACAAGCCAATACCTCGGCAATCGCAGCGTAGGTTTTCAACGTCAGCTTCGGGATTTTTTCAGCCGGCACCCACAGCACTTCCTCAATGTCTTCTTCGGCCTGTGGTTGCAGGGTTTCGTGGCCACTCGCTTTCATGGCATACCAGGCCGTGCGCTTCACGTATTCCTTGCCGCCCTGCGTGTAAAGATGCCAGGTGTCGCACAGATGGTCGCCCAGCACGAGGCGTTTCACACCGGTTTCTTCCTGCACTTCGCGTACGGCGCATACGTCCAGCGACTCGCCTTTATCGAGCTTGCCTTTGGGCAAATCCCACTTGCCGCGCCGGAAAATAAAAAGCATTTCGCCCCGCTCATTGCGCACCAGTCCGCCTGCGGCATCCACGTGTTTATAGCGCTTGGAAAGGCTTTGCAGCAGGTCTTCTTCCCGGAAATCGCTCAGAATGGCGCCCGGAATCACTCCGGCTTCGAGCTGCTCGATAGCCGTCCGCAATTGTTTGGAAGACGCGCCTTCATACTGCGCAAAAGTCTTGGCTTCCGGGTGGCGGGACAGGTAGCGGGAAGGTTGGGTGGTCAGGATGAGGGGACGGTCCTGAACAAAAATTTTGCGTACAAACACCGGAAAAAAGAGAAGGCTGGAAGAAAGAGGCCGTGGGCTGTTGTAGGTTTGCCGGTTATGACAACGCCCAAACATTTTGCCCAAAAGCTGCTGCAAATTAGTGCCGTTAAAATTGATGCCCAAAACCCGTTTACCTGGGCTTCGGGCTGGAAATCGCCGGTCTATTGCGACAACCGCACCCTGCTGGCCCATCCCCACGTCCGCGATTTTGTGAAAAGCGAGCTGGCCAACATGGTGCTGGAGCATTTCCCCGACGCCGACTGCATTGCAGGCGTGGCCACAGCGGGCATTCCCCACGGTATGCTGGCCGCCGATCTGTTGAAATTGCCCTTTGTGTATGTCCGTTCCAAACCGAAAGAACACGGTCGCGGCAATCAGATTGAAGGTGGATTGCAACCGGGCTGGAAAGTGGTGGTTGTAGAAGACCTCGTGAGTACCGGCGGCAGCAGCCTGCAAGCGGTGGAAGCCTTGCGTGCGACGGGTGCCGAGGTGATTGGGATGTGTGCCCTGTTTACCTACGGTTTTCCGGTGGCACAGGCGGCGTTTGAAAAAGCGGGTGTTCCCCTCAAAACAATCAGCAACTACGCAGCGCTGCTGGAAACGGCGCTGGAAAACGGCAAGGTTTCGGCGGATGAAATGGAGACCCTGCAGGTATGGCGCGAAGCGCCGGAGGTGTGGGGAAGGTCAGGGATGAGGAATGAGGAATGAGGGATTTGTAGAGACAAGGCATGCCTTGTCTTCAGACCATGACGCAAATTTTCCAGGCACAGGGTAGTTAGGGATTATGTAGAGACAAGGCATGCCTTGTCTCTACGGAAACGGAATAGGATATCTAAGGAATGTTATAGCTCTTTTTTGTCACCCCGCCCTAAGGCGGAATGACAAAAGATAAGAGCCCCAAAGCCCCTGGTTTTCGGGGATGCGCATTTAGGAGACCGCTTTTTATCAAATCAATGAGCGCCACATTCGCTTCTTCATGAACTTCCGACCGAATAACCTATTGATGGTTGCCCTAACGCAGGCAGTGTGTTGGGGGTATCTGAAGGTGCGGGTGGGGTCGTTGCAGGTCTTGAATTCCGGAAATCTGACGCTGCTAATCCTTTCCACCGTCGCGATTACCGCCGCCGGTTACCTCATCAACGACCTCTACGACACGGCCATTGATGCGCGGAATAAGCCGCATAAAGCCCTGCCCGATATTCCGGAAATCCGCCGGAAAACGCTGCTCTTTTACGCGCTTTTGAATGGCGTGGGATTGCTTGCCGCCCTTCCGGTGGCGCTGGCGGCCGGACGGCTTTCGCTGCTCCTGATTCAAGGCGGAACCATTCTTTTGCTGTGGGCCTATTCTGCCTGGTGGAAACGGCTGCCGGTGGTCGGAAATGTAGTGGTGGCGGCGCTGACCGCTTTAAGTATTTTGCTGCTGGTTTTGTACGAGCCTTTGTTTTGGATTTCCGGAAATCCTCCTCAAATGCTTGCTGTTCGCAACGCGATAACAGGCCTTTCCGGCTTTGCCTTCCTGCTTACCTGGATGCGCGAAATGGTGAAAGACATCGAAGACCTCGAAGGCGACCGCGCCGAAGGCTGCCGCACCCTGCCGATTGTGTGGGGCGTTCGCAACACCGTATTGCTGGCGGCCTCTCTGGGGGCTTTGGCGATTGCTTTTCTGGCGCTCATTTCCGGAAATTTAGCGCAGCACCACAAGACTTTCGCAGCAGGCCTCATTACCCTTATTATCACGCTGCCGCTGGCATTTTGGACGATTACTTTATTCCGCCAAAAAACGCCTGCAGGCTTCCACCGCCACAGCAATCTCTTAAAAGTGTTGATGTTGGGTGGATTGGCTTGCCTTTGGCTGGTCTGATATCTATCTAAAAAAAGAGCCCCAAAAAGCTGTTTCCCCTTCAGACAAAAAAGCCGCCACTTTAAAATAGCTTCTCTATCTAAGAGAATAAATTTGCGCTGGCATTTTTACACCCCAAAACGCCGAAGGCTCCAACGCGAAGCTCCAACATCATCCAACGCCCGAAGGGCTCCAACCAACCTCATGCTGATCCTCGCCTCCCAATCGCCCCGCCGCCAGCAGCTCCTGACCCAGGCCGGCTACAATTTTGAAACCCGGATTCCCGACGTGGACGAAACCGCGCCGGAAGGTCTCGAAGTGGAAAAAGTAGCCGAGGTATTGGCCCGCAAAAAAGCCGACGCCATTTTCGCTACCGAAGGCCAAACCATTGTGGCTGCCGACACCATTGTAATTCTGGACGGCGAGTTGATTGGCAAGCCTGTTGATGCCGAAGACGCTGCCCGGATACTGCGCCGCCTTTCCGGAAAGACCCATACCGTAGCCACCGGTGTGTGCATCCGCAATGTAGAAAAAGTAGAATCGTTTACCGTGCTCACCGAGGTGGTTTTCCGGGAATTAAGTCAGGCGCAAATCACCCACTACGTTTATACCCAGCCGCCGCTCGACAAAGCCGGCTCCTACGCCATTCACGAGTGGATCGGGCTGGTGGCCATTGAGCGCATCAACGGCGATTATTACAGCGTGATGGGACTGCCGGTTGGCGAAGTCGTGAAAGTGCTGAGCCGCGATTTTGGCGTGGAGCTGCCACTGCAAAAGGGGGCGTAGTGGGGCAGCTCATAGAAAATAAACCCTTCAACAAGCAGCCCTTCGACAAGCCGCCCTTCGACAAGCTCAGGATGACACGGCTGGTGGTAGGAAAAAGCTTGTCAGGCTGAGCTTGTCGAAGCCCGTTAATAAAGCACAACAGCCCTTCGACAAGCAGCCCTTCGACAAGCTCAGGGTGACACAGTTGCTGTAATCACTTGCTGTTATCGTTTGCTGTTGTCGTTTGCAGATGAGAAATGGAGTGTCAGGCTGAGCTTGTCGAAGCCCGCCTATTAAAAAAGTTCTATGACAAGTGCCGAAGCATTCCTTATTTGGAAACGAAAGCCTCGTTTTACTGTTGCAAACCCTCATTTAACGCTGTTTTAGGCTTTCTAGATATTCGGTTGAAACGAAGAAAGATACATATTGTTATGAATGGCAGGAGTTTGGCCTAAAAATGCCTGCTTTTGTCTGTCATTTGGCTTCCGGCGGCTGGCATTTGCTTTCCGGCCATTGGGATTTGCTTTCCGGCGACGGTCATACCGTTGCCGGGCACTGGAACAAGGTTCCGGGCGCTAAACGGAAGGCATATCCCCCTTCCCGGCGGGCATCTGACGGCAAAATGCCACCCAATGGCGGTTCTGGGCCTTCGGCCCCAAAGAAGACCCAAGCCTATCTTTGCGACCGTTTTCAGACCCTTACTTTCCGGAAATCCGCACTCTTTTTCCGGAAATTCTATCCTCCAAATGGAATACGCATTCCGCGACATCGAACGCAAATGGCAGCAGCACTGGGCTGCCCACGATACCTATAAAGTCATCGAAGACCCCGAGCGGCCGAAGTACTACGTGCTCGACATGTTTCCGTATCCCAGCGGCGCGGGGCTCCACGTCGGCCACCCGCTCGGCTATATCGCTTCCGACGTGCACGCCCGCTACAAGCGCCTGCGCGGCTTCAACGTGCTGCATCCCATGGGCTACGATGCCTTCGGATTGCCGGCCGAGCAATACGCCATTGAAACCGGGCAGCATCCGGCCAAAACCACCGAAGAAAACATTGCCCGCTACCGGCAGCAGCTCGACGCAATCGGCTTTTCCTACGACTGGAGCCGCGAGGTGCGCACCAGCGATCCCGGCTACTACAAATGGACGCAGTGGCTGTTTCTGCAACTGTTTCACTCCTGGTATGACCGCAAACTGCAGAAAGCGCGGCCCATTGCCGAGTTGTTGAAAATTTTTGAAAAAGAAGGGAACGTAAACCATACCTGCCCCGGCGATCCGCGCTTGCAGTTTGAGGCCGACGGCTGGCGAAAGAAATCGGGTGAAGAGCGCCGCGCGGTGTTGATGAACTACCGGCTGGCCTACCTGGCCATGACCGATGTGTGGTGGTGCGACGCGCTGGGCACCGTGCTGGCCAACGACGAGGTGATTGGCGGCGTGAGCGAGCGCGGCGGTCATCCGTGCAGCCGGAAGAAAATGCGGCAGTGGAACCTGCGCATCACCGAGTATGCCGACCGCCTCCTGAATGATCTGGAAACGGTGGACTGGAGTCCGGCGGTGAAAGAAATGCAGCGCAACTGGATTGGCAAAAGCACCGGCGCGATTGTGGAGTTTCCGGTGGACGGCGGCGACGGGCGCACCATTAAAGTGTTTACCACCCGCCCCGACACGATTTTTGGGGTGGATTTCCTCGTGCTGGCACCCGAACATGAGCTGGTCGGCGTGATCACCACCGGCGATCAGCGCAAATCCGTAGCGGAATATGTGCAGCAGGCCGCCGCCAAAAGCGAGCGCGAGCGCCTGACGGAAGTCAAAAAAATTACCGGTGCGTTTACCGGTGCGTACGTGACGCATCCGTTCACCCGCAAATCGGTTCCGGTGTATATCGCCGACTATGTGCTGGCGGGCTATGGTACCGGCGCGATTATGGGGGTGCCTTCGGGCGATGAGCGCGATTTTGCCTTTGCCCAGGAATTCAACCTGCCGATCACCAATATTTTCGGGGCACAATATACCGGCCACGAAGCCTACAGCAGCAAAGACGGCATTATCGAATCGAGCGGTTTCCTCAGCGGCCTGCCGGCCGACAAAGCTTTCGACGCCGCAATCCGGGCGCTGGAAGACGGCGGCGTGGGCTATGCCCAAACCAACTGCCGCCTGCGCGACGCGGGTTTCAGCCGGCAGCGCTATTGGGGCGAGCCGTTCCCGATTGTGTATCGCAACACGACGCCTTACGGCATCGACGAGCCAGACATTCAGTTGCCGGACGACCTGCGCCAGTTGCCGGTCATCCTGCCCGATGTGGAAAGCTATGGTCCGGGGCCCGAAGGGCAGGGGCCGCTCGCCAATATCGAAGACTGGGTGACGACGCCCGGTGGCCTGCGCGAAACCAACACGATGCCCGGTTATGCTGGTTCTTCCTGGTATTTTCTGCGCTACGCCGATCCCTTCAACGACGAAGCATTTGCCGCGCCCGATGCTACGAGCTACTGGGGACAGGTGGATGTGTATATGGGCGGAACGGAGCACGCCGTGGGGCACCTGCTCTACGCCCGTTTCTTCACCAAGGTGTTGTTTGACCTGGGGTATATCGGGTTTGATGAGCCATTCAAGCGCCTGATTAATCAGGGCATGATTCAGGGCGTAACGCGCTCCGTGCGGCTGCACCGCGATTCCAAAACGTTTTATTCGGCGGATCTGAGCGTGCCGAAAGGCTACGATCTGGATCCGATGCGGGTGGCGCTGTCCCTGGTGGACGGCAACAAGCTGGACGTGGAAGGGTTCCGGAAATGGCGGCCCGAATACGCCGATTACCACTTCGAACGAAGTGCCGACGGGGCTTTCTACTGTGAGAGCATGGTGGAAAAGATGTCCAAATCGAAGCACAATGTGGTGAACCCCGATGATGTGGTGGCCCAATATGGTGCCGATACCTTCCGGATGTACGAGATGTTCCTCGGTCCGCTGGAAGCGAGCAAGCCGTGGGACACGCAGGGCATCGAAGGCGTGCACCGCTTCCTTAAGAAAGTGTGGCGCTTGTTTTACGACGCCAACGGCAACTGGCGGGTGACGCCGGAGCCGGCCACCGAGGCGCAACTGCGCATCCTGCACAAAACGATCAAGAAAGTCGGCTCCGATATTGAAGCTTTTTCGATGAACACGGCGGTTTCGGCGCTGATGATTTGTGTGAACGAGCTGACGGCCGGCAACTGCCATTCGCAGGAAGTGCTGGAAGACCTGTTGGTGATTCTCGCGCCTTTTGCACCGCACATCGCCGAAGAACTGTGGGCGGCCATGGGGCACCAATCCTCTGTGACCGATGCCGGCTGGCCGGTGTACAACGAGCAATACCTCACCGAAACCGAGAAGGCGTATCCGGTAGCGATCAACGGCAAAACCCGCTCCGAGGTGCTCCTGCCCGTGGATGCCACCGAAACCATGGTGCAGGACGCCGTTTTCCGGGACGATGTGGTGTTAAAATGGCTCGAAGGCCGTCAACCTAAAAAGATTGTTTTTGTTCCCGGAAAGATGATTAATGTGGTCGTGTAGGCGCGAAGCGCCGTTGGAGCCAATGGCGTTGGAGTTTCACGTTGGAGCTTCGCGTTGGAGCCTTCGGCGCTTGAAAAATAAGCAACCCCTTTTAGAAATCTCTTTCCGCGCCCGCAGGGTTTCAGGAGTATCCAACGTTACAAAGCAACTCCAACACGTAGTTCTATCATCCAACG
The DNA here is from genome assembly GCA_023392185.1 of Bacteroidota bacterium. Lineage (GTDB taxonomy): Bacteria > Bacteroidota > Bacteroidia > Chitinophagales > Chitinophagaceae > UBA1952. Next base: position 18,110 of record JAEVZP010000212.1, read on the forward strand.
TGTAACTCCAACACACAACGCTAACAGTATCCAACGCCCGAAGGGCTCCAACATTTTCCAACGGCAACGCCTCCAACGCGTAGCTCCAACGTCCTACTGGGCCCCAACAATTCCTAATCATGAAACGCAGCACCGTAACCATCATCCTCCTTTCTTTTTTCTTCCTGCTGTTTGCCGGATTCTTTGCCTTCTACAACAAAGAATACAAAGAGCGGCCGCAGCGCCTTGGCGTACTCGGGCAACCGGGTCACCGCGTCGATACCTTCACGTTTATCGATCAGCAGGGACAGCCGATTACCCGCAAAGACATGGAAGGCAAGATTTATGTGGTAGAATATTTCTTTACCACCTGCGAAAGCATCTGCCCGAAGATGAACGAAAACATGGCCCGGGTATATGCCGCTTTCCGGGGCAACGACAAGGTGAAAATCCTCAGCCACACCGTCGATCCGGAAGAAGACAGCCCGGAAGTGCTCAAAGAGTACAGCCTCAAGTTTGACGCCGATCCGCAACAATGGCATTTTGTGACCGGTGATAAACAGCGCCTCTATGAAATGGCCGTCAACAGCTATCTGCTCGCCCTGGCTGAAGACACGAGCAAGAAGGTCATGCCCGATTTTATCCACACACCCAATTTTGTGCTGGTGGACAGCAAAGGCTATCTGCGCGGCAAAGGCGGGTATGACGGCACCAGTCAGGCCGATGTGAGCCAACTGATCGGCGACATCAAGTTGCTGCTGAAAGAAGAAGCCGAGGAAGGTAAAATGTAAAAAAGCCGGCGAATTTCCGGAAAAAACACCTGTCAGGTTTTCGAAACCTGACAGGTGTTTTGGGTTCTGGAAGGCGGCCTCGCTGCTCCAAAAATGCTGTCATTCCGACGTCAGGAGGAATCTCTCTGAAAATAAGCTGTTTTATACCGTTTAGACAGCTCATCCGCACGTTGCTCGCTTCTCCTTTTCCCATTCTGTTGAACCGGGTAATCGGCACATGATGACCTAATTATTTTGTCACCCTGCCGAAAGGCAGGGTCTCGGGAGTATTTTCTAAGATTCCGCCTTTGGGCGGAATGACAGGCCGAAGGGAGCACACTGTTTAGACAGCGAACCCATGCATCGTTGCCTCAAACCTTCCGATACTTTGGGATAGGAGTGACCATTCGTAAAGATCTCTTTAGGGGGGTCAAATGGCATTAATTCTAAAAGAGGCGAAACAGCCACTTTTCAGCAGATTGCCTTCGGGAGGGAGGGAATGACGAACATCAATTAAGGGGGCCCTTTTTAAGAAAGAGGGGTTGAAAATGCGCACTGTGTTGTCATCTAACCGGATTTGCTGAAGAAAACGCTATTTCCCCAGTTCTTTCCAGCTTTTTTCGTGGACATCCACGCCGTAGTGTTTCGCTGCCTTTTGAATATTGGCAAAGGCTTCGTCACGGTCGGCGTCAGAGACGTCGGTTACCTGATTAAAACGGGCGAGGGCGTTGCGCACATGCGCGGCATCGGTCAGCGGCTCTTTGCGGTGCTTCGGGAACGCAAAAACGCTTTCGGGCAGGTGGTCTTTTTCGGCAGTAGAAAGGGTGCCGTGGCTTTCGTGGGGTTTCCAGGTAGTGTGTGACATAACCCCAAAGGCTGCCAATACCGGGCCAGCAACTTTGGGTTTAACGTGAATTCCGGATAAGGTGTTCTATATTTTGAAAGTCGTGCTTTGCAGGAGCTGGCAGGAGTTCCCGTTCCGGGATGACAAAAGATGATGCACGCACCTTTTTGTCGCCCCGGAACGGGGTCTTTACGGTATCCAGGCCGTGCGCTGTTATTGAGAACGTGAAGTTCTTGTAGAAACAGGGCGCGTAAAAGGATAAAAGGATGTAAGTCGCTGACTATCAAAGCACTTGAAGCGAGGTTCACATTATTTTCCGGAAATAAGCATCCTTTTTAGCACAGCAGCGCCCCTGCACCGATGCACAACACCACAATGACCGGGGCCGGCACGCGGGTAAAACGCAACAGACAAAAGGTTGCCAAAACTACCAGTGCCGAAAGCAACGGCGGCTGCTCCAGGTGCGAAAACAACACGATGCCCGAAGCCCAGATCACCCCTACGATAGCGGCGTAGATGCCTTCTAGCGCCCGGAAAACCGCTACATGGCTTTTCAGGTTTTGATAGACCGGAAAAAGGAACAACAAGATCAGGGTGCTCGGCATGAAAACGCCCACCGAGGCAACCAGCGCGCCCGCCAGCTGCATTCCCGGGCCGCTGCCTTCCATAACGAGCGAACCGACATAGGCACTGAGCGAAAATACCGGACCGGGCACTGCCTGCACCAGTCCGTAGCCGGTGAGCAGATCGCCGGTTGAAAGCAGCGGAACCAGCCCGCGCTCGGCTTGCAGGTCCACAAACTGATACAGCATCATGGGGAGGAGCACCTGTCCGCCGCCAAAGACAATACTGCCAAAGCGGTAAAAGTTTTCAAACAGGTTGAAAAGGCGGGCGTGCGGCCAGCCGCCGACGCGCGCTGCTTCGGAGAGTGCGCCGGCCAGGAGAAACAGCAGGGCAAAAAGCCACAGGTTGTTCCAGTTGATCCGCCGGGCAGGAGCCGCATTAGACGGGATGCGTTTGCTCGAAAAATTGGATAAAATTCCGGAAACGAGCAGCACGGCGGGAAACACCCATGGCGAGCGGATCAGCAAAGTAGCCAGTCCGGCGCCGATCATGATGCCCCAGGTCGCCGGGTGACGCACCGAGGTGCGCATCATGTGAAGGGCGGCATAGCTCAAAAAGCCGAGCGACATCGGTGCCAGCAGGGCGAAAAGGCCTTTGGGCAGTGCGTCTTTATTGAGATACGTCACCAGCAGCGAGGCCGCCGTCATCAGGAGCCCGGCGGGCAAAATCCACAAGAGCAGGGTGGCAATGGCGAGCGGCACGCCGCCTCTTTTATAAGCGATCAAAACCACCGTCTGCGTGCTCGAAGGGCCGGGCAGCATCTGGCAAAAGGCGTTGTATTCGATCAGCTCTTCCTGCGTCACGTCGTGGCGCTTTTCCACAAAGGTGCGCGTCATCATGCCCAGGTGGCCGTGCGGACCGCCGAAAGCGGTGACTGCATACAGCAGCACCGACTTCAGAAAAGGGATATGACGGTGGAAAAGCAAAGGGATTCAAAAAGGGGTAGAACGGAGAAACAAAAGAACGTCAGAACCGGCCATAAAAAAACACTCGCCTGCGACGTACCTTGCAGCGCCAAACACGTCTTTAATTATGCTTCTTCATGTGCTGCCGTTCGGCGCTTTCTACGATCTCGGTAACAAGGCCGGCTCTTTCCTGACGGCGCTTTTCTTTCTGTTGATGGTTGTGGCTTTCGTTTTCGTGATGGCCAAGTACCTTTTCGGCAAAGACGAGCGCGACAACCGCCATGCAGCCTGAGGCGCTTGCCGCCCTGCGGCAGGATTATAAAAAAGCAGCCCTTGATGGGGCCGATGCCGGGGCGTGTCCCCTGCGTTTTTTCCGGAAATGGCTGGACGAAGCGCTGACTGCCGGGGTGCCCGAGCCCAACGCGATGACCCTGGCGACGGCCGACCGGGACGGGCAGCCCCATGCCCGGATTGTGCTGCTTAAGGGGTTGGAAAACGATCAGTTTGTTTTCTATACCAATTACGAAAGCAACAAAAGCGAAGAGATTTCCGGAAATGGCCGCGCTGCGCTGGTGTTTTTCTGGCCCGAGCTGGAGCGGCAGGTGCGGATTGAAGGGCCGGTGGCGAAGGTGGATCCTGCGGTAAGCGACGCTTATTTTGCCGTGCGGCCCCGGGGCAGCCAGTTGGGCGCGTGGGCTTCGCCGCAAAGCCGGGAGGTGGCGGATCGCGAAGCCCTGGAGGAATCTTTCCGGAAAACAGAAGCGCGTTTTGAAACGGCAGCAGCCGTTCCCCGCCCCCTCCATTGGGGCGGTTATGGCGTAGCGCCGCAGCGCATCGAGTTTTGGCAGGGCCGCAGCAGCCGGATGCACGACCGGGTGGTGTTTCAGAAAGCAGGGCAGGCGTGGAAGGTCGCGCGGCTGGCCCCGTAGGGAGATTTCATGTGTCATGTTTCATGAACCTGGATTTTGATTCAGGGCATTTGCTTCCTGGATTTTGGTCGCTGGTTCCTGAGTTTTAGTTATTTGGCTTTTCATTGTTGGATCCTGGCACTGAGCTATTGAGTGGTGGAGCTATTACGGACACTATGTTTCATTTTTTTAAGAAGAAGAGAGCGGCGCAGCCGGATTATGGACCCGCGCCGGAAGATTTTTCCTTTCTGGCAGTGGATTTTCACAGCCACCTGATTCCCGGAGTCGATGATGGTTCGCAGGAGGTGGCGCATTCGTGCAACTTTATCCGGGCTTTTGAGCGGCTCGGTTTCCGGAAAATCATTACCACGCCGCACATTCACGGCGACTTCTATCGCAACACGGCCGAAGGGCTGCAAAGCGGGCTGGCCGACGTGCAGGGCGAGCTTCAGAAAACGGGTTGTGCCCTGCCGGTGCAGGTAGCCGCCGAATATTATCTGGATAATTATTTTCTCGACGAAGTGTTGCCCAAAGGGCTGCTTCCCTTTGGCGACCATCAGGTGTTGGTGGAAGTGTCTATGGCGGGCTGGCCGCGCAACTTCGATCAGCTCCTGTTTGCCGTGCAGGCAGCGGGCTATCGCCCGGTGCTGGCGCACCCGGAGCGTTATACCTATGTGGAAGACGTGGCTTTCTTCCGGGAGCTCAAAGCGCGGGGCGTGGAGCTGCAAATGAATCTGCTGGCGCCCACTGGGTATTATGGTGCGCCGGTGCGGCGGCTGGCCGAAGCGCTGCTTCAGGCCGGTCTGTATGATTACGCTGCTTCCGACCTTCACCACGAGCGGCATTTAGCCAATCTGGAAGGCATGCTCCGGCACCAAAAGCCCCTGATGGCCCGGCTGGCTGCCTATGGCTTTAAAAATCAACAGTTGCTCGCTTGACAATATCGTTAAAAACGATACTTTTGTGAGTACATGATGAAGTTGTCTCTCCGGAGTTTAGGATCTGTCTTACCTGTGTTGATATTTTCTGCCTGTGTCACCACCAAGCAGACGGTTTATTTTTCGGAAGACGCCGGTACTACCGGTACGGTTGCACTGCTCGAAGCGCCGGAAGCGCCCCCGGCGCGTATTCAGACCGATGATATCCTGGCCATCAATGTGACGAGCATCAGCAGTCTGCAGATCGAGAGCGACCCGGTGGCTATTTACAGGGAAGGCGGTATTGCGCAAAGCATCGCAGCCACCCGGGCGTCTTCTTCTTCGGGCGGCACTGTAGCGACGGCTGCGGGCTACCTGGTGGATGAGGCCGGTAATATTTCTTTTCCGGTATTGGGAAAGGTGGCCGTAGCGGGCAAAACCGTTCCGGAACTAAAGGCCTATCTGGCTTCCCAGCTGGGCAGCTTTGTGAAATCGCCGGTTGTGGAAGTGCGCATCACCAATTTCAAAGTATCCGTAGTCGGTGAGGTGGCTTTTCCGGGCGCTATTGTGGCCGCCAATCAGCGCCTGTCGATCCTCGAAGCCATTGCCGCCGCCGGCGACATCCGCATCAGCGGGCGCAAAGACAATGTCATGGTCGTGCGACAGCAGCAGGGCAAAAAAGAAGTGGGTTATATCGACCTGACCAGGCAAAGTGCTTTCAACAGCCCGTACTTTTATCTAAAGCAAAACGATATTGTCAATATCGCCCCGTCGGAAGTGCGGCGGCAGGAGGCCAATGTTTTTACCCGTGTGTATCTGCCGGTCTTCACGACGGTGGTATCGGCAGCGCTCGCCGTCTACGGATTGATTCAAATCGCGCGTAAGTAAGCATTTCTTCTCAAGAACAGTAAAAGCGATCGTACAATCGTGATGGAACCGGGAAATAAGGCGGCCACAGCGCCAAAGGCAGGCACTAAAAGCACCCTGGCGCAAACCTTCGACTATCGCCGGTTGATCGCCAACCTGCTGCTCAACTGGTATTGGGTCGTGCTGTCGGTGGTGGTGACAGTGGTGTGTGCTTTTCTGTATCTGCGCTACAGCACGCCGGTGTATGCGGTGAGCACCACCCTGCAGATCGACGAGCGCAACGAACTGCAATCGCAGGTGCTGGATAAGATGCCGGGCAGCGGCGCGGGCGGCTGGAACAATGCCGACCGGAAAATCTTCAACGAGATCTTTATCCTCACCTCGCCGGATATCATGCGCAAGGTGGTAGATTCGCTGCAAAGCAATGTGCATGTCTGGGTAAAAGGCCGGGTGCGGGAAAATGAAATCTATGAGGAGCGGCCGTATCGGCTGCTGTTTGACGATCGGGGCTACCTGTCGCTCGCGCCGCTGGAGCTTACTATCGTGCAGAAAGGCAGCCAGTATGTGATAACCGAAGGGGCTGCTTCTTTTGCCGTCCCGCCCAATACCTGGGTGGCTCGTCCCTGGGGCACATTTATGCTCGAAGAGCTGCATGGGGGCGGCGTCAAAGAAGCCTACCGGAAAGAACCACTCCGGGTGGTTGTTCAGAATGTTGCTGCGGAGGCTAAAGGCATGAATGCAGCGCTGAACGTCCGGCAGGCCGACGGGCGGACTTCTATGCTCTTGCTGGAGCTGAAGGACAACAACCGGGAGCGCGGACTCGATTATCTGGAGGCGCTGACCAACATTTATTTTCAACAGGCCCTGGCAGGCATTACCCAATCGGGCATGCGGGTGCGCAGCTTTATCAACGGGCTGAAAGAAGAGCAGCTTGAGCAGCTTAAAAACAAAGACGCCCGCATCGAGACGATCCGGAAAAGCACGGATGTTTCCGACCCTGCGCAGTCGGCAGCCATTATCTCCAGCCGCATGGAGGCCGAGCAAAAGCTCAACGACCTGCTGGCACAACGCCAGGCGTTGCAGCAGTTCCGCAATGCCGTAAGTGCTTCGGGCAGCGGCAGTCCGCGCGCCTTCGGCAGCCTGGGTGCATCGGTAGATCCGGAGCTGGCCAACCTGCTGGGCGAATACAACAAAGCCGCGCAGGCCAAGCAAAGCATGGAAGAGCGCTTTGGCGAAGACAGCCAGAGCCCGCAGCTTCAGATTGCCGAAGCCAACCTGGAGCGCCGCCG
>JAEVZP010000227.1 GCA_023392185.1 Bacteroidota bacterium
GCGAGACCCTGCCAAAGGCAGGGTGACAAAATAAGATACGCACCAGGAGCGTGTTCGAAGGTCTCTATAATCCAGGTTTTAGACGATACACCTGTTCCCCAAAATAAAAAACGGCCTCTTTGCAGAAGCCGCTTTCCGGAAAATTTCTTCCTAAACGCTATACCGGCAGCCCCAGCAAAAAGCCAATGGTAAAGTTGGCGTCCCAGTCAAACACGAATGTGTCGCAGCCGGTGGCTTCCTGCAAGGCTTTGTAAATCACCAGGCCGGATTTGGTTTTGGCCTTCTCGGATTTATAGAAAGAGGGATCCTGCAAAACGGTGTAACGCTCGTCGCCCTGCCGCACTTCTTTGGCCAGCTCAAACGGCACCCCACCAATGATAAAACAAACCTCGCTTTTCGCCTTCGGAATGGCCGCCGCGCCGCGCTTTACTTCTGCGGCAACGGTTTCGTCGGGCGTACCTTTCTCGTAGTATTTCGCACCCGGCAGCTCAATGGCGCGCAGGGTATTGCCTTCATACCAGCTCACCTTCGTATTTCCGGAACCAATGTCGGCTACAAAAGAATTGTCCACATAAGCCGGGGGCTGCACGCTCTTGAGCGCCAGCTTGCCTTCCTGCTCTGGTGTTACCTGGTTCACCACATAACCCATTTTCTTCAGCTCACTCACGATCGTAGCCGTCTTGGGTTCTTTCTGTGCGCCGCTGGAAATCACAAAGTGCATGTTTTTATTCTGAACCCCGTGGTCAAACATTTTCGCCAGGTATTTTTTCAGTCCGAGGCGAATGTCTTCGGTGGTAGCCAGCCCTTCATACACGAGGCTTTCGCCAAAATCCTTGCTCACCACCTCGTAGTTCCGGTCTTTATCCATCCGCACCACAAACGAGTTGAAGCCCGACGCACCTACTTCCACCACGCCTTTCAGCGTGCCATTCACCGGCTTGGGGGCCTGATAGGCAAAGGTGCGATGATCGGCAGCAGTGGTTGTTGAGGTAGCCTTTCCGGAATTTTCGTTGTAGTCAGAACCGGTCGGAGACGTTGTTTGCGTAGTAGATGGCGTTGCACCTGGATCGTCAAAAATGCCTTTTTCAGAGGCAAACCAGATAGCGCCCACCAGCGGAATACCGATAATCAGGGCTTTAATGGGCCAGCGCAGGCGCGACCAGGTAGATTGATTTTGCATAAGAAGAGTTGGAGGCAGTGCCGTTGGAGCTTTCAGCGTTGGAAGCCGTTAGAGCCCTTCGGGCGTTAGATAGCGTAAGAAATGGAAAGTGGATAAAAAGGCAAAAATGGTTTTTTACAACCAGACTTCCACCCCATTTTTATTCAAAAAGCCCATGAAACATGAAACATAACACATGAAACATGTCTAGTCCAGCAGCGTAAACCCTTTGTCCACTTTTTCGGCTTCGTTCAGCTCATAGCCCGAAGACGCCACCTCGGCTACGTTGAGCTTTTGGAGATGACTGTTTTCGATGCGCGACATAAAGGCATCAAGCTCCTGCTGACTCGGCGTGCCGCCAATGGTAACCGCCGAGTTTTGATCGAGGAATTCGAGGTTGGAACGGATGGAAGCAATATTTTGGGAAATGGCCGCCGTCGCTGCGCTCATCGCTTCCTGAAACACCCAGCCGTCTTTGATATTAAACACTTCGGCGAGGCCGTCGGTAGCGCTTTTCATTTTGTTGGTCGCTTCCAGCTTTTTCTGCAAAATGCTGATGGAAGAATCCAGCGTGCTCACGTAGATGCGCGCCGCGCTTTCATTGTCTTTCAACACCTCAATCACCTTGGCAAACTGGTTGGCATACTGCGCGTAGCTGCGGGCGTTTTGCTCTTCGGCTTCGCCTTCTTTACCCAGGAGAAATGCTTTGGTGCGGGTTTCTTTTGCGTCGCGGCGGGCGGCGCTTTCGCGTTGGGTGTCGCCGGACTTTTGCGCCGAATCAGCTTTGGTTTCCAGCTCAGCGGCCTGTGTGGTAAAGCGCTTGGCATGGGTGTATTTGGCCGTAGCCGACTGATGCGCCGCCTGTCCGCTTTGAATCATATCGATGCGCACACCGTCCACATGCGCAATTTTATCTTTTACCCGCTTCAGCGTGTCTTTGGCTTCGCGGAGCAACAATTGCAGCGATTCAATCGGGTTGCGCCGCACAATTTGTTTTTCGCCTTTAAACAGAATCATCGTTCCCAGCCGGTGCAGAAACGAAATAATCTTCGGCGCGAGCATCACCAGAATCAGGATGACGATGGAGAAAATAACGATCCGCATCGTTTTCTCCACCATGGTCAGGATGGAGTTGATATTGGATGCAAACCAGTAGGCCGCCCCCAGGATCAGGGCCCAGAAAACGATTGTAGCAAACGTGCTTCTGGGTTTTGCGGTTCCGGTAGTATCGGATGAAGTGCTGCCAACCGAGGGAATCCGGTCGCCCAGCACCTGGAAAATCGGCAGTTGGTTGCGCAGTTCTGCCGGAATGGTGGCCGGCATGTTTTTAAAATCGGAAGTCGCCATACGCGTGGTTTTTGGAGGAGAGAGAAAGCGATGCAGCAGCGCCGCATTTCCGGAAAAACAGTCTCCGGGATGCCTGCGCGGACTCAAATATTGTTCCCGCCTCACAATATTACAATTTGCCTGCCATGTAGGAGGTTACGACAGTTCAAAGCGAGAGCGAATTTTCCCCAAATTCCGGGACCTGACAGGTGAAGGGCGGAATGAAATGGAAGTCGCAGCACCTGTCAGGTCCGAAACACAACATTCGGAAACCGGGGTTTCCGGAAAATCTTAACTGCAAACGACACTGACCTGACAGGCATCCTCCGCTACGGACCTGTCAGGTCCAAAAATTTCCGGAAATTTTACGCGTCTTATGCCGTTTGGATACCCAATCCACATATCATTGGTCATACTGAAACTCCTGTCTCTGGCGGAAACAGCATTCAGTAGTGTGTCACGGTAGGAGCGTTTTAGACCGTATTATTTTGTCACCCTGCCGAAAGACAGGGTCTCACAATCTTGCCTTTTTCTGAGATTCCGCCTCCCGGCGGAATGACAAAATAATAGAGGACTGTTACTGAGTCTTTTTTGTTTTGTCACCCTGCCGAAGGCAGGGTCTCACGGGTAATCTGGTGACTCTTCCTGAGATTCCGCCTCCCGGCGGAATGACAAAACAAAGAGCGTGGAATACTCAAAAAAGGAGCGAAGGACAAAACAAGTGACCTCTGAGATCCCGCCTCCCGGCGAGCTGACAAAACAAAGGAAAATCAGGCGATAGCGCGATTTCTTACGTCCACCCTTTCCCCATAAAAAAACCTATAAGGTTTTTGAAACCTTATAGGTTTGGGTATTTCATTTCCGGAAAAATCCGCCCTTTACCGCTTCACCTTCGGCAAATCAAAGGCTTCATACACGCGGTCCTGCGCTTCGGTGCGCACGCTCAGCTTGGTAATCAGGCTATTCTCGGCGCTGGGGTGCACGCGGTTGGAAAGAAATACAAACACAATTCCGGTTTCCGGGTCGGCCCAGGCACAGGTGCCGGTAAATCCGGTGTGACCAAAGGTTTTGGCACTCGCGCGGTCGCTGGTCGTTACCGCGTCAGTACCGCGATCTGGTTTATCAAAGCCCAGGCCGCGCCGCGACGCCGTGCTGCCGTAGGCCGTAAACCGGTCGATCGTTTCTTTTTTCAGAAAGCGCTTGCCGTTGTAGGTGCCGCCGTTGAGCAGCATCTGAAAAATCACCGCTACCTCGCCCGCCGTGGAAAAAATACCGGCGTGGCCCGCCACGCCGCCCATCATGGCCGCGCCCTGGTCGTGCACCGTGCCCCACACGAGGCTGCCGCGCCACAACTGATCGTTTTCGGTGGGTGCAATCTCGGTTTTGGGGAAACGGCTGAGGGGATTGAAACCAGTGTACTTCAACCCCAGCGGACCATAGAATTTCTCTCCCAGATACTTCGGCATCGGCATTCCGGAAACTTTTTCCACAATAGCCCACAGAAAGTAAAAATCGTTGTCGCTATACACGTATTTTCCGGGATTGCGCAAGGGCGAATCGTAGATTTTCTTCCAGATCGAATCGCGGTAATCGTTGCGGATAAAAAGGTCATCGCTTACCTGTCCTTCAAAACCTTTTTGGCGCGTGCCTCGATAGGCCAGAGCACTGTTCTGACCGGTGCTGTCTTTGGTGCTTTTCCAAAACGGAATATAGGCCACCAGCCCGGCGCGGTGCAGCAAGAGGTCGCGCACGCGAATGCCTTCTTTGTCGGTGCCGCGCGCTTCGGGCAGATACTGCCCAATCGTACCGTCCAGCGACAGCTTGCCGTCCTCGGTCAGCTTCATCACCGCCAGGTTGGTAGCAATCACTTTAGTCAAAGAAGCTACGTCGTAAATGGTGTTTTGCGTCACCGCCGGAGCCGCCGGTCCATAAGATGTTTTGCCGACACTCAAATCCAAGAACACTTTACCGTTGCGCGCGGCCAGCACGCGGCATCCCGGAAACGCGCCCCGCCCAATGGCGGCCCCAATCTCCCGGCTCAGCGCCGAAAGGCGCTCGGGGCGCAGCACGCCGGCTTCATCGTAGCTCGCTGGTTGCAGGTTGGCCGGCAGCTTACCGGGCGACATGGGTATCGGGTCAACGATAGCGGGCAAGGTCGCGCCGGTTTTGGCCTCCGGACACGGTGTTACGGGCAGTTTGCCTTTGGCGGGAAGAGCCCCAAAAATCACCTGGGCCGCCGTGCGCTGACTGAACGAATCTTCTTCGTAAGTAATCAGTCCGCTGCCGGTTTTGCACAGGTCTTTGATGGCGTAGGCGTTGCCCATCACCACCAGCAACGCTTTTTCGTCGGTTTGTATTTGAGAAAGAAAAGCCATCGCGCCCGCGTCCAGCTCGTAGTTGTTGGCCGGGGTGCGGCTGATGCCGTGGATGCCCACGATTACCGCGTCGTAGCGGTCGGTTTGGCGGAGCAAAGCGTTGGCGGTTGCGGTTGTGCTGCCTTTGGGCAAATACCGGATTTCCAGATTCGCTTTCAGGCTGTCGCGCAGGGATTCGTAGAGGGTGGTGGGCGCGGCGGCGTTGACGGCAAAATAGCCCACGCGCGACCCTTTCTGCCGAATGGTGCTCAGCGCGCGGTTGCTGCCCCCGAAAAGCGTAATGGCGCCTTCGGAAATCTCGCGGCGCAATTGGGCCGTGCTGCGGTTGAGGTCGGCGGTAATGCCCACGGTGGAAACCGGCTGCCAGTTGGCCAGTCCGGCGTTGTATTTCGCGGCCAGAATTTTCTTCACGCTTTCTTCCAGGCGGCCCTGCGAGATGCGACCGTCTTTCAGTGCGGCTTCAATCAGCGCCGTACCCGCCGGAACATCCTGCGAAAAAAGCAACACATCGTTTCCGGCCATAAAGGCTTTGAGGTCTATCTCGCCCGGCGACAAGAACTTGGTGATGCCGTCCATATTCAGCGCATCGGTGAAAACCAGTCCTTTAAAACCCAAATCATTTTTTAGCACGCCGGTAATAATGCTGTGCGAAATGGTGGCGGGTAGTTTGGGCGTTTTCTCCAGTGCCGGTACTTCCAAGTGCGAAATCATGGCGCTTTGCACCCCCGCGCGAATGAGCTGGCGGAACGGGTAAAACTCAATATCGTCCAGCTCGGCGCGGCTGCCTTTGATTACCGGCAGGTCTTTATGGGAATCCACACTCGTGTTGCCGTGGCCGGGAAAATGCTTCGCGCAGGCCATCACGCCGTTGTTTTGCAGGCCCTTCATATAGGCAATGCCCATGCGGGAAACCTCTTTTTTATCTTCCCCAAACGAGCGCGTGTTGATTACCGGATTTTCCGGATTGTTGTTCACGTCAATGTCGGGCGCAAAATCAATGTGCACGCCCATCCGGCGGCATTGCGCCGCAATCGCGGCACCCATGCGGTACATCAGCGCCGAGTCGCGCGTGGCGCCCAGCATCATCTGCCTCGGATAATTCTGCACGCTGTCCAGCCGCATCCCGAGGCCCCATTCGGCATCCATCGCCAGGAGCAGGGGCACGGGGGCCATTTGTTGGTATTTATTGGTGAGCACGGCCTGCCGCACTGGTCCGCCCTGCATGAAAATGAGTCCGCCCACCTGTCCGCTTTGCACCAGCGGAGTAATTTTCTCATCGTTGAAGTTTTTGCCGCCGCTGTAGGCCGCCACCATAAACAGCTGGCCGATGCGCTGCCGGGGCGTCAGGCGGTTGTACACACTGTCCACCCAGCGTTTTTGCTGTTGGGAATAAGCGGGTTGTGCGGCGGCTTCCCCAAAAATCAAAGCGGCACAAAAAACAAATAAGAAGCGCATTTTAGACATTCGGGCAAAAATAAGGAAACGGCTCCGGCGTACTTTTGCACTCCTGTTAATGTTGCCTTTGCTGTGCCCGACGTCATTCGTTTACTTTCCGATCATCTTGCCAACCAGATAGCCGCCGGCGAGGTGGTGCAGCGCCCTGCCTCGGCGGTAAAAGAAATGCTGGAAAACGCCGTGGATGCCGGCGCCCAAAACATCCAGCTCATCCTCAAAGACGCCGGAAAAGAGCTGATTCAGGTGGTGGACGACGGCTGCGGCATGAGCCTTACTGATGCCCGCATGGCCTTTGAGCGCCATGCTACCAGCAAGATTCGCACCATCGATGACCTGTTCCGGATCCGGACGATGGGTTTCCGGGGCGAAGCGCTCGCTTCGCTTGCCGCCGTAGCGCAGGTGGAACTCAGAACCCGCCGTCCGGAGGACGAAACCGGCACGCGGCTCGTCATCGAAGCGTCGGCGGTGCAGGTGCAGGAGCCCTGCGCCACGCCCGAAGGCACCAGTCTTTCCATTAAAAATCTTTTTTACAACGTACCGGCCCGCCGCCATTTCCTGAAGGCTAACAGCACCGAGATGCGCCACATCACGGAAGAGTTCACTCGCGTGGCGATGGCCCACCCGGAGATTTCGTTTCGCCTCTACCACAACGACGCCGAGCAGATGCGGCTGGAAAAAGGCAACAGCAAATCGCGTATCGTGGACCTGCTTGGCAGCAGCTACGCCAAGAATCTGGTGCCGCTCGAAGAAGATCTCGATTTCCTCAAAATCCGGGGTTTTATCGGCAAGCCCGACGCCTCAGCACGTACGCGCGGCAACCAGTTCTTTTTCGTCAACGACCGCTTTGTGCGCAGTCCGTTTCTGGCCCACGCAGTGGTGACGGCCTACGGCGCGCTGTTGCCCAAGGAAGTGTTTCCGTTCTACGTCTTGTTTTTGGAGATTGATCCGCAGCGGGTGGATGTGAACGTACATCCCACAAAGCAGGAAGTAAAGTTTGAAGACGAAAAGCTCTTGTATCAGTGCGTGCAGGCTTCGGTGCGCCACGCACTCGCCCGGTTCAACATCACGCCTTCGCTCGACTTTGCCGCCGAAACGGATGAAGTGCACAGCATTGGGGGCGCTTTCTCCGCGCCGCTCACGGAGGAGCGCATTGCCCGCATCCAGCAAAGCCCGCTTGCCCAGTCTTTTGCACCCAACGGTCCCGAAGAAAAGCCGGCCCGTGCTTCTATCGGTGCGACGATGCAGTTTTGGAAAGACCATTTTGAAAGCAGCCGGGCCGCCGCTCCTGAAGAAGAGGTGGTGACCGCAGCATCCTTGCTACCGGAAGAAGAGGCGGCACCCACACGGGCGCGCCATCAGGCCTTTCAGGTGCAGGGACTCTTTTTGCTCACGACGGTCCGCTCCGGAGTTTTGCTGATTCACATCCGCCGGGCGCAGGAACGCATTCTGTATGAGCGGCTGCTCCGGTCTTACAACAGCAGCAGTGTTTCTTCCCAGCGGTTGCTGTTCCCAATCGCACTTGAGTTTTCCCGGACCGATGCGCCAATGGTGCAGGAAGCGCTTGACGATCTGGCGCTCATGGGCTTCGAGTTAACGTCGCTTGGACCACAGTCTTTTGCCGTGCAGGGCGTACCGGCCAACCTGCCAAGTGGCGAAGAGCAGGCGGTGGTCGAGGAAGTGGTGGAATTGCTCAAGAATGAAGGCAGCACCGACCCTGCCATGCGGGCCGAGCGCATCATTGCAGCCGTGGCGCGGCGTTTATCGCGCAGCGTAGCTACGCCGCGGCAACCCGAGGAACTGCAGGCACTCATTGATGAGTTGTATGCCTGTCCGCAAGCGGAATTTACGCCTGCCGGACGGCCCATTTCCCGGATTCTGACGCCGGACGCCCTTGAAGAGCTGATTGGCTAATCACCCGGAAAGGCGCATTTCCGGAAATCCTCCTCAATCAGAGCCGTTTTTAGCTTTGTTTCCGGACCTTAGAAGGTGGAGGGAATCTTGCCGGGCGACAGGCGAATGCCAAGGCCGGGCGCGGGCGAAAGTTTCCAGCGATAACTCGTCAGCTCCAGCCCGGTAGCCAGATCTTCTGCCAGCAGGAGTGGGCCGTCGGCGTCCAGAAGGTCGGCCAGAGGTGCCAGGTGGGCCAGGGCGGCCGTGCCGATGCTGCTTTCGCTCATACAACCCAGCATCACGATCAGGTCGGATTGCCGGGCCTCGGCGATCATGCGGCGTGCTGGAGTGATACCGCCACATTTGGTCAGTTTGATGTTGATGCCATGAAAACCGGCAATGCATTTGGCCACATCTTCCTCTTCCACACAGCTTTCATCGGCAATCAGCGGCAGAGGCGACTGCTTCTTAAGCGCAATCTGCGCTTCGGTTTCGGTTTTGTCGAGGGGTTGTTCGACCAGGCCAACGCCCAACTGCTTTAGTTCCGGCAGCAGGCGCAGCGCTTCTTCATAGGTCCAGCCTTCGTTGGCATCTACGCGCAGCGGCGCATCTGTGATGGCGCGAATGGCGCGCAGGTGATCGATATCGTCGGGCGTGCCGAGCTTCACTTTATAAACCGGCCAGGGGCGCTCGCGCACCTGTGCCTGCATGGCTTCCGCCGTGTCGATGCTGATGGTGTAATCGGTAGCGGGCATTTTCCAGGGCTGCGCGCCCAAAAGCGAATAGAGGGGCTTGCGGCGCAGTTGCGCAAAAAGATCCCAGCCGGCGATGTCCAATGCGGCCATAACGAAGTTCTGGCCGGGAATGAGGTGGTGCAGAAAATGCCAGAAGCGCTCCGGGTCCTGCAAGGCATAGCGTTCAATAGCAGCTTTGTGTTGCAGCAACACGGCTTCCATGCTATCGAGGCTTTCCTTGTAATAGGAAATGGCCGGTGCCTCGCCTACCCCCCAGCCCGGCCCGAAACCCAGCGCCACCGCCAGGGTAGGTTGCTCGGTTTTGGTGCCCTTAGAGATAGTAAAAGGATGCCGGAATTGCAGGGTTTCTTTCCGGTACAACAAACGAAGCACAGGCGAGGAGGAATTAGGAGTTAGGGATTAGCCCACCAGAACGGGAGCGTTGTGGCAGGAAGGAAACATGTAGCCGGAAAAGAGCAGTTGCCGGTTGAGACGCAGCAGATCTATCTCATCCGTGGATGTTTATAGACGCCGCGCTGAGCCGTCTGGAGAAACGAATTTGCCGGGCCGCTTTCCGTTTATCGCTGCTCAATTTTTTCGACGCGCCGGCTGTGGCGGCCGCCTTCAAAATCGGTTTGCAGGAAAGCCTCGGCAATGGCACGGGCATCGGCTTCCGACACAAAGCGCGCCGGCACGCAGATCACGTTGGCGTTGTTGTGCTGACGGGCCAGTTGGGCAATCTCCGGCGTCCAGGCAAGGGCCGCGCGCACCCCGCTGTGCTTGTTGGCCGTGATGCAGACACCGTTTCCGGAGCCGCAAACCAGAATGCCGAGCGGTGCTTTTTCGGTTTCTACCGCACGGGCCACCTCGTGGGCATAGTCGGGATAATCGGCGCTTTCGGTGCTGAAAGTGCCTTTATCTTCCACTGCCCAGCCTTTTTCGGCAAGGGCTTTTTTGAGCATTTCTTTTACTTCAAAACCGGCATGGTCAGAGCCGATTGCAAGGGTCTTGTTCATGAGAAGAAGCTATTGGCATTGCGCCAAATTATTTTTTGGGTAGATGCCGTATCCTGGTTTTAAGGGTTTTACTGCAAAGCACAGGCGATCCGGCGCTGCAAATCTAACATCCGGCAGGTGCTATCCGGTATCTCCGTTCCCAATGCCCCCACAAACCATTCGGTAGTGTGTCTGGCCGCATGACGGCCCTTTTCCGGACGCCGGAGATTGCGGCTCGGGGACCACAGCATTGACGGAAAAAAGGAGCGCTACCGGATGCTTATTCAGGCTGCCTTACGGTCGTCCTGGCGGTTGTCAGCGGGAGTCTGTTGAAGGGCACCATATCCAGATGCTTTCTCCGCTTCAGCCAAACACGCCAAAAACTGTTTCTAATAAGTCAGTTCCGGCCCTTTGTCGGCGTTGCGCTTTTTGGAAACCCGCGCAGCAATGCGGATGCCCAGTTCGTAGAGAGCCATCAGCGGAATGGCCACAAGCCAGATCGAAAACCAGTCGGGCGGCGTAATAACAGCCGCCAGCACCAGCACGATTACAATCGCGAAGCGCCGTTGCTTGCGCATCAGCTCCGGCGTCAGGACACCTACCCGCGCGAGGAAATAAACAATGATCGGCAGCTCAAACACCAGGCCCATCCCCATGATCAGATCGGTCATGGTTTCATAGTAGTTCGACATCGTGATGATGTTCTGAAACTGCGGCGAAAGCTGGTAGTTGGCGAAGAAGTTGATCGTAAACGGTGCGATGATGTAGTAGGCAAACAATACACCGGCAAAAAACAGCAAAGAGCTCCACAGCACGATGCCCCGGGCGTTTTTGAGCTCGTTCTCATGCAGTGCGGGACGGATGAAGCGCCACAATTCCCAAAAAACATACGGGAATGCCACGATAAAGCCGATCATAAACGAGGTGGTGAAACTCATCATGAACTGACCGGAAAGCTGCGTATTCTGAAACTGCAGGTTGATCTTATCGAGGCACAGGGCTTCGGTGCCGATAAAGCGTCCGGCAGCACAAAACCACTTATAGGCAATAAAATCGGCGTGGGCCGGACCGAGGATGACCCGGTCGAAGATGGTTTCGATGTTAAAGAAAACCACGATCGACACGAGCACGATGGCCACCAGCGACCGGACGATATGCCAGCGCAGCTCCTCGATGTGGTCCACAAAGCTCATCTCGGCCTGTGGATTGGCGTACTGCGCCGAGGCGGCGTTTCGTTTGGCAAGGAAGGATTGAAGAAGACTCACGGATGTTTACAGGGAAAGCAAAAGTAGCCCGACCGGCCGAAGCCGACGCAGAAAAAACCAGACCGCTGCCGGAAGCCAGCCGATAGGGCCGGGAAGCATAACCTACGAGAAGATGCGCCCGGAGGATGGCTGGACCGATGGCAGCGCCTCCCAAAAGGAATCATTTTCCGGAAAAAAGCTCCGGTTTCAGCCCTCCGGCAGCGCAGGTCTGGGATCCTGACAATCACCTGACAGCTAAGGTCTGTTTACGTCGGACCTTTGCACCCGCGATGAAGCCGGTATTTTATTTATTTCTCCTTGTTTTTTCCGTTCTTTTCGCCGCGTGCGAGAAAGAAGAATCGCCTGTTACCCTTCCGCCGCCAACCGGCGCCCAATATAATCGGGTGACGATGGGCGAGGAATACACCACCCAGATCTTTTGGGACCTGGAAACCAATTCACCCGTAAAAAGCAGTTCCAACGACGTCTGGGACCTGGGCTTCGAATCCGGCAGTGAAGGCTGGAAGGTGTGGATGAACGGCGGCAAAGGCATCAACCTGTACAACACGCACAAAACGGCTTTTGAGGCGGTCACTGCCCTGCCCGCCGGTCTGGCCGAAACCTCCTGGGGATTTGACGATCCGAAGGGGCAATTTTCCGGAAATTATGTGGGCTCGTGGTGGGATGTTGCCGCGCAGCAGTCCAAAGAAGAGGTTTTTATTGCCCGCGTCGGCGATTTCGATTACTATAAAATTCAGTTGCTGCGGGTCGATGAGACGGCCTATACCTTCCGGACAGGTCGACTGGGCGCGGCAGATGGCACGGTCGTGACGCTGCCCAAAGAAGCAGGTTTTAACCGGGTGTATTATTCTTTTGAAACCGGGCCGGTCGCGCAGCCCGACCCGCCGCAGGCCACCTGGGATTTTGTTTTCACCCGCTACCGGTATATCTATTATGATTACCTGGGCCCCGGCCTGCATTTTCCGTATCTGATCTCCGGTGTGCTGCTCAATCCCTATAAAGTGACAGCAGGAGCTGACTCAAACGTAGCCTTTTCTGAACGCAATCTGGCGCATGCACAGGCCGCAGCCTTCACCAACAATACCGATGTCATTGGCGGCTTTAGCTGGAAGGTTTACGATTTTGACAAAGGGCGCTACGACGTAAACCCCCGGATTGTATACTACGTCCGGACCCGCAACGGCCAACTCTACAAACTGCACTTCCTCGATTTTTATCTGAACGGTGTGAAAGGCAGCCCCAGCTTCGAAAGCGAACGTCTGGAGTAATAAAGTCTTTGGTTTTACCACCTCTTGCGTATTCAGATGCAGGACTACCGGCCCGTGGGAAGGTCGGGACCAGAAAGATGGGATCGGTTTTTAAGTTTTTTCTTTCCGGATACCATTGGTATTATTTTGTTCCTTAGCTTTGTAGGGCTTTCCTGCGGCTTACCGGTGATCCGGAAGACCGCCCTACATACCGGAAACGCTTTAGCATTGGTATTGGTTGCACGCGTTGCAATTCAAACTGCTTTTCCCCATTTTCCTACTTTCAACAAGTCGGCGCTGCTTTTTTTTGCAGCCCATCAGGTCTCGCTTGCCGGGCTGATGTGGTGCTGACGCCTTTTGTTGCAATGCACTCTTCCCTGCTGTAACCTCTTCTTCCTGCTTTGGTGTTTCCGCTCCGTGATCTCCGGGCGGATTTTTATTTTCTGTCTGGGCGCAGGAAGGCTGTTTTTAAACCCTTACTCCTTCACCCTTCCAAAACACCCCCAATCCTATGAAGCAGCTTTAGTGAAACTGCAGGTTTGATGAAATCTTCCGGAGCGAAGGCAGCCGGCGGCGGCCCCAACCAACTATGAAAACACCCTGACGCGGATCTGCCGGTCCCTGGACGCCAAGCTTTTTAAAGCGGAAATCCATCAGAACAGCCCCTGTAAACCACATTTTAATTTTCATTCGGATCCTGCTACCCCAAGCACCGACCGGAAAAATGCCGGGTCGATGCTCTGCTTTCCGGATCTGACATTCCTGTCAGCCTGTCAAAAGCAGCTCTACCTAGTTTGAAGAAACCCATTGAGGCGAAAAAGGAGGGACACCCGTGGGTGGATGCGTTCCGGTCTGGAGAGACGACCGGGCGCATCCAATTTTTTTATCGAGAAAGTAACTTTCTTATGTAAGGCCGGAAAAATCCGGGCTAAATCTTAGTTTTTTTTCAAAACAAAGTTTCTTTTGGTTTGTTTCCATCCTGGTTGAACATGAAAAGAAGTAATCGGAATACGGTGCCACAGGCAGCGTCGGGAGACACCCCCAGACTGCTTAAGGGAGATGAAACTGGTTTTAATATTGCTGCGTGTATGACCCAGGCCAGCATCGACGGGATGATGGCACTGGATCCTTCCCTTCAAATAATTGCCTGGAATGAAACCGCCGCCAAGTGGTCCGGGCTTTCCGGGGAGGCAGTAGCCGGTAAAGATTTTTTTGAAGTTTTTCCGCTCGCTGCCGACTTTGCAAAGTTGCGGAACGCAATCAACAATGCCTTGCTGGGCTATAAAAGCTTTCTGGAAGTCAGGGGTAACTTTTGTTTTCCCGGCTATTATGAGACCCATATTGTCCCAATGCGCGCAGAAGGCAGCGAAACCGTGCGGGGCGTTTTGGTGATCCTGCATGACATAGCCCACCGGGTCAAAGCGGAAAATCAGCTTAAAATGCTGAACGAACGCTTGATCCGGCAAAATGTGGCCCTGCAACAGGCCAATGAAGATCTGGCTGTTTTCGCCAAAATTGCGGCCCATGATCTGAAAGAGCCCCTCCGCAAGATTTACACCTTTGCCGAACTGATTATGATGCGCGAATCGGCGCGTCTTAGTAAAGAGGGCCGTTCTAACTTTCGACGGATTCAGCAGAGCGTGCAGCGTATGGGTTTGCTCACCGACGACATTGCCAATTTTTCAGATATGAGCTGTAGGGTTCCTTTCGAGCCGGTAGATCTGAGTGCTCTGCTGGGAGAAGAACTGCTGCGCTACAAAGAGGAAATAGCGCGTACCGAAGCGCTGGTCCAATGTCAGCAATTGCCTGTAATCAATGGAAATCCGGTGGCCTTAAGGCAGATGCTCCACCAGTTGCTGAGCAATGCCTTTAAGTTCCGGCAGCCGGAGGTGGCTCCCCACATCCGGGTCTGTTATAAAGTGGTCGAAGGCGAGACGATGAACGGTTCCGGGGTGTTCAGCGAGCAGCCTTACGGTTGTATTTCAGTAGCAGACAATGGCATTGGCTTTGATCCGGTGTATAAGTCCCGGATTTTTGAGCTTTTCCAGCGACTGCATCCCGAAGGGACCTATCCGGGCAGTGGTATGGGACTGGCCATTGTGCGGAAAGCAGTCCAGTTGCACGGCGGCTTCGTAGAAGCTGAAAGCACCCTGCAGGAAGGCAGTACCTTTTGTTGCTTCCTCCCCCTGACACCAGCATCATAAGAAGCGCCTTCCCCGCTTCCCTCCAGCCAGAGGAATACTAAAAAATAGTTATGGTTCAGAATGTGGAGCCCGTAGATTGAACCCAACCGGGGCCAGCCTGTCAGAACACGCAACTGCCATGAGAAACAGGAAAAACATTCTATTTGTGGAAGACGATGTAGCCATTCGGGATGTCGTACGGCTGATGCTGGAACATGAAGGATATTCGGTGTCCTTATTGCAATCCGGAGATGCCCTTCTCACCGATGATTTTCCCCTACCCGATCTGGTAATCCTTGATAAGCAGCTACCGGGTGTAGATGGATTGGATATTTGCCGGTTTCTCAAGAAAGGAGAACGTACCTGCCACCTGCCCGTTCTGATGCTTTCGGCCAGTCCGCAGATTGCACAGATGGCCCAGGATGCCTGTGCCGACGGTTGCCTGGAAAAGCCCTTCCGGATGCAGGAAATACGGGACGAGGTGGCACGGCTCACGGCTCCCGGTTACCGGTCCTGCGATACAACCGTTCTCGATTCTTAGTGGCTTTCTTTTTCCTTTAGGGTTTCCTCCAGCGTTCTGCGCAGTGGATGCGGACGGGTAAAGAGCACATACAGCCAGGTGCCGTCCCGGTTTTGGGAGCGCACAAAACCTTTCTGCAGCAGCGCAGGCGATACCCTGATTTGCGGAAAAAACCGTTTGGCCAGGGCGAGATTTCCGGCATTTTCCGGGTTTAGAACCAACACTTTGGTGAGCAGCGACTCACTTATAATTTTCAGGTTGGCTTCGTTCAAAGGAGTGGCTGCATAGCTGGTAGAGGTTACCGGAAAAGCCTGCCGGACTTCCCGCAACGCCGCATCATCATCAGCCACCACAAAACGGTTGGTAAACAAATGAGCCGCTTCCCCTTCCCACTCCGGAAAGCGGGTGGCATAAATACGGCAATATTCCGCCACAAAAGCACTGTCAATAGTTTGATTCCGCGACAGATAACCGGCCACCATCGGGTAGATTGCTTTGGCCATCCCATTGCGGTACTTGTTGCTATACCAGGCGCCCGTATCCAGCACACCGGTTAAAGCAAGGTAGGCAGCACCGTTTCCCAAAGCGGTCGCCTGCGCCTCGTTGAACAGCAATCGGGCATTGGCTGCCCCCGGAAACGGACTGTTTGCAAATGCTTTTTGCAACCGCTGTTTCAAAGCCAAAGGCTGATCATTATACAGAATGTGAGCGATTTCATGCAGCGTTACTGAAAGCAGCATATCATAATCGCGCTCGCCTTCGGGCAGGGCACTTACGCTGCAATCAATAAAAGCGGTGGCTTGGAACGCCCTGCTCCGGGGCAGTGGATAGAAAGCTACCCGAAACGTATCGGCAGGCCCTTCCTCCTGCCCATGAAAAAGGCTCATTTTCCGGAAAAATTCGCTTACCGCAGGCGTATGCAGCCGGCTTGCACAAGCCGAAAGCTGCTGATGGAACTCTCTTTCCAACGGCACATACACCATCGAATCATAGACAGGCTTGAAAACAGTGAGGATATGTAGTAAACGGGTCAGATCCTCTTTGGGGACGATACCGGCGGCGCGCTGCCGAAAATCCGTCAGGTCCGTGGAAAGCAACAGGGCACGCCGCAAAAGGTCTTCCGTCTGACCCGGAGTCTTGCTAAATGCCGGATACTGCGGAAACGCATAGCTGTATTGCAGGTCCAGCGTATCAAAGTCGGCCAGCGCTGCCCGGGTTTCGGCGGTTTCAAAGCGCGAACCGATGTATTGTTTTTGAAAAACAGTGCCGGACCGGCTGCTGCCCGATAGCGCCTCCACAAAATAATACACCGCCAGCGGCCTGGAGAAGCGTACCTCAAAGAAAGGCGCCGCAGCCACAGCAACACTTTTTCCTATCAGAAGGAGGAGTATAAAGAGGAAAAAACGCATTTTCAAAGATACCATAACAGAGGTGTCCATACCGGAATGAAAACCCTTTCAAACCAAAAAGCACCCGTCATATTTGAAAATCCGACGGGTGCTTTAATAAATAACGCACCTGCTTACCGCTCCTTCACCTCAACCCGCGTGCCTTCCGTGTGCGCCGAAAACTCTGGCGCATACATGCATTGAATGGTAGCAAGGCCGCCAGAGAAATTTCCGGCTTGCGTAGTAAACATGGGGTATTCAAACACGTATTTGCCCTTTGGCAGGTAGCTGATGAAAAAGTTGCTGGAAAGGTCCAGGGTGCTTTCGTAGTAGCCGAGGCCTTCCTGCCAGCGGTAACCGCTGAGCACATTGATCGGCTCAAAACAAGAGGCGCGTGCGTCTTTCAGGTGCACATACTCCATGTCGCGATCCACGGTGATTTCCACCCGTGCTTTCACGCGGTCGCCCACCTTCACGCCCTCACCTTCAGCCAGCGGACGCAGCACGGGACCACGCGGCGTCGCTTCTTCCACCCACAAAGCCTTACGGATTTGAAGCGGTGTTCCGGCAGCTTCTATCTTATCGTAGTCCTCAAAATACTGCCAATAAACGCCGCCCCAAGTCGGCATCCCGGCGGGCAGCTTCGCGCTCGCTTTGGGCCCGTCGGCAACCGCAAACCGGATGTTGCCCATCTGCGGCGTGACCTCGCTTCCCGGAATCCGCGCTTTCAGATACCCGCTGCCTGCTTCCGTGTTTTGGGTTTGGGAAGAAACAGTGCGGTCGCCCAGCGAAATCGTTACCTGCGGCTCGGCAGTGAGCCATTCGGTGCCGGTGCGCAACAACGCGTAACACGCGTCGGCGGTGGCTTTGGTGCTGCGCCAGTGCTGGGTTTGCTTTTGTTTCAGGAGCCAGCGGCGGGCTTCATTCACGGCCGCCTCGTTGTTGGTTTCGGCGAAGAATTCAATCAACAACGCCTGACTTTCAATCGGCGCTTCGTACCACCACCACGAGCGCCCCATTTCCGGCCAGTAGCGGCCCATTTCTTCTTTGTAGGTGCTTGTTTCCAATAAGGATTTAGACACTGCCGTTGCCGTTGCGCCATCGCCCTCTCGGTGGGCAAAAAGGCCGGTTATGCCTTTGACAAACGCATTGAATTTGGGCCAGTATTTCTTCGCCTGTCCGGCGTAGTACTGCACTTCTTTGCCCTGCGGCAGCTTGCCGAAAAACGTCCGCGCGTAGAGGTAATGCACCTGAAACGGACTGACCTGTTGGGCTTCCAGCTTCGCTTTGTATTTGATCAGATTCTGGTAATCTTCCACAATTTTCCGGTCCAGATACGGCAGGCACTTGTCGGCAATGCGCTTCATGCGGCCCCCGTAGTCTTCCACGCCGAGCGCTTTCAGGTGTCCGATGCCCGCCACAATGTATTGGGTGATAAACCGGTCGGGGCGTGTATTTCCGGAAAACCACGGAAAACCGCCTTCGGGCAACAGCATCGCTTCCAGCTTTTTCGCCGTGCCTTCCAACTCGCGGGACAATTTCGCGGTTTCAAACAAGCGGGCAATGTTCTTTTTTTGCTGCGTCTCCGACTGCGCCAGCAACACCCACGGCGTTTCTGCCAGCAAGGC
>JAEVZP010000008.1 GCA_023392185.1 Bacteroidota bacterium
GTTCAGAACGCCGTCACCCACCATGCCCATCACATTCTCGTCCTGAGGTTCGCCACGAAAATCTTTGGAGAAATTTCCGGAACGAATCACCACCTCATCGAGGTAAGTATACTGCCAGTCGGGCTTATGAAATACCGGAATTACAGCCGCCGCCGCCACATAAATCCGGTCGAGCAGCTTGATGCGAACCCCTTTGGCGGGTGTAATGCGGACGGTTTGCAGAAAATCATGTACCCGGCTGCGAAACGCTTCCTGCTGCGCAGGCATCAGCGCTTTATAAAAGCGCACGCGCTGCAACAAGCGGTGGGCGCGACGCGGCGTTAATACCGGCGTATTGCCGCTTTTTTTCTTTTTAGAAAGGTATAGAATCAAAACAGTCAGCGCAACAACACCAAGCAACAGATAAAAAGGGAACATAGAAAGAATCAGTTTGCCCAAACCGTAAAGCAAAATCGTTCCGCTTTTTTAAAGAAACTTAAGTTTGATAAAAAACTAAGTACATTTATAAGTTCCTAACATTTTAGAAATCCTTACAGCTATGCAGAGAAGAGGTCTTCTATTAGCCGCAACGGCTACGCTCCTGGCGGTTTCGAGCGGATATGGTCAGAGCGCGGTTCCGCCACATCAAAAGGTGTATCTGGAAGCCGGAAATATCCGGTCTTCGATCAACACCCTCGGCAATATGTGGTATAATACCGGAAATAACGAACCGGAATGTGAATATCCCAAGGGCAGCGGCAAGCATATCGGTTATGCTTCCGGGCTGTGGGTGGGCGGCAAAGTGAATGATACCGTTGTGACGGCTGCCGTCCTGTATCACAGTAATGGCAGACGGGATTATTTTCCGGGAATTTTGACGGCCGGCGGCACCTCCGACACCGCTCTGATGCAGCATTGGAACCGCATCTGGACCATTCGGCGCAGCACGATCGACAGCTTCCGGGCGGTTGTCAGAAGTGTGGGCACGGCCAACCCCACCGCGCTGGCGGCCGCGCTCACCAGCGCCGGTTTTGACGACCTGAAAGCCTGGCCGGCAAAAGGCTCCGCCACGATTTTGGGAAGGGCTAATCAGCCGCTTTCGCTTCCACCGGGCCGGGACTATGCCCCTTTCGTGGATGTAGACGGGGATGGAAAATACAATTATCTGGCGGGCGACTACCCGAAGATGAAAGGCGAACAAATGCTGTGGACTGCCTTCAACGACATGGCCGATGTAAAAACCCAATCCGGTTCTAAAGGAATGGGCCTGGAGGTCCACCTGTCCGCTTATGCCTATGCGCGAGGCACCAAAGCCGACGATATTCAGTTCTATGAATACAAAGTGCATAATTACGGACCCAATGCCATGGACTCTGTCCGGGTTGCAATCTGGTCGGATGGCGATTTGGGGTATTATGCCGACGATTATATCGGGTTCGACTCGGGCCGGCGCATCGGGTATGTCTATAATGCAAAGACGGTGGACGGGAACGGCGCGCCGGGTCATTATGGCGCCAACCCGCCGATTGCCGGCATTGTGTTGCTGAAAGCAGTTGGCGACTATGGAAGAAGTCGGGTGCCGACAGGTGCTTTCAGTTATTTTTCCAGCAACACGGGTGGAACACCACACTGCGCTACCAGCCCCGGAATTGCTCCGGAGTTTTACAACCTGATGTCCGGAACCGACCGCTGCGGCCAGCCTTTTCTTAATCCCATAACCGGACAGGCCACCACAACCATATTCTCAGGCAATCCTGCTAATGCGGCAGAGTGGTCGGAGTGTTCCCAATACAACCCGCCGGGCGACCGCCGGTTTATTCTTTCTTCCGCGCCCTTTCAGATGGCGGCAGGCGCTGTAGCGGAAGTAGCTTTTGCCCTGGTGGTCTCCCCCAATGCCGGCGGCTGCCCGAGCGTGGACATTTCCGGCCTGCAGCAAACTGCGGATACGGCCTATTACCTCTATGACCATCCGGCGTATGCCACGTCGGTGAAAGACCTGACTGCTTTTTCCGGAATTGTGCTTTCGCCCAACCCCGCCGGGGCGGAATTGCGGATTCAGAATGTACCTGTAGCTTCCCCGAGCGTTCGGGTTATGGATATTACCGGCAAAGTGATTTTGCTGCCCACAGAGAAACGTGGAACAGAAATCGTCTTCCGGACGGCCACCTTAGCGCCGGGTGTGTATCTGCTGCAAATCAGCAACGGCGAGGCTACCGAAATCCGCCGGTTTGTGAAGGAATAGTCTTTTTTAAGAAGAATAAAGTGTGACAAATCCCGGAATCTGCCGAAGGGCGGTTTCCGGGATTTTGGTTTGCAGCAGCCAATGGCTCCCCATTGAAATTGTAGCGTCTTTATTTCCGGAAAAACCTGATTTTCCGGAAATATCTCCCTGCAACGGGCCTTATGCGATTGTTACCGGATAAAGGAGTTCCCCCCACGCTATCCAACGAAATAAAACTTATCACGCTGCCAGTTCCTTGGGTTGTTACGAACGTACCCGGTTATATTCTGGTACGCGGGTTCATCCCGAATGATGTGTTCCCAAAAACTGCGCTGCCACAATTTTTCGGTGAAACCTACCTCTTTCAACCGGCCTGCAACTGCGGATTTATAGCCGCGCACCACTGCGCCCACCGTTTGCGCCGGGGAACGAAAGGGCACTTGTAGGGGCGAATGCAATTCGCCCTCCTGCGGAAAACCACCTGTATTATAGGGCGAATGCAATTCGCCCCTACGGATGAAAAAAACGGCGTGCATGTGGTTGGGCATGATGATAAAATCATCCAACTCGATTTGTGGGCGGATTTGGGCGGTTTTCAACCATTCCTCGTGGGCGATTTGTCCAAAACTATTCAACACCATAAATCCATTCTGAACTGTGCCAAACCGGCACACATGGTTCTCACAACAAATCGTAATGAAATAAGCTCCTTCCTGCGCGTAATCGTATCCTTTGAGCCGTACAGACCGGCGGTGATGATAGTCCGGATGGTAGCCCATAGCAGTTGAAAGATACACCGTAGGGGCGAATTGCATTCGCCCGATATTGCAGGTGAGATTTTAACATAGGGGCGAATTGCATTCGCCCTTTTGCGGCAATTCGCCTGTATTATAGGGCGAATGCAATTCGCCCATGGGTTTTGGTGGTATTTTTTATAAGGGCGAATGCAATTCGCCCCTACAGACCAATGGAAAACCAACCCAATAATTTTTTAAACCCAACCGACCCTGCGGTGTTTTTACCTTTGTTCTCCACGACGAACCTATGATGAACCTGTACCCGGCGGGCGCCGCCGATGGATTGGAATTTGGAAAGATTCAACAACTGCTGCTGAACTATTGTCGCACCGACGCGGCCCGCGAGCGCGTGCAGCGCCTGAAGCCGATGACGCGTTTTGAAGCGATTGAGCGCGCCCTGAAGCAAACCGAAGAGTATAAAAACAGCCTGGGGCAGGATGCGTTTCCGGCGCATTTCACCCGCAATATTTCGAAGGAACTGCGGCTTTTAGAGATTGAAAACGCGGTGCTGCCGGGCGATGCCCTGCTCGCGATGGCGAGCCTGGCTGAAACCATGCGCGACGTGCTGCGCTGGTTTGCGGGCCGCCCGGGCTTCTACCCCACCCTGCGCGAACTGATTGCCGACCTGAAGTTTGAAAAAGAAATCGTGGACATCGTTTCCGCCGCAATTGACGAAGGCGGACAGGTGCGCGACACCGCTTCGCGAGAGTTGCTGAACATCCGCGCCGACCTGCAAAGCCGCCGCAACGAGCTGCGCAAACTGTTTGAAACCGTGCTCCGGAAACTGAGCAAGCAAGGCTACCTCGCCGATATTTCGGAAGGATTTTTGAATGGTCGGCGCACCGTGGCCATCAACGCCGAAAACAAGCGGCAGGTCAAAGGCATTCTCCACGGCGAAAGCGACACGAGCCGGACGGTTTTTATTGAGCCGGAAGAAACGATAGAGCTGAACAACGAAATCTTTTCGCTGGAACGCGCGGAAAGCCGGGAAATCCAACGCATTTTGCAGGAAACCACGGCGAAGCTGCGGGTATATGCGCCCACACTGCACCATTATTTCAAGCTTTCCGGCATTTTTGATTTTATCCGCTGTAAAGCCTTGCTGGCGCAGGAGCTGGACGCCCACATGCCGCGCCTGAGCAACCACCCCGGCGTGGCGCTGGTGAAAGCCCGCCACCCGCTTTTGTATCTCCACAACAGGTCGGCCGGCAAACCGGTGGAGCCGCTGAACCTGACGCTGGACCGCAAAGAGCGGATTCTGATTATTTCCGGGCCGAACGCAGGCGGCAAAACGGTGAGCATGAAAACGGTGGGTTTGTTGCAAATCATGGCGCAAAGCGGCTTGCTGATTTCCGCCGACCCGAACTCGGAAGTGGGGATTTTCAAGAACTTGTTTATCCACATTGGCGACACGCAAAGTATTGAAAACGAGCTGAGTACTTACAGCGCCCACCTGCGCGACATGAAGTACTTTATGGACTTTGCCAACGGCAAAACCTTGTTTTTTATTGACGAACTCGGCTCCGGCTCCGACCCGGCCCTGGGCGGCGCATTTGCCGAAGCGATTGTGGAAGCCCTCGCCGCGCGCCACGCCATTGGCATTATCACCACCCACTACCTGAACCTGAAAGTGATGGCCGGAAAGGTGGGCGGCATCGTGAACGGCGCGATGCTGTTTGACGAAGAAGCCCTGGAGCCGCGCTATCGCCTCATTCTGGGCAAGCCGGGTTCGTCTTACACGTTCGCCATTGCCCTGCGCAGCGGATTGCCGCAAAAAGTGATTGACCGTGCGCGCCAGCTCACCGAACGCGGCCACCACAAGCTGGATAAATTGCTTCACGAAACCGAGCAGCAAGGCCTGCGGTTGGGCGAAAAAGAAAAAACGCTGGACGAAAAAATTGACGCCGCCGAGCGCGCCCGGATTTATTACGAGGAGATTGCCGACAAGGAAAAGCAGCGGGTGCATTTTGAAACCCTGAAGCTGCAAAACAAGATTAAAAAAGAAGAGCTGGATTACCTGCGCGAAACGGAGCGGAAGTTTAAGCAGATCGTCCACGACTGGAAAAAAGCCGAGAACAAAGGCGAGGTGATTGACGCAGCGGAGAAGATTCTTTTCCGGAAAAAAGCGGTTATCGCGAACCAATCGGCGGCTAAAAAGATTGACAAAGCCTATGAAACCGTGGGCGGCACGCCGCAAATCGGCGATTTGGTACGGAACAAAACCACGCATCAGGTGGGCACGCTTACCGAAATCCGGGGCGATAAGCGCGGGATTGTAAAGGTGGCGAAAATGCCGTTTAATGTGGAACTGGGGGAGCTGATGGTGGTGCGGAAGCGGACGGAGAAGGAAGGGAAGACGGTGAGGAAATAAGGGGCTGTCTTCAAAAGTTTGTTCTCAAAAACACCGTATTTTCGTAAGTATGCAAACCGTTATTGCACATCCCCAAAATAAAGCGCAGCAAGCGGCTATTACCGCCGTTCTGGATGCGCTGAACGTGCCTTATGAAGTAGGGAGCGAAAAACGTCCTCATCCGGATAAGAATACAGAAGGACAACCTATGGAATTACTGGAATTAAACGGAACGGCTAAAGGCCTTTGGAAAAGCCAGGCAGAGATAGATCAACACCTTGAAGATTTGCGGGAATGGTAGCAGCAGATCTGAGTGGTAAACGCGTGTTTTTAGATACTGCGCCGTTGATTACTTTATGGAAGGCCATACCGTATTTCAACCGGTTCTCTTAAGGATTTTAGCGCTCCACGCACAAGGCACTTTTTCTTTTGTAAGTTCCACAATTACTTTGTCGGAAGTGCTCGTAAAGCCTTTTGAAGCGGCACAGGATGAGCTTACCGTGAAGTACCGGGAATGGCTCACCAACAATGCCGGGCTTACGTTGGTAAGTCTAACACCCGCTGTTGCTGAAGAGGCCGCAAAGCTGCGCTCCCGATATGCTGTCAAACTTCCGGATGCAATTCAGATAGCAACTGCCTTACAAACGCACTGCGACGCTTTTCTCACCAATGATATCCGACTCAAAAGAATTGAAGCGCTGTCAGTGATTTTGCTGTCAGAGTTTACGCGTTAGGACATTAACCCCCTATAACCCTATCAAAGGATTTTTCTCCTGCGCAACCCGCCGCGCTGCACCTTTGCACCGTGCCGGTTCAAAATACGCGTCTCGCCTACTTCTGTTATGCTTTTATCGCCTTCGTCTGGGGCACAACTTATCTCGGCATTAAAGTCGCCATTGAGGCCTATCCTCCGTTTCTGATGGCCGGTGCGCGGCAGGTAGTTGCTGCGTTTCTGATGATTCCACTGCTCTTTATCGGGACGCGGAAGCCAATAAACATTTCCCCAAAAATGCTTTGGCAAAACGCCCTTATCGGCTTTTTGATGATTACGGTGGGCAACGGCGTGGTGAGCTGGGCAGAGAATGTGGTGCCGAGCGGTGTGGCTGCGCTGGTGTGCAGCGCCATGCCGATTTCCGTAGTCTTGCTGAGCTTTTTTTCTTTTACCAAAGACCGGCTCAAGCCTATCACGATTGTTGGTATGCTGCTTGGTTTTCTGGGAGTGGCCCTGATTTTCCGGTCGGATGTAGCGGCGCTGGGCAACCGGCACTATCTCGTCGGCATCCTGGGGCTCCTGATTGCCACTTTTGGCTGGGGTGGCGGCTCCCTGCTGATGAAACGCTGGGGCAATAGCAGCGGAAACGCAACGCTCGACGTGATGCTGCAAATCTTTTTCGGCGGCCTCATCATGCTTTTGCTCAGTCCTACGTTCGAAAATTACTCCGGTATAACCTGGTGGAATCCGCGGGCGCTGTTGGCTTGGGGCTATCTCGTGGTTTTTGGCTCAATGCTGGCGATGCTGGCGTATAAATATGCGCTCAGGCACCTGCCCGTCAGCTTTGTAACCAGTTATGCCTATATCAATCCGCTGGTAGCTGTGGTTCTGGGCGCTTTGTTTTATAAAGAACCGCTCAAAATCTGGACGTTGGGGTCATTTACGCTGATTGCCGGGGGCGTCTTCCTGGTAAATAAAGGAAAAAGCGGTTCATAAACAATTTGTGAATAATTTTATCCGGACACCAGTCGCCCGAAAACAAAAATTTAGTTTTTAAACTACCCCACTCTTTTAGCATTTTTGCTGTCTATGCCCCAAACTGACCCGACAGCCGCTTCAACACCTTTATGAAAAAAATTTTTACAGCAGCATTGCTGGCCGCCGCCGTCTCGGCCGGCGCCCAGTCTACCAATCCGGCCCCTTACTGTACGGGGGCCTTCACGACTACACAGGATTTCATTACCAGTGTTTCGGTAGACCAATTCTTTAATAGTACTGCCGGAAATGTCTCCCCTACCGGTTATGACTATTATAATAATATCGCCGGGCCTACGCTTGCTGCGGGTGGCACCTACACGGCTACCATCGATTTTGCCAACTTCCCGACCGTTCACTATGTGGGTGTTTTTATCGACTTCAACGGCAACACCGACTTTAACGACCCCGGCGAGTTGGTATTAAACCAATTCATTACCAACCAGCAGGGACAGCCTACCAGCCCGGCCGTGCAAAGCTTTACCGTTCCCGCGACGGCAACACCGGGTACGGTGCGGATGCGGGTTATTTTGCTGGAAGACGACGACTATACTTTTGGAACCCAAATCCAGCCGCCTGGACCTTATTCCTGTGTTCCCACATCCAGCCCAAACAACTTCCAGATGGGACAGACGCAGGACTATGATGTAGTTATTACCGGTGGCACCGGGCAGCAAGCTCCTTCGGCTACGACGCAGGCGGCCTCCAACATCACATCGGTCTCTGGAACCCTCAATGCTATTGTTACAGCCAACGGCGCGCCGACAACCATTGCTTTCGAATATGGCACCACCCCTGCTTATGGTCAAACCGCCAATGCCAATCCGGCGACCATGGCTGCAAACGTCAGTGGAACTGCGAATGCAGTACTTAATGGCCTGACACCCAACACGACCTATCACTACCGCGTGCAGGCGACCAACGCTGCGGGGACAAGCAATGGTGCCGACATGACCTTCACCACTGCTGCACCCGCTGCCCCGCTTCCAACGGTTACGACCGGCGCTGTTGCCAACGTTACGGCCACCAGCGCCCGGCTCAGTGGAACGGTGAATGCCAACGGCACTGCGACAGCCGTGCGCTTTGAATATGGTACCACCCCCGCCTTAACGCGGTCGGCCATCGCCAGCCCGGCCACTGTTTCCGGAAATACGACCACATCTGTGAGCGCTACTCCTACCGGCCTGCTGCCCTATACCACCTACTATTATCGGATCCGGGCAACCAACGCCGGCGGCACCGATACCGGTGCCGTCCGGACCTTCCAGACCGGCACGGCAGCGCCTACAGCTACGGCTACAGCCGCAACCAGAATTACCAGCAGCACGGCTACAATGAACGGAAAAGTATCGGCCAACGGCGCGCCGACAACCGTCATTTTTGAGTATGGACTGACCACCGCCTACGGCCTGACAGCAGCAGCCACCCCGGCTACCGTTTCCGGCACTGCCAACGTAAGCAAAGCGTTGACTGGCCTGATGCCCGGCACCACCTATCATTATCGCATCAGGGCAACCAGCAGCCTCGGCACTACCGTGAGCAGCGACCGCACCTTCCAGACCAACGGACCGGAACCGGTAATTACTATTAACAATGCTACCCATGTTATCGATAGCGGAGCAGAAGTGAGCGGAACAGTCAATGCAAATGGCCTGGCCACTACGGTTGTTTTTGAATATGGAACCACCACAGCCTTTGGTCAGACCCTCGCTGCCACCCCGGCCACTGTTTCCGGAAATGCAACTGTTGCCGTGCATGCAACCCTTACCGGGCTCCAACCCAGCACAACCTATTACTACCGCATCGCAGCCACTAAAAACGGCGTAACCCAAACCAGTGCCCGCAAGTCTTTCCGTACCAATGCCGCCCAGCCGACGCCGGTGGTGACCACTACCAACGCCACACAGGTTTCCGGAAACAATGCTACACTCAATGGCACCGTAATTGCGAACGGCGGCGCGACGACAGCTATTTTCGAATATGGGCTGACCACCGCATACGGCCAAACCGCGGTGGCCACACCGGATACCATCAACGGCGTGGCACCCACTTCGGTGAGCGCCGCGATCTCGGGATTGCTTCCCAACAAAACCTACCACTTCCGCCTACGGGCCACCAACCGGGGCGGCAGCAGCAGCGGCAGCAACCGTACTTTTAAAACCTCTGCCATGGGCGTTGTGGATTGGGAAGCCGAAAAAACCTTTGTCATTGCGCCGAACCCTTCGGGCGGTGTGATGCGCCTGTTGCAAAATGGGGCGCTGCCACAAAAGCCGTTAAAAGCAGTTTTCTTTAACCTGGCCGGACAATGTGCCCTGCAAACCATTCCTGATGCTGACGGAACCATACATGCAGAAGCTTTGCCGGCCGGGCTGTATCAGTTACACCTCTCGGATAGCGAGGGGCGCCTCGAAGTGCACTCCGTTGCCATTCAGAAATAAAAGCATCCAATTTTCTTTTGAAAAGAATGCCCCATCCGGAGCCGGATGGGGCATTCTTTTGAAGACAGTGGAAAACGTAACCTTCCGGCAGTTTTGAAGCCGGAGTGATCCTGTAAGGAGACCTGCCTGTCAGTATATAAAACTTTACCTGGATACTGAAAGAGTCTTGCTTAGCTGCCGAATTTATATTAACAAAAATCGTTAATATAGCAAAAAAATTTGTGTTGGAAAAAACATTTCCGGGCAGTTTCGCGTATTTTTGTAAATGCCTCCGGGTAGAATCTTAACCTTATGACACCAACAAACGTTACCGCCCTGCCTTTTCTTTCTATGCCGAGTGGCGGAGAATGGTTTATTATCCTCATCGCTATCATCGTGCTTTTTGGTGGACGAAAAATTCCGGAACTGGCACGTGGTCTCGGTAAAGGCATCCGGGAGTTCAACGACGCCAAAGAAGGCGTAAAGAGCGAAATAGAGGCGGGTATGCGCAAGCCGGAAGCTACGCCGCCCACAAATACTACCATGGTAGATAAAGACGCAGCAGCGCCCCGGAACTCGCAGGTGCAATAACACCTGTTTTCATCCGGT
>JAEVZP010000108.1 GCA_023392185.1 Bacteroidota bacterium
GCCATCCGTATTATTCCGGCTGGGGCCACGGTGGCGGCGGCTATGGCTGGGGCTATCGCAATGGCTACTGGGACGGGTATTATGCCGGCCTCTATGGCGCCGGTTACGGCTATACGCCTTACAGCTACCGGAAAGTGAACTACGCACCGCGCACCGCTATCGGGGGCGTCAACGGCAGCAGCTATCGCACCCCGGTGAGCAACGGCTACCGCTCTGCCGGCAGCATCAACGACGAACTCCGCAGTGGCAACCGCAGCGGCACTGCCAACACGCCGATCCGGAACGCACCTTCCGGCGCGCGCCAGCCTGAGCGTACCAACAGTCGCGTTCCGGACAAGAACACCGCAGCCGAAATCCGCACGCCGGGCCGCAACAACGAAAGCATGGTTGCACCCGACCGCAACGTACGGGAATCGACGCTTGACCGGACGCGCAACGAGCGGAATCCGCGCAGCGATTTCTTCGGCAACAGCAACGACCGCGTTCCGGAAACGACTGTGCCTTCGCGCAACAACCGTTTCAATTCCAACGACCGTCTGAATGACCGGGTGGTGGAAACGCCGGCCCCGACCCGCAACGATAATCCCCGTGGTGGCTGGTTTAATAACAATGATCGTGCTGCAGAAGTGCCCCCGGTTCGGGAAAGCAACCGGCCCCGTGGCGGTTTCTTCGGCAACAGCAATGACCGCCAGCCTGCCCAGCAAGCGCCGTTGCGCAACAATGACAACTGGCAAAACCAACGTGCTGTGCCAGAGCGTACTTACAGCGCTCCGCCACCTGTTGAGCGCCGGCAGATGCCCCGCTTTGAGCAGCGCAGCATGGAAGCACCTCGTTCGCAGCCGCGCTTC
Source organism: Bacteroidota bacterium (assembly GCA_023392185.1). Classification (GTDB taxonomy): domain Bacteria; phylum Bacteroidota; class Bacteroidia; order Chitinophagales; family Chitinophagaceae; genus UBA1952. The sequence goes on from JAEVZP010000108.1 coordinate 849, forward strand.
GAAGCGCCTGCCCAGCGCATGAGCACGCCTTCTAACGGCGGCTTCTCCGCACCTTCCGGTGGCCGCGGCGGCGGCGGCTTCTCGGCTCCTTCGGGTGGCCGCGGCGGTGGAGGCCTCCGCAGATAAGTTTGTTTTCCGGAAAATACCGGAATATCAGGCGATACCGCAGCAGCCTTCCGGGCGGTTGCGGTATCTTTTTTGAGGACCTTATAGGGGCGTTTAAACAGCCGCCCGTTTCCCCAGTCAATCTCCCTTATGAATATCAGATACTTTGCACCGCTGGCCTTTCTGCTGACAGCCCCGGCTGCCGGCGCGCTGGCACAAGACTATAATGACGCCGCCCGGTTCAGCATGCAGATGCCCCAGGGCACTGCCCGGTCTATCGGCTTCGGCAGCACGCTCGGTTCGGTAGGCGGCGACTTCAGTGCGCTCTCCGTCAACCCCGCCGGCATCGGCATCTACCGGCGCGGCGAGTTTTCTTTTTCCCCTTCGTTGCATTTTGGCGACAATGATTTTACGTATTTCGGGAATAAGGGCGCAGACAATTTCTCGGCTTTCAATATCAGCAATGTCGGCGTCGTATCAGTGTCGGGGCCCAGTAGCAACAACCCGACTCCGTGGCGCTCCTGGGGCTTTGGTATTGGACTGAATCGCCTCGCCGATTTTAACCGTAACTATAGCTACACCGGTCGCAACGATTCCAACGCTTTTTCGGAGACGTTCTCGCTGGATGCCAATATCCAAAAGGGAAGCGACGGCAGCCTGCCGGAACAATCGTTCGGCAACCTGGGCTACCAGTCTTACCTCATTGATTATGATTCCGTAAACGGTGTTTATTACCCGCTTACCGGCTATGGCATGGCACCTTTGCAGCAAACCAAAACCGTCCGGGAGCGCGGCGGTATCAACGAACTGGTGTTCAGTGGCGGCGGCAATTACGACGAAAAAATTATGGTGGGAGCCACCCTTGGCCTGCCGATCGTACGGTATAAAAGAGAGCTGACTTTCCGGGAAACCGATGTCACCAATGCCCTGCCCGATTTTCAGGAAGCGGTGTACACCCAATCGCTTTCTACCAACGGTATTGGGGTCAATCTGAAACTGGGCGTGATTGTAAAACCGAGCAACGCATTTCGCTTTGGCGCGGCCATCCATACGCCCACGTGGTATACCCTGCACGACAAAGAAGATGTTTCGCTGTTTGCCAACACCGAAGGCAGCCATACCAACGAACGCTTTGCGCTAACGACACGGGAGTTTGACTACAGCATGCGCACGCCCTGGCGCGCCGTGGTAAGTGCCACCGGCTTTATGGGCCGCTGGGGTTTTGTGAGCGCCGACTACGAATACGTGGATTATGCCAGCGCCCGCATCACGCTCAACACTTCGGAAAACCAGTTGCTTTATGGCGGAACAACCCTTGCGCTACAACAACAGCTGGCCAACGATTCGCTGCAGGCCAATCTGCAGGGCGCTTCAAATTTCCGCATCGGCGGCGAGGCGCGGCTCGATATGCTGTATCTGCGCGCCGGTCTTGGCTTCTACGGCTCGCCTTATAAGAAATCGGATCTCTTTGGCGACGGCATGAAAAGCTACCACGCCGGTGTGGGCTATCGCGGCAAAAGCGGTTTTGTGGACCTCGGCTTTGTAAACACCCAGCGCTCCGGCGGCGAATATGCCTATCAGCTGCCTTATGGCGGTGCCATCGGAACCATTGCGCCGGAAGCACGCGGAACCATCACCACCAACAATATTGTTCTGACTTTTGGAACCAAATTCTAAGGATTGAATTTCCGGAATTCACAGGATCCGGGCCTGCCTTTCTGTAACCAGAAGGCAGGCTTTTTTTTTAAAGGGAGCCGGGCCTTTCGGACCAGCCCGACGCTTCCCGTTCGTTTTCGGTTTTCGGTTTCCGTCTTTTCTCAAAGGCACATTCTTTTTGAGAGACAGGGTTGGAGATTCCTCTGTAAACCCACCCTAAAAATGACCGAAAACTTCAAAAAACACCGCGAACGCGCCGAACAGGTAGCCAAAAAGCAACGCCAGATCCAGGAACAGGTAAACGAGCAGGAGCAGAAAAGCAAAGCCGAAAAAGAGAAAGAAGACAAAGACGCCGTACAGGCCGGTGCGCGAAAAGAGCCGTCACCGCCCTACCCCGACAAGCAGTTGGAGAAGCCGGGCAAGGAAGCCGACCTGGAATTGCAACCCAAATTCATAGCTCCGGATTACAAAGGTTCTGAAAAGCTCAAAGGAAAGGTAGCGATCATCACCGGAGCCGATTCCGGAATTGGCCGGGCAGTAGCCGTCCTTTTTGCCCGCGAAGGTGCCGACGTGGCGATTGTGTACCTCAGCGAACACGAAGATGCCGGGAAAACCCAAAAGCATGTGGAAGCAGAAGGTCAGAAAGCCATTCTGTTTTCCGGCGATGTGAGTGATCCGGATTTCTGCACCGATGTGGTGGAACAGACACTCGAAACCTTTGGCAAATTGGATGTCCTTGTCAACAACGCTGCTTTTCAGGAACACACTGAGGGCCTCGAAACCATTACGGATGCACATTTCGACATGACGCTGAAAACTAACCTGTATGGTTATTTCAACATGGCGCGGGCCGCATTGCCGCATCTGAAAGAAGGCAGTGCTATCATCAACACGTCTTCGGTAACCGGCTTGTTTGGCAGCAAAAACCTGCTCGATTATTCCATGACCAAAGGCGGTATCAATGCGTTTACCATGGCCCTTTCGAAGAACCTGGCCGAAAAAGGCATTCGGGTGAACGCCGTTGCGCCCGGTCCGGTGTGGACACCGCTGAACCCGGCCGATCAGCAGCCGAAACACATTAAGGAGTTTGGTGCCAAATCACCAATGGGTCGCGCCGCGCAGCCGGAAGAAATTTCACCGGCCTATGTGTTTCTGGCATCGCCGGTGTGCTCGAGCTATGTAAACGGCCAGATTATCGGCGTGATTGGCGGCGTTACAAGCGATTAAACATCAACTCTCTGAACCTGTTTTAAAACGAATGCCGGTAAATTACCGGCATTTTTGCGTAGCG
>JAEVZP010000133.1 GCA_023392185.1 Bacteroidota bacterium
GCAATAGCGTGAAAGGGTACCGGATTGCAGGCGCGTAAAAAGAAATGGCTTTGGGTTAAGCTGTGAAGGGTTTTTTTCCAGGTTTGGGTTCCCGGATGTTGCGGTCTTCTTCGCAATCCGGGAACCATTTTGTTTGTTGCAGGCTGGAAAGCCTTCAATTTTTAAACAGACAATTCCGGTTGCCTGACTTATTTTAGACCTGAAAAAATAAATGGGTCTGAATGAATTCCTTTTTTGAAGGCATGCCGCAGTTACTGGTGGCTTTTTGGTGGGTCGCCATTATCGCGTCGGTGATTTTTCTGCTGCAAACCGTTCTGATGTTTGCCGGGATCGACGGCGGCGACGCCGACGGGGACCTTTCCGGAGGCGCCGATGCATCCTTTCAGATGTTTTCGTTCCGGAACCTGATCAACTTTTTGCTGGGCTTTGGCTGGACAGGCGTCGCGCTTTACAACACGGTCGGAAACGCTACTGTGCTCGTGTTGCTGGCAACCCTTGTGGGCGCCGCCTTCGTGGCCGTCTTCTTTGTCATTATCCGCCAGCTGCTGCGCCTCACCGAAGACAATACTTTCCGGATTGAAACCCTGCGCGGCCAGACCGGAATAGTGTATCTGCGCATTCCGGCCGAAAATTCCGGAACCGGAAAAGTGCAGATTTCCTCCCGGAACACCTGCCATGAACTGCCGGCCATTACCCATGGCGATGCCCTCGTCACCGGCAGTCGTGTGCGCGTCACCGATATTCAGGACGGCGTTCTGATTGTGATCTCTGAAATATGAGCCTTCTCTTTTCAACGTGAAACCTGCTTTGCCGGCTTTAATTCGCCCCTACCGATCAACAGAGAAGACATCAAAAAGTCACAAAGACCAGCTCTGTATCCGCTGTGGCACTCTGTGAACACCTCTGTGGTCTTTGTGGCTATTCTGCACTTAAAACAAGATTCATTTTTTAAAAACATCCCGTCTGCATGTTCTCTATTGTTATTGTCGCCGTAATCGTGCTGTTTGTCACGATAATCGCCCTCATTTCCCGCTACAAACGCTGTCCTTCTGATAAAATTCTGGTGGTATACGGAAAAACCGGCGGCACCTCGGCCAAGTGTATTCATGGCGGCGGCGCGTTTATCTGGCCGGTGGTGCAGGACTACGCCTATCTGGACCTGAAGCCCATTTCCATTGAAGCCAACCTCACCAACGCACTGTCCCGTCAAAACATCCGGGTGGACGTGCCGTGTCGGTTTACCATTGCCATTTCCACCGAGGTGGACAGCATGGGAAACGCCGCCGAGCGATTACTGGGCCTTTCGCCGGAGCAAATTCAGGACCTTTCCAAAGATGTTCTCTTCGGGCAACTGCGTCTCGTCATCGCCACAATGACAATTGAGGAGATCAATTCTGACCGGGACAAATTTTTAGATAATATCTCTAAAAACGTGGACGCCGAGTTGAAGAAAATGGGCCTTAAGCTCATCAACGTAAACGTAACCGACATCCGCGATGAATCGGGCTATATTGAGGCGCTGGGCAAGGAAGCAGCGGCCAAAGCGATCAACGAGGCGGTGGTGAGCGTGGCGCTGCAAACCCGCATGGGCGAAACCGGAAAGGCCCTGGCCGACCGCGAAAAAGACACCCAGATTGCCGAAACGAGCCGCGACCGCGACGTGAAAATTGCCATTACGGCCAAAGACCGCGAAATCAGCATCGCCGCCGCCGAAAAAGACGAGGCCATCGGCAAGGCTGAAGCCCAGAAAGAAGCCCGGATTGCCACCTCGCAGGCCAACGCCCTGGCCGTAAAAGGCGAAAACGACGCGCGCATCACCATTGCCAACTCTGAAGCGCTGCGCCGCGAAAAAGAAGCCGAAGCCCTGAAAATTGCGACCGCTGCCGAGAAAGTGCAGACGGCCAAGGCGCTGGAAGAATCGTACCTGGCGGAGCAAAAAGCCGAGGTGGCGCGGGCCGAGCGCGAGCGCTCCACCCAGCAAGCCAACATCGTGGTGCCGGCGGAAATTGCCCGTCAGAAAGCCGTGATTGACGCCGAAGCCGAGGCCGAGCGCATCCGGTTGCGCGCCAAAGGCGAAGCCGACGCGATTTACGCCCGCATGGAAGCCGAAGCCAAGGGCCTTTTGGAAATCCTGACGAAGCAAGCCGAGGGCTACGATAAGGTGGTGCGGGCGGCGGGCGGCAGTTCTACCAACGCCTTCCACCTGCTGCTCCTGGAGAAATTACCGGAACTGGTAAAAACGCAGGTAGAAGCGGTGAAAAACATCAAGATTGACAAGGTCACCGTTTGGGACGGCGGCAACAGTGTTAATGGCAGCGGGAGTACCGCCAATTTTGTGCAGGGCATGATGAAATCCGTTCCGCCGCTGAACGACCTGTTTAACATGGCGGGAATGAACCTGCCGTCTTATTTGAAAGGAGCGGATGTAGCGCCGGGAACGGAAGCGATTTCCGGAAATATCGAAAGCAAGCCGGAAGCGTAGAAAAACTACGAATACCTGAAGCCCCTGTCTGGCTCCCGAAGCCGGGTGGGTGCTTCAAGCGTTTCCCGACTTGTCAAGAACTGGTCTCCTAAATCAAATTGATGTGGGGCTGTTCTTCGACAGGCTCAGAATGACAATTGTCGAATTGGTGTGGGGCTGTTCTTCGACAAGCTCAGAATGACAAGCTTGTCGAATTGGTGTCAGGCTGAGCTTGTCGAAGCCCTCCATTCCTAACCCTTCGACAAGTTCAGGGTGACAACATACGTGCCTCAAAAATATGTAGGAAGCCGACTCTTGTCCCCAAGCAATGTTTTCGAGGACCTGACAAGTCTAAAAACAGCAGAGTCAGTAGGATTAATTGAGTAAATTTTCCGGAAAATTCCGGCCTTACTGAGGATGCGTTTTTCGAACTAACAGGCCCCGCGATACTGCTCTTTCCGGAAATATTTTCGGGGTAACAACCAGGCAAGGATAAAAAATCCTCCGAACAGAAAAGTACCAGTGAGCAAAAGCTTTGTACCGGCTGGATCGTTTTTTGGAAATTCCCGGTATTCCGCCCAGAGCGCCAGCTCAAAAAACACACCTGCGATTCCGATTGAAATAGCCAGGAAGACAGCTAAAAAGCGATTTTTCCACCTCAACAGAAGAAACAGGGAAATCAGGCAAAAAGCCAGAATGCCGGTTAAAAAGGTAGGGGAGGGGCTGTAAAGAAGATCTGCTGTCAGGAAGAAAGTGCAGGTTGATAAAATCAGGATTTCCGGAAAATAAGCAAATAAGAACCTTTTCGAGGGGCGGGGCAGTGGCATCTGGATACGTTTGGGTAAAAGAACGGCTGGAGGCTATGAAAAAGTATTTGCCGTATTTTAAGACTTGAAGTGGTCTCCTAAACAGAGGTTATGGTTTCTCATCTTCTTTGTTACCCTTGCAGAGGGTCTTCACAGTTTCTATAAACGTGAAGATGAACTGCGTTAATGACAAAAGAAGAGGCCCTTATAGGAGCTGATCTCTAAAGAAAGAGGCTCTATGAGACCGCTTCTTACCAAGTCTAACAACCCGCTGTCCGGGGACTTAACAAGTTCCGGTCGGCTGGCCTGGTTTCTGTGTGCTTGCGGGCGACTCCCAACGACGCGTAGAGACCTATGAGCGAAACCGATACTACCAAGAAGATTCTGCCCCTGATTCTGGCGACGTCCATTTTCATGCAGATGCTGGACTCTACGATTCTGAACACCTCGCTGCCGGCCATTGCCCGCGACCTCAAAGAATCGCCGCTGGATATGCAAAACGCCATTATCAGCTACGTGCTGACGCTGGCCGTTTTTATGCCTGCTTCCGGCTTTCTGGCCGACAAGTTCGGCACCCGGAAAATCTTTGTGGCGGCGCTGTTGCTGTTCACCGTCGGCTCGGTGTTGTGTGCGGTTTCGCAAACGCTTTCTCATCTGGTAATTGCCCGCGTGGTGCAGGGGCTGGGCGGCTCCCTGATGACGCCGGTGGGGCGGCTGGCGCTGATTAAAACCTTTGATAAGAACGAGGTGTTGAAGGCGATGAACTACGCCATTATTCCGGCCTTAATTGGCCCGGTGCTGGGGCCGCTGGTAGGTGGGTATCTGGTCGATTATCTTTCCTGGCACTGGATATTTTTGATCAACATCCCGATTGGGCTGCTCGGTATTTATCTCGGCTTCCGGTATATGCCCGATTACAAAAGCGAGAATACGGACTTTGACCTCAAAGGCTTTCTCATTTTCGCGGCTGCTTCGCTCGCGTTGTCGCTGGCGCTGGAAGGACTTGGAAATGCAATGCAAATCACGCCGATACTGATCATTTTTATATTCGGATTCCTATTGCTTTACACCTATTACCGGCACGCTAAAAAGGACGACAATCCCATTTTTCCGCTTAATCTTTTTCAAATCCGGACGTTCCGGGTCGGGATTGTGGGCAATCTGGCCACCCGGCTGGGTATCAGCGCCGTGCCGCTGTTGGTGCCGCTGATGATTCAGCTGGCCTATGGGCAAAGCGCCGTTATATCCGGGTGGATTGTGGCGCCTATGGCCCTGACGGCGATGTTCGGCAAGTCGTTTGTGGTGAAAATCCTGAACCGCTTTGGCTATCGCAACACCCTGATGATCAATACCATGATTATCGGGACCATTATTCTCAGCTTATCGCTGCCGGGCATCCATACTTCGGTGTACGTCTTCGTGCCCCTGCTGGCCACGCTGGGTTTTTTCAACTCGGTGCAGTATACTTCCATGAATACCATTTCCATTGCCGACCTGCGCCTGCACCTGACCAGCAGTGGCAACTCGCTGATTTCGGTGAATCAGCAACTCGCGCTCGGGTTCGGAACGGCGTTTGGATTGCTGGTCTTAAAGCTGTTTGAAGGCAACGCGGGCGATGTGGTAGTTTCGGGCCGGGCAGTGCATCCGGCCTTTCAGCACACCTTTATCGTAATGGGCATCCTGACCATTCTTTCCGGCCTGGTGTTCCGGCGGCTCCACCGGCTCGACGGGCTCAACATGCAGCCGGCTTAGCAGAGACTCTTAAGCGGGTTCACAGGCGTTTTTGCTTATTTTTGGAAGAAAAGGAGTGTTTCATAACCCTGGACCTCCACTTAAAACCAAAGTATATTATGGAAGCTTACGACACTCTTTCCGAGGCCATGGCCGGCCTGCGCAGGCAAGGCTACACCGAAGATTTTAACCTGCTGCAAGACTGTCTGGAATGTGGCAACCGGGCGGCGCGCTTGTTCAGCAAAGACTTTGAGGTCGATAAATTTTTCCGGTTTGAAGGCGAAAGCAATCCGGATGACGAGGCGATCCTATACGCGATTTCTTCACCGCATCACAGCCTTAAAGGCGTGCTGGTAAATGGGTATGGCATCTACAGCGAAGGCATGACCGATGACATGATCGAGAAGCTGCGCATCCGTTAAAGAAGGTACTTAAGACCTTTTTGGGAACCCCTTTTTCCGGAAATTTCCGGGATTTTTTGAGGGTATTCGGACCTTTCGGCTTCTGTGTATAGGAGCGTTCTGGCTCTTTTAAAGCCGCTTTATTCACCGGATTCCGGAATGCCGGAACCTGCTTCCCGAACGGAAATGGAGAACCCTTCCCAAGCCCGGGGTTTCTGTCTTACTTTTGCGTCCTTCAATTCACAGGAAATCAGTAATGCTGCGGGAAGAGATCTTAGAAACCACCAAAACCACCGCCCTTGTCGGAAAGGTGCGGGATTATACCCAGCTTCTAAAGCCCAATTTGAGCTTTCTGGTCGTTTTTTCTTCGGTCATCGGTTATTTGCTGGCACCCAACGGCCATTTTAACCTGCCCGACCTGCTGGCCCTTTTCGCCGCCGGCATTTTCGTAACAGGCAGCGCCAATACCATCAACCAAATCCTGGAGCGCCACTCCGATGCGCTGATGAAGCGTACCAAAACGCGCCCGTTACCCGACGGCCGGATGCAATCCGCTGAGGCGTGGGCTGTGGCAATTATCGCCGGTGTTCTGGGATTGCTGGTGATCACCCTGCAATTCAACACACTGGCCGGGGTCCTGTCCCTTATTTCCCTGCTCTTGTATGCGTTTGCCTATACGCCCCTGAAGAAAGTGCACCCGATAGCCGTGGCTGTTGGCGCCGTTCCGGGTGCATTGCCGCCGCTCATTGGCTGGGTGGCCGCTACCGGCAGCATTGGCTGGGGCGGGGTTTCCTTGTTTCTCATTCAGTTTTTCTGGCAGTTTCCGCACTTCTGGGCCATTGGCTTTCTGGGGTACGACGAATATGAGAAGGCTGGCATCCGCCTGTTGCCGTCACGGGCCGGAAAAACCCGGTTTACCGGCTTGCAGTGCATTGTGTACAGCCTGGCTTTGTTTCCCCTGGCAATCGTGCCGCGCCTTTTGAACATTATCGGCAACTGGGGCATGTTTATCGGCTTGCTGGCTGCCATCTATATGGTGAATGCCTCTGTCTTGTTGTACCTCCGGAACGATATGGCTTCGGCGAAAAAGACCATGTTTGCCTCACTGATTTATCTGCCCCTGGTCTTACTGGCTTTCCTGTTCGACAAAATCTAATTTTTCATCTTTTTCCCGTGTTGTGATGTCTGTTGTGAGCACTGTTCCTTCTTCCCCTTCGCCGAAGCGAAAAATCCACCCTCAAAAATTTGTGCTGTGGATCGCCATGGCATCCATCGTTATGATGTTTGCCGGCCTGACCAGCGGCTATATCGTGCGGCAGGCCCAGGGGGAGTGGCGTTATTTTCAGATGCCGTCCGTTTTCTGGGTTTCTACAGCCTTGATACTAGTGTCGAGCCTGACAATCCACCTGGCGCTGCGGGCTTTTAAAACCCGGCAGATGCCGCGCTACCGGATGCTGGTAGGCATCACGCTTGTGCTGGGTCTTGCCTTTGGCGCTTGCCAGTTCATCGGTTTTCAGGAGCTTTATGCGGTGAAACAACCCGTGGTGATGAGCGACTCCGGCAACCCCGAGGTGGCGGCGGTGCGCAGCAATCTGCCGGACCGGGCGGTGCGGGTAGACGGCAATCCAAGCGAGTCTTTTCTGTTTATCATCGCCGGATTGCACCTGGTGCATATCCTGGGTGGGATTGTGGCGCTGGCTTTCGTAGTTTTGCGCTCCTGGAGCCGTCGGAAAAAGGTGTATTCAGCTACTGGCCTGGAAATTGCAGCCCAGTACTGGCACTTTGTGGATCTGTTATGGATATATTTATTTGTCTTTTTGTTAGCAAATCAGTGATTTTTTAAGAAAATTTGCAGCCGCGTAGCAGAACCGCTGCGCGCTGTTTTTTTACAATCGCATGGCACAAGCAACAGCAGTTAACCTCTCCGAAACCACCGCGAAGCCCAAAGCATGGGGCGGCGGACGTTCGCCGTTTAACATCAGTTACGGAAAAATCATGATGTGGTTTTTCCTCCTCTCTGATGCGTTTACCTTCGGCGCCTTCCTGATTTCCTACGGGACGAAACGCTACTTCTCTGCCGTCTGGCCGGATCCGAACCACGTGTTCCACTCGTTTCCGTTCTTCCCGGCCGACGCACAGCTGCCCCTGCTGTTTGTGTCGCTGATGACCTTCATCCTTATCCTGTCATCGGTAACGATGGTGCTGGCTGTACACGCCGGTCACTATGGCGACCGCAAGGGTGTGGTAAAGTGGCTCCTGTGGACCATCATCGGCGGCTTGTGCTTCCTGGCCTGTCAGGCCTGGGAGTGGACGCATATGGGCCTTGCCAACGGCGGCCTTATGGGTGCTTTCGACGATCCGGCTACGCCGCTGAGCAAAATAGAGCACTTCTTCGCCCCGGCCTCCAACATTGCTGCGCAGCCCCGCGAAGCACTGGAAGCGGCCAACAACTTCTTTAACTACTTCTTCGGCATCACCGGCTTCCATGGTTTCCACGTGTCCGTGGGCGTGGCCCTGCTGATTATGGTGTTCCTCAATGCCGTAAACGGTACCTACGAGCGCCGCGGCCACTACGAGATGGTTGAAAAAATCGGTCTGTACTGGCACTTTGTAGATCTGGTATGGGTGTTTGTATTTACCGCCTTCTACCTGCTCTAAGGTTTTCTCTTTTCTCTTAACTCCTAGTATTTCCCGGTTTTTTCTATCATGCAAAATCCGCATACCGATACCGCAGTAACGCTCTACGAAGGCGATCAGTCCAAGCTTTATTCCGGCGTGATGGCCCATCACGACCCGAGTGAACTGAAAGGAGAAGCCAGCCGCAAACAAGTCAGCCGCATCTGGAAGATTACCCTCCTGCTGGCCATCGTTACCATTCTGGAAGTAAGCCTCGGCCTTTATGGTCACTATCAGGGCGTGCACGTAGGCGTTCGCAACTTCTTCTTTATCATCATGACCATCGTGAAAGCCTTTTACATCGTAAAAGTGTTTATGCACCTGGGTGATGAGTTCAAGAATTTCGTAACCCTGGTCCTCATCCCGCTGATTCTCTTTGTTTGGTTTATCATTGCATTTCTGGCAGACGGCGCCTTCTGGCTCCGGATGAACCAAACCGATCCCACCCGCTTCGAAAGCAAAACCGAGCGTCAGGTAGCGCCTGATCAGTCGCCGAAAGCGGCTCCCTCTACTGCACCCGCGTTACAATAAGTTCAAAAACTCTCTTTCAAAATGGCCCTCAAACGGTCCAATAAAAAGTTTATCCTGGGAATAGCGGTAGCATCATTGCTACCGCTTTCCTTTTTTGTCCTTGCCAAGGTCTTAAACAAAGATCAGATCCACATGCCGGGCCACTACGGCGTCGAGCAGGTCGTGGCCCCCGGCGATACCGTCTGGCGGAAAGTGGGCGATTTCACCGGCATCAACCAGACCGGACAAAAAATTTCCATTAATCAAGACCTTTCCGGAAAAGTCGTTGCGGTGAATGCCTTTTTTGCTACCTGCACCGATGTGTGTCCGGAGCTGAGCGGCAACCTGGCGCTACTCCAAAAGGCCTTCCGGCGGACAGCCCTGCGTTCCAACGACACCATGGTTCAGCTCGTTTCGATCTCGACCATGCCAGATCGCGACTCGGTTCCGGTATTGTGGGATTACGCAGCCCGCTATAAGGCCAACCCCGACCGATGGTGGTTTGTGCGGGGCGATGCGGCGGCAACCAACCACTACCTTCGTGAGGAACTAAAGCTATCGGGTGGCGACGGCAGCGCTGGGGCAGATGCCCTGATGCACAGCCAGACGATTGTGCTCCTGGACAAGCACCGCAACATCCGGGGGTATTATGACGGGCTGGACCCGGCCCAGATAAAGAGATGTGCAGATGACATTGTGCTGCTGGCGCTCGAAAAAGAACGGCGTAAACACTAGTATTTTCCTGCTTTTGCTTTTCTCCGGCTTGCCTGGTGCCTGCCGGTCAGCCAACATGACAGACTCAAAACACCTTATTTCCGGAAAAATAACCCGAAATGTCTCCTATGGCAGTCTTACCCGGCAGCTCATGGACGTGGCCATTCCCCCGGATGCGGGCGCGCATACCCCCTGGGTGCTGGTGGTGCACGGCGGCAGCTGGAAGTATGGAAGCAAAAGCTGGATGGGCGGCATCCAGAAAATGCTCTACCGCAACGGTATTGCTTCGGCAAATATGAATTACCGGCTGGCCAGCGCGCAAATCACCTATCGCGAACAGCTCGAAGACGTAGCCCGGGCCGCTGCACAGATGAAAAGCATTATGGCACACTTCGGCAATACCGGTACATACTTTTTGCTGGGCGAAAGCGCAGGCGGACACCTGTCGATGCTTTATGGCTACCGGCACCCGGAAGCCGTGGCCGGACTGATTTCCCTCAGCGGACCTACTGATTTTTATACCGAAACGTACCGAAAAAACCGTTTTTTCAAAACCGCGCGCACCACAATCGAAGCCATTACCGGCGGCAGCTATGACGTTGCCGGCGATGCCTCCATTTTTGAAGAAGCCAGTCCACTGACCCATATCACACCCGTGCCAACCCTGATCTTTCAAGGTACGCGTGACCGTGTCGTAGACGTTTCGCAGGCCCTCACGCTGGCCGATGCGCTAAAGCAAAAAGGCTATCCGCATAAGCTGGTTTTGATGGAAGGTGCCGGGCATGTGCCCCGCCTTTTGCCCTGGAAGCGCCCGGCGATCTACCGCGAAATACTGTCGTGGATCACCCAAAACGCGCCCTGATCTCTTCTCTTTGTTTTTCCTTTAAAAGAAATTCAATCCTGTGTTTCCCAATCCTGTTCTGCCTAAATCCGACCGCAACGCGCGCATCCTGATCTTCACGGTGTCTCTTGTGGTATTCGTAGCCGTAGTTGCCCTGTCCAAAATCCAACTCGACGTATCGCTTGGTTTCGACATCCACATCTTTGCTCTCATCAATGCGGGGATCAACAGCCTTGTTTCGGTGCTGTTGATTGCCGGGCTGATCACCGCCAAAAACCGAAATTATGTCGCTCATAAAAAGGTGATGCTGGCGGCAATCGGGCTTTCGATTTTGTTTCTGGTTTCCTATATCGCGCATCACCTGCTCGCCGGCGACACCCGTTTTGGCGACCGCAATCTCGATGGCATTGTGGACGCAGCTGAGCTCGCGGCCGTGGGCAACCTGCGGTTGGTGTATTTTATCCTGCTGATCACCCACATTATTCTGGCGGCTGTCATCCTTCCTTTTATCCTTTTCACTGCCTACCGCGCGCTGACGGGCGAGTATGAAAAGCACCGCAAGCTGGCCCGCTACACCTGGCCCCTGTGGCTGTATGTAAGCATCAGCGGACCTGTCATCTACCTGATGATCAGCCCGTACTACACCCCGGTAGGGGTATAAAATTTCCGGAAATTGAGGCTCCATTTCCGGAAAATCACTTCCTGCCAGGCCTTCCCCGATCCTGCTGGATGCTGCTTTTCAGGCGCATCTTTTCGGACTGTCGCACTCCTGTAAGCAAAAATGAAAGTCCATACCTGTCAGGTTTCCAAAACCTGACAGGTATGGACTTTTCCGGAAAACGGCTAATAATAAAACGGAATTCCCAGATTCACATACGTCAGCACTTTGCTGTCCTGATCGCGGTAGGCCAGGCTCACTTCAATGGGCCCGATCGTGGAGTTGTAAGCCAGCGTCAGCGCATGCCCGGTCAAATAGTGGCTTAGATCCAGTCCTTTGGACCCGGAGAGAAAATCATATACGGCGCCGTTGGTGCGTAGCAGGGCATAAAAATCTTTCGCAAAATTGTAGCGCAGTCCCAGCGAAAGGGCCACCACCGCCGGGGTGTTCACCGTGCCTTCTTCGGCGCCGGCAAATAAAATCTGATTGCGCATCGTACGGGTCAGTCCGCCCAGCTGAAAATCATTGACCAGGCTCCGCTGCCTGTGGAAATGAATGCCGGACTGCAGTTGCCCCTGTGCCACCAGCCTTGGCCGGATGCGTTGGTAGGCCTCGGCATTCAGGAAAAGGCGGGGATAGCCGCTGGTTTCGGCATAGGCGCTGCTGTCGGGCGAGGCCGGGGCGGGGCTGTCAAACGACTCGTAGCGAACCCGCGGCGACTGCGCCAACACCTGCGCGCCTTCTGCAAAAAGCCGCACCCCGCTGTTGGGATAATGGAACTGGTCGAGCGTATTGACCTGGGCCTGCCCGAAAAGCGAGAAAAAAGCATTTTTGCCCCGGATGTCGGCAGGGGTTTGTACCAATGGCTTAAAGGCTATGTGCTCGTAGCGCCCGCCGATTCCATAAGCCAGATTGCGGTTGCCGGTATACATTGCCTTGGTTTCGCCCAGAAAATAGACCTGCCGGTATTGGCCGTCGCGCCTCAGGTTGGTAAATGTGTTTGTCTTATAGCTTTCAAACTGGGCCTTGGTAAAAAGCCCGACGTTTTGGATGTACGAATAATATTGGGCGTGCTCTGCTTTGGCCCGCATGTTTTCGCCGAGATTCAGCGTCAGGCTGCTTTTGGAATACGGAAACAGCACATTGCGCCCGGTCAGGTTCACGAGCAGGCTGATGCCGGCAAAAGAGTTGTAGTTGAGGCCCAGCTGCGTGTGCGAGCTGGGATTTTCGATCAGGTCGAAAACGATTTCCCGGCTGCCGGTGTCTCCTGCTGCCGGTTGCAAGGAATAGTAGATACTTTGGTAGGAGCGCGACCCGGCCGCCTGCCGGACCAGCGCGCCCAGGGAGCTGTCGGTATAGTATCGATCCGGTGCAAAGCCCGAATTGTTCCGGAATTCCGGAATCGTGGTTCTATCGAGGCCCTTAACTTCAATACCGGAGATGTACACCGAGTCTTGGGCCGGCATCGGCCGCTCGTAGGCCAGGGGCTGCGCGCCCCAGCGGCGGTTGATCGAGTCGGCGAGGCTTTTGATTTGTGCGAAGCGGCGCGCGCCCTCTGCATTTCCGGAATCTATAATCGCAGCCGCATCGCCAAAGGAACTGTTGGAAAAACGATCAATAGGCTGCTGAATAAAAATATCGCATAAGGGCACCTGCTTTTTATAATCTTCCGACTCTTTCAGAAAAGCCAGCTGAAACAAAACATCCACCAGCGATTTGAGCTCCTCCTCTGTGGCCAGCCCGCCGGAAACCGTGCTGCCAATCACAAAACCGGCACCCATTTTCCGGACATCCTCCACCGGAAAATTGCGGATAATGCTGCCGTCTACCAGCCGCCGGCCATTGAGCTCCACCGCCGTAAAAACTGTTGGAATGGCCATAGAAGCACGCACTGCCATAGCCAGATTTCCGGAATCGAGCACCACACCTTTGCCTTTTACAATGTCGGTTGCAATACATTTAAAAGGAATCGGAAACTGGCTGAAATCGGGTTGGTCCTGTGCGGGAAAATAAATTTCGGCCAGCTTCAGCCACAACTCCTGCCCGGCGAGCAGCCCCACCGGCAGTTGCGGACGGCCTTCTTTAAAAGCAAACTCCAGGGGATATCGGCCATAATCTTCTTTCTCAGCCATAGGCAGGTTGCGCAGCGCCACCTGGTTGCTGAGCAGCAGGTCCCAGTCGATATCCCGGGCAATGGCCTCAATCTCTTTGCCGCTGTAACCAATGGCATACATCGCGCCTACCACTGCACCCATACTCGTCCCGGTCAGATAATCCACTTTCAAACCCGCCGAATCAATGGCTTTCAGCAGCCCGATGTGGGCCAGGCCTTTGGCGCCGCCGCCGCTCAGCGTCAGGCCAATTTTGGGGCGGCCCGGCGATTGCGAAAGCGCGGTGCCGGGCACAGCCCAGATCAGAAAAGCAAAAAGCAGTGTAAAAAGTGCGCGCATAAGGAAAAGAGAGGCTTGGTTTCTTCGCTTCGCAAAAGACGTACCGCTGGGCCGGGCATTATTTTAAAGGGCGTTTACAAGGGACTGGATTAAACCCAACCCGCTTCTGGATTGTTTAGTACCTTTATTCCGCTATGAAAAAAGCGTTTTTTCTGCTACTGCTCACTTTTGCTTTGGCCCTCGGAAACGAAACATGGGCGCAGGGTTGCAGCGTGTGTACCAAAACAGCCTCTGAGCTGGATTCTAAAAGCGCCCGGGGGCTTAATGGCGGTATCGTGTATCTGGCTACGCTTCCCCTGCTGGCCATCGCAAGCGTCGGGTTGATCTGGTGGCGACACAACCGGAATGTGGGGTAGCACGACTACCTGTTTTCCCCACCGCAATTGCTTTCCCATAAACCCAGTGGGCCTTTATTTTCTATGCAGTCGAACCCATCTTTTTATGCTAAAACGGCAGCCATATCCCTTCTTAGCTGTGGCCTGCTGACCAGCGCCTACGCCCAGTCTTTTCCCATTGAAGGCGTCTGGACCACTGAAAAAGGCGATTCTAAGATTCAGTTTTACAAAGCCGGCGGCAGCTACGCCGCGAAGCTGATTTGGTTTTCGCCCCGCCACGGTGAAGACATGCAGACCAAAAAAGACAAGCGCAATCCCAGCGAGGCCCTGCGTAACCGGCTCCTGCTTGGGATCAATATCGTAACCGGCCTGCGATATGCCGAGAAAAACGATTACGAAGACGGCAAAGCCTACGACCCGAGCAGCGGCAAAACCTATAGCTGCAAAGTCACCGTGAACTCCAGCAACCAACTCACGATGCGCGGTTTTGTGGGCTTTTCGCTGATTGGCAAATCGGTGATCTGGAAACGCGTTTCAAACTAAAGTTATTTTCATGCAATTCCGGGAGGTAGTCGGTCAGCAAGCGGCCAAAAACGGTATTATTTATGCAGCGATTTCCGGAAAATTGCCGCACGCGATGCTGCTTTTAGGCCGCGAAGGCACCGGAGGGCTGCCCTTGGCGCTGGCCGTGGCGCAATATCTTTTCTGCGAAAGGCCCACGGAAACCGACTCGTGTGGCAGCTGCCCGGCTTGTGGGAGAATGGCGCGCCTGGAACATCCTGATCTCCACCTTTCCTACCCGGTGATCAAGCCCGAAAAGGTGAAAAGCGAGCACCTCACCGCCGACGTTTTTGGGAAAGATTTCCGGAAATTCGTGCACCACAACGCCTACGACACCATTTACAACTGGCTTCAGGCGATTGATGCGGGTAACAAACAAGGCAATATTCCCGCTGCCGAGTGTCGCAACATCATTGAAAAACTTTCCTTTAAACCCTTCGAGGGCGATAAAAAAGTACTCATCCTCTGGGGTGCCGAGTACCTCGATAAGGAAGGCAATATGCTTCTCAAGCTGATTGAAGAGCCGCCCGCCGGCACCCACATGATTTTTATCAGCAGCCTCGCCGAAGAAATTTTGCCCACCATCCTCAGCCGGGTGCAAACCGTGCGCCTGCCGCCCCTTTCCAACGACGAAATCATAACGGCGCTGCAGGAAAAAGGCATCGCGGGTGATGCCCGCTCGGCCAGCTTGGCGGCCATCAATGCCGAAGGCTCGTTTGGCGAAGCCCTGCAACTGGCCGCCGGTGGCGGCGACGACCTGTTTCCGCAGTTCCGCGATTGGTTCAACGCCATCTACACCGGCAAAGGCATTTTCCTGACCACCTTCGCCGACACCCTTTCCAAGCAGGGCCGTGAGTCGGCGCGGGCTTTTTTGCAATACGCCACCCACCTGTTGCAGGCCGCACTGGTGCAGCACTACGCGCCCGGTGCACCGCTCCATTTTCCCGCCGAGGAAGCCGGTTTCATCCGTCGCCTCGCCAATCATAAAAGCACGAGCGTGGAAAGTATTTCGGCCATGTCGGAAGCGCTGGCCCACACCGCCCACAGCATTGAGGGCAACGCCAACGCCAAAATCCAGCTCCACGCGCTGGGGATTCAACTGGCGCGCATCGTCCGTGAGCCGGTGGCGGCATAAGGCCGCAAATTCTTTTATCTTTTAAGGGCGAATGCAATTCGCCCCTACGCAATCCTCTTTTGTCTTTCGTCTTGATACCTGATACCCAACCATCTTTTGGCTTTTTGGGCGTGCCCCTTCGCTGCGGGTCGGGCTTTCGAATGTCACCCTGAGCTTGTCGAATGTCACCCTGAGCTTGTCGAATGTCACCCTGAGCTTGTCGAAGGGTCTATCCCTCACGCGGGGAGACGTAGGCCCAACCAAACCTATAAGGTTTCAAAAACCTTATAGGTTTCTCCGGAAATCTGCGAATGTATCTGCGTAAATCGGCGGGGAAAAGACGGCCTGCAACCACAGCAGACGCACTCAAAAATCGTATCTTTGCCCATTGCGATTTCGATTGTAAAATTTCCAACAAACGACGTATTGTCGTTGTGTTGTCTCTATAAAAGAACATAAATTATGGGATGTAGCTCTTGCGGCTCCCGTACC
>JAEVZP010000080.1 GCA_023392185.1 Bacteroidota bacterium
CTGTAGAAGTAGCCCACATCCTCATCCCCGTGCCGGCCGGCTCCGATACGGCAGCCGCCTACCGGAAGGCAGACAGCCTCTACAAAGTAGCCCTTAAAAAAGGCTCTGATTTCGGGGCGCTTGCCGGCACTTTCTCGATGGATCGCGGCTCTAAAGACCGGGGGGGGAACGTAGGCTATATCACCGGCCTGCAAACCGTTTATCCGTTCGAAAACGTGGCTTACAACACACCGGTCGGCAAGATCTCCAAACCGTTCCGTACCCAGTTTGGCTACCATATCCTGAAAGTGCTGGACCGGCGTCCGGCCCTCGGCGAGGTAGAAGTGGCGCAGATCATGGCCCTCACGCCCAAGTCGCGCGGCGCAGAAGGAGAAGCCGCTGCCCGCCGCACCATCGACAGCGCCATCCGCGACCTCAAAGCCGGCATGTCCTGGGAAGATGCGGTGCAGAAATACTCCGAAGACCGCTACAGCAAAGAAAACGGCGGCCAGCTGAAGCCTTTTGGGATTGGCCGCACCACACCTGATTTCGAAAAAGCCGCTTTTGCACTTCAAAAACCGGGCGAGCTCTCCGAGCCGGTGCAAACCGAATTTGGCATTCATCTCCTGAAGCTGGTGCGCAAAATCCCGATCCGGCCGTTCGACTCGGTGCGCGAAGAGCTGCGCCGCAAGATCGACAACGATGCGCGGGGGCAGATTGCCAAAGACGCCTATACCCAGCAGGTAAAAACCCGCTACGGCTACAAAGAATTTCCGGAAAATATCGCGACGCTGACCCGGCAGGTGAGCAACAGCATTGTCGATACCGGAAAAAACGCCGGGTTCTTCAGCGCTGCCGATTATGCCGGTAACGCACTCATTTTATTTCAGATTAACAAAACCAATTTCACGGCCGCCGACTTTATGCGCTTTGCGGCCCAAACGGCCAACAGTCGCCTGGTAGGCAACAAAGAGCTGGCGATGCGCGATCTCTTTCAGATGTACTCTGCTTCGGTGCTGAACGATTTCCAGATTCAAAGTCTGGAAAAAGAAAACGCCGAATTCCGGAATCTGCTCACCGAGTACCGCGACGGCATCCTGCTTTTCGATCTGATGGACCGCAACGTGTGGAGCAAGGCCGGAAAAGACAGCGCCGGGCTGGAGACTTTCTATAACCAACACAAAGACCGCTACCGCTGGGAAGAAGGATTTGAAGGAACAGTGTATCGTTTCCGGAGCCGCGCGGCAGCCGAGCAGGGTGTGAAGCTTTTGCAGGGCAGCGGGGCCGATTCGGTAAAAGAGAAACAAATGATCAGCCAATTGAATCAGCCGGGCAGCGCGCCGGACGTGAACGTGCAACCCGGCAAGTTTGAATGGAGCCGCTTCACGGAGTTCCCGCGCTACGAGCTCACGGTAGGCAAGCCCTCAGCGATCAAAGGCAATCCCGACAGCACTTACAGCGTGGTCGTAGCCAAGCGCCTGATTCCGGCGGGCGAGCCCAAAACGCTGGCAGAGGCGCGTGGTTATGTCGTGGCGGAATACCAGGATTATCTGGAAAAAACCTGGAACGAAAAGCTGCGCAAAAAATACCCGGTTGTGGTGGAAGAAAAAGTATTCCGCTCGATGGTGGTGAAAAAATAAAAACCAGCCGGGAGCCGGATTTTAAAACAAAAGATTGGGGCCGCGCCTACAGGCGCGGCCCCAATCTTTTGTTTTCCGGGAATGGCGCAGGCGGGGAGGCAAACCGGAAAAGGGGCTGCTGCCATTCCTCATTCTGCTATCAGCCTGTGCAGGCGCTCCTGTGCAATCGGGTGGTAGGCATCATGGAATTTCCGGAAATAAGCCTTTGCCAGTTCCCCCTGTCCGCTTTCCTTAAGGGCCGTGTAGAGTGGGGTGAGGAATTTCTGCCGGCCTACGCGGGAAAGGAAGGTTTCCATTTCCGGATAAGCGGCTTTGTACTTTGCATAAACTGCGGTTTCAAACCACAGATCGGCGATTTCGCTGTTGCCGCTTTTGGTGAAGTGGAAGGTATTGTCAAGCGCACGCATCTGAGCCTCGGAAAGCGGACGCGGCATTTTGCGTAGAAAGTGCAGCCATTCGTGGGTCGTCCAGTTGGCTGTTGCGGTCGGGTCCACCGTTCCGTTTTGCAGAAAAGCGCTGCGGAGGGCATCCACCTGCGTAAACCGGGCCGAATCGGCGCGCGGCGCATTGGCGGGAATGCCGGGACCATACACCCACTCCTGTACTCGCAGGGATTTTTCCAGCGTGCTGTCTGTGTCGGAAAACTGCGCGTGCAGTTCTTTTAAAAACTGCTCGGTGGTAATGCTTTTAAAGGCATGGCGGTCGAAATAGCTTTTAAGAAAAGCGTCCCACTTGTCGCGGCCCACCTTTTGCTCGATCAGCCACAGAAAAAGCGAGCCTTTTTCATACGGCACATCCGAAAGACAATCTTCCGGATCTTTGCCGGTCAGGTCGTTTTTAAGCCAGGTTTCGCGGCTGCTGGGGCCAAATTCCGCTACCGCTTTTTGCAGGTCCTGATAGCCCAGTTCCCACAGCATATCCACATAGCTTCTGCCCATCATCGCCTCGGTGATGCGGCGCTCCAGATAAACCGTAAAGCCTTCATTCATCCAGATATCGTCCCAGGTGGCGCTCGTCACGAGGTTGCCGCTCCAGTTGTGGGCCAGCTCGTGGGCGATCAGGTTGGCAAGCGAGCGGTCGCCGGCCAGAATGGTGGGCGTGGCAAAAGTGAGGCGTGGGTTTTCCATGCCGCCAATCGGAAAGCCGGGCGGCAGGATCAGCACGTCGTAGCGGCCCCAACGGTAGGGCCCGTACAGCTTCTCGGTGATTTCGATCATCTTCGGCATTTCTGCCAGTTCCCAGGCCGCCCGCGACAGGCGCGAAGGCTCGGCATACACGCCGGTGCGTTCATCCACTTTCTGAAAGTCGATCCGACCCACGGCCAGTGCCACCAGATAGGCCGGAATCGGCGCTTCCATCCGGAAATGATAGGTGCCCGAATCATTCAGGGCCTGCGGGTTAGTAGCGCTCATCAGCGCCATCAGGTTCTTCGGTACCCGGATGCGCGCATCGTAGGTAAAGCGGATGCCGGGGCCATCGGGTGCGGGGATCCACGAGCGGGTGTGGATGGCTTCACCCTGTGTGTATAAAAAAGGCGCAGCCTTGAGGTCGGTCTGACTGGGTGCCAGCCATTGCAGCGCCGAGGCATTGGGCGCGGCCGCATACTCAATGCGCACCTCCCGCGTGTCGGGGCCAATAGGAATGTGCAGGCCGGTGCCCAGATAAGGCCTTTCCGGCCCTATGTACCAGGCCACCGGTTGTCCGTCGGCCAAAACGTTTTGGATTTCCAGGCCGGCATTGTCGGTCACAAACTCGCGGGCCTTGCCAAAATTGTCGATCGTCCAGGTAGCGGATCCGCCCAGTTGCTTTTTGGAAAAATCTACGGCCAGGTCGAGCGATAGATGCTGGGCCCGGACGCTGTCCGGATTGGAAAGCGTGTGCGGGTCTTTCACCACGCCGGAGTCGGATGCAGGTACGGCTTCAGGTGTTTTTTGCGTTGGGTTGGAAGTGCAGGCGGCCAGAAACAAGGGCGCCAGCAAAAGAGAACGTTGAAAAGTCATGAGCGGGCTTCAAAAATAGGCTTTGAGGAGCCACTTCTCACCCTGCCGCTGCGATTGGCACCCGTTCCGATGCTATGATTTTCCGGACGGGTGCCGTATCTTGGCGCTCTGCTGCTATGCCTCTTTCTATGAAACGCGCTTCTTTCTACACGCTTTCCGCCCTTACCATCCTGTTGTCTTTCAGCTCCTGTGTTCGGGAGTACACCTGTCAGTGTACGATCAAATACACCGGCCAGGCAGGATTGCCACCGGATGTGCGCCGCGAGTATCCTATCCGCGATACCAAAGGTCAGGCACGCGACCTGTGTCAGGGGAATTCCCAAAAACCGAAAGAGCAGGGCGGCATTACTACCGAAGAAGTCTGCGATCTGTACTAATCCCGCAAATCTGCTACTGGCACAGGCACCCCTTCACAGGCTGGAAAACGTGCCGCGTTTTCCGGAAAATACCGGAAATTTTTACCCGTCAGGATCCATGAAGCGGGCTGCCGGACCTTGTCAGGCAGGAAGTCCTTTTTTAGAACTGTCCTGTCCTTTCCCACTTTTGATAAGAATGTGTTGACAGAAAGACCCTTTAGCCCCGGAGGGGCTTTTCTTTCTCTCAAAAGGTGGTTGTCCTGCCCAGGTGACGCCCCTGCGGAGGCCCTTGTTCAGAAAAATGCCTTCTGCCAACACAATTTAATTGCCCAGGTAGGTGCGCAGCGTCGCGCACTGTCCTTCAGCACGAAGGCGCGAAATGGCCTTGTCTTTGATCTGCCGCACGCGTTCGCGGGTAAGGGCAAAGCGCTCGCCGATATCTTCAAGGCTCAAAGGGTGTTCAATACCAATGCCAAAATACAGCTTCAGCACATCCTGTTGTCTTTCGGAAAGCTGTCGCATGGCCAGGGCAATTTCACTCCGCAGCGAATCGTCGTGGTCCAGCATTCCGTCGGTTGCTTCAGCGTTGGGGTTGATCAGTACATCCAGCAGGCTACCATCTTCCCCGTCGGCGAAGGGTGCGTCCACGCTCAGGTGGCGCGAAGCGCCGCTTAGGGTATTCTCCACTTCTTCCAATCCGATTTGGAGCAGCTCGGCCAGCTCTTCAGTGGAAGGCTCGCGCTCATATTCCTGCTCCAGCTGCGAGTAGGCGCGGCTGATGCGATTGGAAAGCCCTACTTTGTTGAGCGGCAGGCGCACGATGCGGCTTTGCTCGGCCAGGGCCTGGAGGATCGACTGCCGGATCCACCATACGGCGTAAGAGATAAATTTAAAACCCCGTGTTTCGTCGAAGCGCTGTGCGGCTTTGATCAATCCAAGATTGCCTTCGTTGATCAGGTCGGAAAGCGAAAGTCCCTGGTTCTGATATTGTTTGGCCACTGAAACCACAAAACGCAGGTTGGCTTTGGTCAGCTTTTCGAGCGCCAGCTCGTCGCCCATACGGATGCGCTTGGCCAGCGACACTTCTTCTTCTGCGGTGATGAGGTCCACTTTTCCAATTTCCTGCAGATACTTTTCGAGCGATTGACTTTCGCGGTTGGTTATCGACTTGGTAATCTTGAGTTGGCGCATCGACATAAGAAGACAGGTTTAGGGGAGGGGTTGGAGAGGAAGGGTCACGGAATTATCAAGATTCCGTTAAATCAAAGCAAATCTAAGGTAAATAAAGGGCCTCTTCCAAAAAGAATTAGAGGGTTTTTAACAAAGAGCGTTTCCGTACTCCCTTTTTTGTGCTATTATTACCGGGAAATGAAAGGACGTCCGATTTTGAAATCTCGCGAACTTTTTTATTATTGCAATCTCTTCTTCATCATCTTTCTTTTCTCCTGTGGAAAAGAAGTTTAAAACCTAACAATGGCCCAACAGCGCGTGATGTACACCCTGGAGTATCCGATCCGGTCTTCTCCAACCATTCTGTATGAATTTCTTTCTACTCCGGTCGGTTTGCAGGAGTGGTTTGCGGAAAAAGTGGATCAGCGGGACAATACCTTCTTCTTTGACTGGAATGGCAATGTGGATGTGGCGGAGCGTATTGAGGCTTTTGAGAACAACTATGTGCGCTATCGCTGGGAGCATTATGCAGAAGACGAGTTTTTTGAGTTCCGCATCGAGATCAGCCCGGTGACCAATGAAACGATCCTGCGCATCTCCGATTTTGTGGATGATAAATCAGAAATCAAAGATCAGGAGCGCCTCTGGAGCAGTCAGGTAGCCGACCTGAAGCATCGCATTGGCGCCTAGGCCGTACGTTTTTCCGGTGTTCCCTTTAATCCGGTTTTTTTTCCGGCTCTTTCTTTTCCGGTTGCTCCGCAGAAGAAAGAGCCGTTTTTAATTTTCCTTTCTGCCTTCGCTTTCCAAACGGGCTTTAGCTTCGCCTCCGGTGATCAAAAAACTCGATATTCTGCTGATCCGCAGCTTTGCCGGACCTTTTCTGGCCTGGTTTTTCCTCACGCTTTTCGTGCTGGTGATGCAGTTTTTCTGGCTGTATATGGACGAGTTGCTGGGCAAAGGGCTGGCCATCTCGCTGATTCTGGAACTGCTCCTGTATATGAGCACCACGCTGGTGCCCCTGGCCTTGCCGCTCGCGGTGCTGCTGTCAGCGATCATGACCTTTGGCAACATGGGCGAAAACTTCGAGCTGGTGGCCATTAAAAGCTCCGGCATTTCGCTCAACCGGTTTATGCGTCCGTTGCTGGTGACCATCATCGCGCTGAGCTGTGGCGCTTTCCTGTTCAACAACCACGTGATTCCGGTAGCCAACCTCAAGGCGCTTTCGATGCTCTATGACCTGCGCAACTCGAAGCCTACGCTCAACATCCGCGCCGGACAATTCAACAACGATATTCCAAACTTCTCGATCCGCGTCGGTTCCAAAGACAAAGACGGGAAGACGATTCACAACATCACCATCTACGACCACCTCAACAGCTACGGCAACGACAAAGTAGTGGTAGCCGAAAAAGGACAGATGCTGCCTTCCCGGGACGGGCGCCTGCTGGTGTTTCGCCTGTTCGACGGCTGGCGCTATGAAGAAGGCCTCAACGGCTCCGAACGCACACAGGTGCGCATGCACTTCCGACAGTGGGACAAGGTTTTTGATCTTTCGTCATTTCGGATCAACAATACCGATGAAAACCTTTTTACCGGCGATCAGAAAATGATGAGCCTCGGGCAACTTCAGGAACAGATCGATACGCTGCGGAAAATCAATTCGGGCATTGCCGTCTCGGCGAAGGGATACCTTTCTTCCTATCTGTTTCCCCTGAGCGGCCCGCAGTCCGACAGTATTTTCCGGAAAGCGCTGGCCCGGCAAGCCGCCCCGCCGATCCCTACTTATAAAGACAACTTCGCCACCCAACTGCCTGCCGATGCGCGCGCAGGCGTGGTGCAGACGGCGCTGGGCAATATGCGCAATGCGCAGCAACTGGTGGATATGAGCGCCGTCAACGACCGGGCGGATAAAGACCGGCTCGTCCGCTTTCAGATAGAATGGCACCGGAAATTCACCATGGCCGCCGCCTGTGTGTTGCTGTTTCTGATCGGCGCTCCGATGGGTGCCATCATCCGCAAGGGCGGGCTGGGCATGCCCATGCTGGTTTCTATCGTTTTATTTCTGATCTGGTATATCCTCACGTTTGTGGGTGAGAAGATGGTCACAAGCGGTTCGCTGCCGCCCTGGCTGGGCATGTGGGGCAGCACCATCCTGCTGTTGCCGCTCGCGCTCTTTATCATCCGGAAGGCGCGCAACGATTCCCCCTTGTTTCAGAAAGAATCTTATCTCCGGATCTGGACTACCATCCGCAGTCGTTTGACGGCCCACAAATCCCTTCCCGCTTAAAAAATCCTTTTCGTTTTGCACGATTCCAACCCACCAAGCCTTTCCCCGTTCAACCGTTGGTTTTTGTACCCTTTTCTGCTTTGGGTCATCGTCGGCGGCATCCTGCTGGGCACCTACGACCGACGGCAGCTTTTCGAGACCGTCAACGGCCGCCATTCCGAAGGGCTCGATATTCTAATGAGCTTCCTGACACAGTTTGGCACCGGCCCTTTTATTCTCGGCGTGCTGCTGCTCCTGATGGCAGCGCCCAAGTTCCGGAACTGGTGGTTTGTCATCACGGCTGTGGTGTGCAATGCGGTTCCGGCCCTGGCCATTCAGATTCTGAAAGGCATCTTTAACGCGCCACGTCCATTTGAATATTTCAAGTCGGATTCTTCCTGGATTCATTTCTCGCAGGACTGGGGCGATCGGTTGCATCACCACAGTTTTCCTTCCGGGCACTCGGGCGGAGCTTTCAGCATCTTCTGCCTGTTGGCGCTGTTGCTGCCACGGCACTACCGCTGGATCGGCCTGCCCTTGTTTTTGTTTGCCCTGGTGGTGGGCTACAGCCGCCTGTATCTGGCTGCTCACTTTTTCCTGGATGTGTATGTGGGATCCATCCTGGGCGTTTTGGTAACCACCCTGTGTTTTTGGGTGATGCAGCGCAATGTCCATCATTTCTATGGTCGCAACGAAGCCCGGATGTCGGTGCATGACAACTAAAATCGATTCTTCATTATGGCTGTTTACCAACGTTACGGAGGGATTGCCTTGCTGGGCGCGCTGCTGTTTCTGCCGGCCCTGGGCGCGGTGCACCTGTTTGACTGGGATGAAATCAATTTTGCGGAATGTGCCCGGGAGATGATCGTGAGCCACGATTACCTGCGGATGCAGATCGACTATGTACCTTTCTGGGAAAAGCCGCCGCTGTTTATCTGGCTGCAGGTCTTGTCGATGAAGCTCTTTGGCGTTAATGAGTACGCCGCCCGTTTCCCGAA
Organism: Bacteroidota bacterium; assembly: GCA_023392185.1. Classification (GTDB taxonomy): domain Bacteria; phylum Bacteroidota; class Bacteroidia; order Chitinophagales; family Chitinophagaceae; genus UBA1952. The sequence goes on from JAEVZP010000080.1 coordinate 8,410, forward strand.
TGCACTCGTCGGCATTGCGACGCTGCTGGCGCTCTACCATGTGGGCCGCAAGGTAGCCGGCGAGCGCCGCGCCCTGCTTTGGATTGGCTTCTATCTGGCTTCCTGGCTGCCACATTTTTATTTCAAAACCGGGATCATCGACCCGCTGTTCAACCTGCTGATTTTCGGTGCTATTTATCAGCTCTATCAGCTGCGCACCGCCGTGCAGTGGGTGCCACATGCCGTTTGGGGCGGGGTATTTCTGGGGCTTGCGGTGCTGACCAAAGGGCCGGTGGCGCTCATCGTTACGGGCCTGTGCTTTGCGGTGTATGTAATTGTCAACCGCAGTTTTACGGGCTTTGGTTTTGGCCGGCTCCTTGCCTTTGCGGGCGTTACGCTACTGGTGTCTGCTTCCTGGTTTGCGGTAGAAGTGGCCAACAACGGCTGGTGGTTTGTCAAAGAATTTATCGAGTATCAGGCCGGCCTGTTCTCCCAGAATATTGCCGACCACGAAGAACCCTGGTACTATCATCCGATCGTGTTGCTCATCGGCTGTTTTCCGGCTTCGCTGCTGATGATCCCGGTGCGCAGCCGGGCTGCGCACCGCCACGAAACCGCCGAAAAGGATTTTACCCGCTTTATGTGGATTCTGTTCTGGGTAGTGCTAATCTTATTTTCGATGGTGCGCACTAAAATTGTTCACTATTCCTCGCTGTGCTATTTCCCCATGACGTTTCTGGCCGCACGCGAGGTGGAAGCCTATCTCGAAGGACGTAAAAAGCTTCACCAGGGACTGCAGGCAGGGCTCTTGTTTCTCGGGTCTGTGTGGGCCATCATCCTCATAGCGTTGCCGCTTGTGGGCATCCATAAAGATGCTCTCATTCCGCTGATCGACGATCCCTTTGCGGTGGGCAACCTGAGCGCCAAGGTGCCGTGGAGCTACGCCGAAAGCCTCTGGGGCGTATTATATCTGGCCGGTATCTGGACAGCATTGCTCCTGCTGCGGCGAAAGCCTTCCAAAGGCATCCTGATTTTGTTTGCGGTGCAGGTAGTGGCCATTCAGGTAACCCTGCTGCATTTCACGCCCAAGATTGAAGCGTATTCGCAGCGTGCGGCTATTGAGTTCTTCCAAAGCAAAGCCAATGAAGACTGCTACGTGCAGGTCGTAGGCTACAAGAGCTACGCGCACCTGTTTTATACCCGGAAAATGCCCCCGCAAAACCCGGATTCCCGCAACGAGGAATGGCTGCGCACCGGCCCGGTGGATAAGCCCACGTATTTCGTAGCCAAGATTACCGAAAAAGAGGCCCTCCTGTCCGATCCGCTATTAGCATTTCTTGGGGAGAAAAATGGCTTTGTGTTTTTTCGGCGCAAGTAAAAAAGTACAGACCTGAAGGGCATTTTCCGGAAGCCATTTTCCGGAAAATAAAGGGATTTCCGAGACACTTCCGGACAGGCTCAGGCACCTGCCGCCACCGGCATGCCGGTGTCTTCGAGCCAGGGCCCGGTGTCGGCCGCAGTGGTGGCCAGCACATCGCAGCGGTTGTTGAGCGGATTGTCGGCGTGGCCTTTTACCCATACGAAGCGCACGCGGTGCTTTTGTTGTAGCCGGTAATAGCGCATCCACAGGTCCGGGTTTTTCTTGTCTTTAAAATTATTTTTGACCCAGCCAAACAGCCAGCCTTTCTGCACGGCATCTACCACATATTTGGAATCGCTGTAAATCACAATGTCCAGTCCGTCACGGGTGAGGGCTTCGAGACCAGCAATAACGGCCATCAGTTCCATGCGGTTGTTGGTGGTGTGCCGGTAGGCCGCGCTGAGCTCGCGGCGGCGGTCGCCCCAAAGCAGAATGGTGCCAAAGCCACCGCGCCCCGGATTGCCCCGTGCAGCTCCGTCGGTATACATCAAAAGCGGCTGATTGTTCATAGCGGCCGCAAAGCTAAAAGCCCCGCCGCCATTTATCTTTGCAGCTGCAAGAAGAAAAGCTTTGAAAGAAAAAATCCGGGTCGCCGCTGTTAACTATCTCAATGCCAAACCCCTGCTGTGGGGTCTGGAACATCATCCGATTTCCGGAAAAATTGACTGGCTGACCGATTATCCGGCGCGCGTAGCCGATGATCTGCGCGAAGGCCGGGCCGATATTGCCCTGATGCCGGTGGCGGCCATGCCCACCATTCCGGGTTCTTATGTGGTAGGCAACTACGGCATTGCTGCGCACGACAAGGTCGTGTCGGTAGCGCTGTTCAGCGAAGTGCCCCTCTCCGAAATTAAAGCCGTTTATCTGGATTATCAGAGCCGCACCTCCGTTCGCCTCGCCCAGCTGCTGCTGGAGCACTACTGGAAGCAGGAGGTCGCGTTTCTGCCGGCGCCGGAGGATTATATTTCCCGCATCGGCGGCACGACAGCCGGCGTTATTATTGGCGATCGTGCATTGGCCCGCTTAGAGCAATTTCCTTATCACTACGACCTTTCCAAAGCCTGGGATGCCTGGCAGGGACTGCCTTTCGTCTTTGCCGCCTGGATTGCCCGCGAACCACTGCCGGCAGATTTCGTTCGGGAGTTTGACGAAGCCCAGCAGCAGGGCCTTCAAAACCTGGAAACGGTGATCGCCGGAAATCCCTTTGAGGCCTACGATCTGCATACCTACTACACAGAGAATATTGTGTATGACATAGGCGAAGCCGAGCGCAAAGGGCTGGAAAAGTTCCTCAGTTACCTCTAGGCAAAACATTTGCTTCCCGGAAAAAAAGGTTGTTTTTCCGGAAATAAACACGCGCTACCAGCGTGGGAGCGGAGCCGGACGGCTTCTAAACCAACACAGCCGTTCCGGAAACACTTACCATCAGCATTGAGCCGTTGGAGCCTACCACTTCATAATCCACATCAATCCCGACAACGGCATTGGCACCGAGGGCTTCGGCCCGGCTGCGCAGCTCAGACAGTGCCGATTCGCGCGCCTCGGCCAGTACCCGCTCATAGGTGTTGGAGCGCCCGCCGACCACGTCCCGGATGGCGGCCATAAAATCTTTAAAAATATTGGCGCCGATAATGGTTTCGCCAAATACAACACCTTTGTATTCATAGGCCGGACGGCCTTCGATGGTGGGAGTGGTAGATAAAATCATGGTTCCAAATTAAGACCTTCCAAAGTCTCTTTCAAAAAATGCAGCTTTAATCGCTTCCCGGGCTGACTCTGGCGAGGTCGGCTAAGCGGATTGGTCTGCCTCCTTTGCGGGGTCTTTTTGGGGAAAAACCACCGCACCCCGCAGGGTCCAGTTGACATAGGTTTCCGGCGCTTCGCGCAGGGTGCTGTATCCGGTTAAGTCGAACACTGTTTTTTCGTAGGCGGCAAACATGCCGGTTTTCCAAAATGAAGCTTCCGGGCAGAGCGGCTCCGGCGTGCCTTTGCCGTTGTAACCGCCATAGCAGATGTGGCTACAGCCCACAAGGGATTGCAGTGCTGTGCCGGTGGCCCGGTGGTCGGGGTGATCACCGGGGTTATGGCGCTCATCGGGCAACAGATAATGGAGTTCAATCAGCCCAATACCATCGCCTCTTTGCATCGAAACGAGTGCGTCAAGGGTATTGCAAAAGTCTTCCCAGCACTCATAATGCGCAGCACCGTCCAGTGAGGCAAGCGACGCAACCTCTTTTCGTTGCAGCTTTGAAATGCTCCGGAAGCCGTTGGACCCAAAGCCGTTGCCATCCAGACCGCCGTCGGGCAGGCGCAGAAAATAAAACCGGCAGTTTCCGATCTGCGCGTGTGCTATCGCTTTGCTGTTGACGTGCCGATGGGTTGTTGGAGTTTCCGCCAAATCGCCGCCTGCCGCAAGGCAAAAGCGTACCGAGCTTTTCAGCCCTTCTTCACGAGCCTGCCAAAAAGTTTTTTCCATGCCGCCATCCCCGGCGGTGGTCACTACTACTGCAACTTCGGTATCCGGCGCGGTGAGGTCCTGCCAGAAGGCCGGCTGCATAAACAGCTGTACATCATCGGCATGCGCCATAGCGTAGAAGCAAATCCGATTCGGTAGAGGCGTGGCCATCTCAAAAAAAAAGAAAAAAACGCGTGCTGCTAGGTTACTGTTGCAGGCTGCATCAGGGGGTCGCTCTGAAATCTTGTTTCTGGCGCCGCATTGCCCGGACTGCTCCCCGCTGCACGTTGCAGCACGGCCGCCGTCCGGGCAACCGTATCGCGCAGATCGAAGTGTTGTTCCACCCGCTTGCGGCCCGCAGTGCCCATCTCCCGGAGCCGGACTTTGTTTTGCAGCATGCAGCCGATAAGCCCCGCCAGCCCATGCCAGTCTTCGGGAGCTGCCAGTACGCCGGTAGCGCCACTTTCCACCAGTTCCGGAATACCGCCCACCGCCAGCGCTCCAACCGGACAACTCGAAGCCATGGCCTCGAGCACTACCAGCGAAGTGCCGTCGCTACGGGTCGTTTGCACCAGCACATCTAGCGCCGGATAGACGGCTGTAGTATTGGTAACCCAGCCGGCAAAATGAAGCTTTTCGCACAGGCCCATCTGTTTGCATTGTTCCAGCAGAGCGGCATGCAGGCTCCCCATGCCCACCATAACGAAGTGCGCTTCGGGAAACTGCCGGTGCAGCCGGTCGGCAATGGGCAGAAACAGATCCGCACCTTTTTCATGCTCCAGCCGGCCTACAAAACCAATGAGCGGCACGTCGGCCGGAATGCCCATTAATTCCCGGAAAGCGGTGCTGTTTTTTCCGGAAGCATAGCGGCTGGTATCTACGCCATTGGGAATGTAGGTCAGTCGGTCGGGCGCGGCGCCGAGTGCCAGCGCCTGCGCATAGGCCTGCTGGCAGTTGGTGATCATCGAAGAGCCGGTCTGCCGGGCCACGCTCCACTCAAAAGCGGTGACTTCCATGCCGTGTACCTGTGCCACTACCGGTTTGTGGGTGAGGTTTCCGGCGAGGCCGGCCAGGAGGTGTGCTTTGGGCATGTGGGCGTGCAGCACGTCGATCTGATGATGCCGGATGATTTCGGCGGTCATCTGGATGGAACGCCACAAAGGGTCGTCGGCTACAGGCGTTACGTAAACGGCTTCTACACCAATGGCGCGCAGGTCGGTGGTAAAAGGGCTTTCGTAGGGGCAGATACAGGCGAGCCGGAACTGATCGGGCGGCAGACGGGCGATAAAGTTGCGGATGTAGGTTTCCATTCCACCCTGACTGGCATTGCCAATCACCTGCAGGATGCGCAGCGGTTGCGGCGCGGGTTGGGTTGCTTTCATGGGGTTCCGCAGTCCGGCCGTTTAGGTGAGGCGGCGTTTGAGGAC
>JAEVZP010000141.1 GCA_023392185.1 Bacteroidota bacterium
CCCGAAGTGGAACGAAAAGCTACAGGCATTTTTCGGGACTTATGCCGATGCCTTGGAAGGACAGGAATACCTCAGCTCCGACGAAGCCGGCTCTCATTTTGCACAACTGCTCGCCGAAGCCGGTGTGAAGAAAGGCGAAGCCATGCTGCCCTTGCGCGTGATGCTGGTGGGCGGCAAATTTGGACCCGATCTGTTTTTCATCCTGTCGCACATTGGCGGCAAAGAAGCAGCGGCCCGCATCCGGCGGGTGCTGGACTTGCTCCTGGCTTCCTAAAGCCCTGTAAACGCAACACCTGCTTTACGACCCGTTTTTTCCGGAAAATCAGCTTTGGTTTTCCGGAAAAAACGGGTTTTTCCATGGCTGTGAGGCCGGGTGGTTTTCGCCGGGTGGTTTTGGATTTTAAAGGCCGGCACTTTTTCTTAACAAATTTTACCGGGTTCGAATCTTCCGGCTTTGACAGGCCAAATACGTTTTCTATCTTTCGCAAAACACTACTCTATGACTGTAGGCTTGCTGAAAGAAGTTTGGCCGGAAACCCGCGTTTCGCTGACGCCGGAAGTAGTTGCAGCCCTTTCTAAAAAAGGCGTTGCCGTATGGGTCGAGCCGGGAGCCGGCCACAGCGCTTTTGCAGAAGATGCGGCCTACGAAGCCGCCGGCGCACACCTTCATCCGCGCGCCGTCTTGATGCAGAACGCCGATGTAGTGCTGGCTATCCATCCGCCTGCCGAATATCTCGACGGGATTTCCGGAAAACCGGGGCAGGTGCTGATAGGCCAATACAATGCGCTGGCCCACCCACAGCAAGCCGCCCGGTGGGCCGCGTCGGGCGCCACGGTTTTCTCCCTCGACCTGTTGCCCCGCACCACCCGCGCGCAAGCTATGGACGTCCTTTCTTCTCAGGCCAATATTGCCGGTTACAAAGCGGTGCTGCTGGCGGCCAATGCCTACAGCCGCTACATGCCCATGTTTATGACTGCTGCCGGCTCGGTGCCGCCCGCCAAGGTGCTGATCCTGGGCGCGGGCGTAGCCGGTCTTCAGGCCATTGCCACTGCCCGGCGACTGGGCGCAGTGGTCGAGGCTTTTGATACGCGTCCGGCCGTAAAAGAAGAAGTTGGCAGCCTCGGGGCAAAGTTCATTGAGGTGGAAGGCGCGGCTGATGCCTCGGCCGCTGGCGGCTATGCGGTAGAACAGTCGGAAGAATTTAAAGCCCGGCAGGCAGCACAGATTGCCGCCCACGTCCGTAAAAGCGATATCGTGATTACGACGGCGCAAATTCCCGGAAAACCAGCGCCGCTGCTCATCCCTCTGGAAGTACTGGAGACGATGCGGCCCGGCTCGGTGGTCGTGGACCTGGCGGCGGCTTCGGGCGGCAACTGTGCGCTTTCCCGCCCCGATGAAACGGTGGTGCACCGGGGCATTACCATCTTCGGCCCGACCAACCTGCCGGCCACTACACCCGCCGATGCCAGCAAGCTCTACGGCAAAAACGTTTCCAACTTCCTGCAACTGCTGCTTTCCAAAGAAGGTTCTTTACAACTGCCTTTTGAAGATGAACTGGTCAACGGTGCCTGTCTGACCCACAACGGACAGGTGCATCATCCCCGGGTGGCCGGACTGCTGGCCGAGCCTTAGCACGCTCTGCCCCTGGACAAGGAAGCCGTCTGCACCCTCTCCCCGGCAGACAGCCCAGAACCAAGGGTCTCCCGCATATCGTTCCTGCTTTCCACCCATTTCTTTTCCCACATTTTCCTCTTTTCCTTTTTCCCACACCCCTTTAAACGAGCTTTTTATGGAAAACCTTTCTGTCTTTTTCCTGCAGCATCAGCAACTGATCACCATTGTGATTCTTTCTGTTTTTCTCGGCATTGAGGTGATCAGCCGGGTGCCGAGCGTGCTCCACACTCCGCTGATGAGCGGCGCAAATGCCATTCATGGCGTGGTTGTCATCGGTGCCATCATTGTTATGGGTACGGCCCCCGCAGACGACTACCTGGCCCTTACACTAGGCTTTCTGGCAGTGGTGCTCGGCACGCTCAACGTGGTAGGCGGCTTTGTAGTCACCGACCGGATGCTGGAGATGTTTGGAGATAAAAAAGCTCACAAAGAAACGCAAAAGCCCTCCTGAGCGCTTGCGTAGTTGGCGATGGCATCAAAAGTGGCTACACAGGACAATCCCATACAAGAATTTGGCCCCGGAGCGGTGCGGCGCCTCACCTGCTCTCAGAAAATCTAAACCGGAAATCTATCCATGAACCCCTTCGTCCGTTTTCTCAACGAACAAAGCCTGCTTTTGTTCTGCTATCTGATTGGCTCGATCGCCTTTATCCTGGGCCTCAAGATGCTGTCGCGGCCCGGCAGTGCACGGAAGGGTAATCTGGCGGCGGCGGGTGGTATGGCGCTGGCCATTGGGGCTACCATCTTTCTGTATCGTTCTCCGCAAACGATCGAGCACCTGCACAACAAGGGCCTGATTTTCGCCGGTCTGCTCGTGGGCGGTGTGCTGGGTACGGGCATGGCCCGGCGCGTACAGATGACGGCCATGCCGGAAATGGTGAGCCTGTTTAACGGCACCGGTGGTGCCTGCGCCATGCTCATTTCGATTGTGGAATTTCACGACGACCCAAACGCTTCGGGCGGCAAGCTGCTGATTATTCTTCTGGGAATGATTATCGGGACCGTGTCGGCCACGGGCTCGGCAGTGGCCTGGGGCAAGCTGGCCGGTAAGGTCAAAGACCGCACCGTTCCGGCAGGACAGGCGCTGAATTTTGTCTTGCTCGGCGGCATGGCAGCGCTGACGATCTGGATGTTGACCGGCGGCCCGGCAGCGGCGTTTTGGGCTATTCTGGCACTGTCGGCAATTTATGGCGTGCTGTTCGTTTTGCCGATCGGCGGCGCCGATATGCCGGTAGTCATCTCACTGCTGAACTCTTTTACCGGAGTGGCTGCGGCCTTTGGCGGTTTTCTCTACGACAACCCGGTGATGCTTACGGGTGGTATCCTCGTGGGCTCAGCCGGAACGATTCTGACCATCCTGATGTGCAAGGCGATGAACCGCTCGCTCAAAAACGTATTGCTGGGCTCTTTTAGTGGCGGCGCGGTGGCTTCCGGAAATGGCCCGGCCAAGGAAGCGGGGCACTACAAGGAGGTTTCGCTTACGGATGCAGCTACGCTGATGGCTTATGCAGGCAAAGTGCTCATCGTGCCCGGCTACGGACTGGCAGTCGCCCAGGCGCAGCACGCCTGTCACGAGCTGGAAAAACTGCTCGAAGCGCGTGGCGTAGAGGTGGTCTATGGCATTCACCCGGTAGCGGGCCGGATGCCCGGCCACATGAACGTACTGCTCGCCGAAGCCGACGTGCCGTATGAAAAGCTTTTGGAGATGGAAGATGCCAACGCGGGTATGACCACCACTTCGGTAGCGCTGATTCTGGGCGCCAACGACGTGGTGAATCCGGCGGCACAGGAAGATCCGGCCTCGCCGATCTATGGCATGCCGATTCTGGAGGTAGAAAAAGCCCGGCACGTGATCGTCAATAAGCGCAGCATGAAACCCGGCTATGCCGGCATTGAAAACGATCTTTTCTTTAAGCCTAAGACCAGCATGCTTTTCGGCGATGCCAAAAAGGTGTTGCAGGAGCTGGCCGCTGCGCTGAAGGAAGTATAGGCAAGGCAAAACCTTCTCTGCCCCGGACTTCTTCCTGTAGAACACGTCCGGGCGCGGCTTAGTCTTTGTTTTTCCGGAAATAATCTTCCAGGAGCTGCATGCGATCGGTGTGCTCCACCGGCGGCGAATCGACGCCACGGGCGTCGCCGTATTCGACGCTCCAGCCGCCCCACTCGCGCCAGGCGTGGTAGGCCCAGCTCCAGCCCCATTCTTCAAAAAGGGCCATGCAGTCGCGCAGATACCGGTAGGCGCTGCCGTCGGGCGCCCAGCGCACGGCGCTGAATTCGCCGGCGTATATCTCCGCGCCATGCCGGAGTTGCCAGTCCCGCACCGGTTGCATCCAGGCGCGCAGGGCAGCTGAATCCCAGTATTTTCCGGAAATGGTTCCGGGATACCAAAGCGTGTCTTTGTTGATAATGCCCTGATGCGTAAACGCGATCGGATCGTAGATGTGAAAGCTGTACACCACGTTGGGAATATCCGCCGGCAGTGGCCGGAGTTGGAGCAATCCCGGAACGCCCCCGGCCGGGGCGCCTTCTACCACAATCGTGTGGGCCGGATCGAGCGCCCGGATGGCACGGGCGGTTACGGTTGCCAGGGCATGCCAGTTGAGCACCGCAGGTGCAAGGGGCCCATCTACCGGTTCGTTGGCCAGGTCGTAGGCCCAAAGGGCCGGGGCGCGCCGGAAAGTGATGGCGATTTCTTCCCAGATGCGGATAAACTCGCGCTGCCAGCGGGGCTCGCTGAAGATCCGGTGTTGCAGCAGACCACCATTTTGATACACAGCGCCGCCGGGCAGGGTGTGCAGGTCGAGGGCCACGCGCAGGCCCAGCGAATCGCACAGGGGCAAAAGGCGGCGCACCTGCAGCAGGGCCGGCCGCAGCCATTTCCGGTAGCTTTCGGGCGTGGCCGTATCGGCAGGCGATTGCGGAAACCCACCCCAGGTGAGTTGCCAGCGCACGTGATTGGCACCGAGCGCCGCCAGTTCGCGCAGATCTTGCGGCGTTGCCCAGGTCGGGATCATCGCACCGCGCAGGCGGGCAGGTGAAGATTGGCCGCGGGCGGGCAGGCTCTGCAAGGCCAGGAGCAGCGAGCAGAGGAAAGTAAAAGTTTTCAAAGCAATCTTTTTACAAAGAAAATTCCGGCAACGGATAAAAAAATTTGCACCAGAAAAATTCTGCCTTACATTTGCCCTCCCGAAACCGAAAGGAGCCGGAAAAAGTTCTTTTTTTCTCTTGATAATTAAGCCGCTTTAGCTCAGCTGGTAGAGCAACTGATTTGTAATCAGTAGGTCGCTGGTTCGATTCCGGCAAGCGGCTCTTTTTGGAGAGACCAAAGATTTGAGCCAAAAGACACTAAAGAATCCGTTCTTTCTTTCGTCTTTTATCTTTCTACTTTTGTCTTACAGAAAAAACCGGGCAGTTGGCCGAGTGGTTAAAGGCGACAGACTGTAAATCTGTTCTCTTACGAGTACGGAGGTTCGAATCCTTCACTGCCCACACACCAGAGCATGTTTTATGTTTCATGTGTTATGTTTCATAACCCGTGAAACATGACACATAAAACATGACACATGACAAGCGGGAGTAGCTCAGCTGGTAGAGCGTCAGCCTTCCAAGCTGAATGTCGCGGGTTCGAATCTCGTCTCCCGCTCACAAAACGGTCTCTTTGTGAGTCTTGCTGTTGTAGCTCAGTGGTAGAGCACTTCCTTGGTAAGGAAGAGGTCGGCAGTTCAATCCTGCTCAACAGCTCCAGTTTTTCAAAAGCCATCCGCCTGCGGGTGGCTTTTTTCGTTGAAAGGGCTGCTGGTTCCGGAATCTTTCTCAAAAAATTGTAGAAAAATAATCTTTCAGGCGGTGTGGGAAGTTTTGTAGAAATCAAAAATTCCTTACTTTTGCAGCCGCAAGTTTAAAAACTGTTTAACCCTTTTATTTAATCCAAACAAACAATGGCAAAAGAGACGTTCAAGCGGGAGAAACCGCACGTTAACATTGGCACCATCGGCCACGTGGACCACGGTAAAACCACGCTGACGGCTGCCATCTCGACACACCTCGCTTCCAAGGGCATGGCCCAGAAACGCGGTTATGATGAAATTGACAACGCTCCGGAAGAAAAAGAGCGCGGTATCACCATCAACACTTCGCACGTAGAGTACGAAACTGAAAACCGTCACTACGCGCACGTTGACTGCCCCGGTCACGCCGACTATGTGAAAAACATGATTACCGGTGCGGCCCAAATGGACGGCGCCATCCTCGTTGTAGCTGCTACGGACGGCCCGATGCCGCAAACCAAAGAGCACATCCTCCTCGCCAAGCAGGTAGGTGTTCCGCGCATCGTGGTGTTCATGAACAAAGTGGACCTCGTAGACGATCCGGAAATTCTGGAACTCGTTGAAATGGAAATCCGCGAACTGCTTTCTAAAAACGACTTCGACGGCGACAACACGCCGATCATCAAAGGTTCTGCTACCGGCGCTCTGGCCGGCGAAGCCCAGTGGGTTTCTGCAATCGAAGAGCTGATGTCTGCTGTGGATGAGTACATCCCGCTGCCTCCGCGTCCGGTTGATCAGCCGTTCCTGATGTCTGTGGAAGACGTATTCACCATCACCGGTCGTGGTACGGTAGCTACCGGCCGTATTGAGCGCGGTGTGATCAAAGTAGGCGACAACGTAGAAATCGTTGGTTTCAACGAAGCTCCGCTGACTTCTACCTGCACAGGTGTTGAGATGTTCAAAAAACTCCTCGACCGTGGTGAAGCTGGTGACAACGCCGGTATCCTCCTCCGCGGTATTGAGAAGAAAGACATCCGCCGTGGTATGGTTATCTGCGCGCCGAAGTCTATCACGCCGCACACCGAGTTCAAAGGTGAGGTGTATGTACTGAGCAAAGATGAAGGTGGCCGTCACACGCCGTTCTTCAACAAATACCGTCCGCAATTCTATTTCCGTACTACCGACGTTACCGGTGAGTGCACCCTGCCCGAAGGAACGGAAATGGTAATGCCTGGCGATAACGTAAACCTGCACGTAAAGCTCATCGCTCCCATCGCGATGGACAAAGGCCTGAAGTTCGCCATCCGTGAAGGTGGCCGTACCGTAGGTGCCGGTCAGGTGACTGAAATCATCAAGTAAGAAGTCCTTACTCCAAACAAAAAAGCCTCCTGAAGTTTTCGGGAGGCTTTTTTATGGCTTTTAATGCCGCTTTGCGCCAAAGGCGAAGACAAAGAAGCCGTCGCATTCTCTTCATGATACCGTTTTCAGATAGCGGGCATTCTATCCAAGGCCGGCCTATAGCAGCACACGTTTCAAAACTGTTTAAAAAAAGTAGCGGGCAATAACCTTTTTACCAGCGGAGCCGTTGGGAAAAACTTTTTCCTAAACCACTGGGCACGAAGCGCTTCCATTACCGCTGCGCCCTCCCTGAAACAAAAAATATCCCGGAAACCAGGGAGGATTTCCGGGATACAAATAAAAGGGGACGCAGACAGGCGGCCTGAAAACCGAGGCGAAAGTTCTAGCGCACAATCTTCATTTCCTTCAGCAGCCAGCCGGCACCCCCGAATTTTTCGATCACAAAAAGGGTGTAACGGATGTCCACCGAGATATTGCGGCAGCGCGCCTCGTCAAATTGCAGATCGCTCATCGTGCCTTCCCAGATCCGGTCGAAGTTGGTCCCAATCAGCTCGCCCCGGGCATTGAGCACCGGCGAGCCGCTGTTGCCGCCGGTGGTGTGGTTGTCGGCAATAAAGGCAATCGGAACGTCCTTTCTTTTTCCAACGCTCCAGCGGCCAAAATTGTGCGTGGCATACAGGTCTTTGAGCTTTTGCGGCACGCGGAACTCGGCTACTTCCGGATTGTCTTTGGCCAGGGCTTCGCTCAGGTAGGTCTGGAAAGAATACGGCGCCGGGCCTTGCGGATCAATGCCTTTCACCTGTCCGTATGCCAGACGCAGGATGCTGTTGGCATCCGGATACCAGGCGCGACCGGGATCGGCCACGCGCTGGGCTTTGCGGTGCAGGCGGGAAAGAACCACCAGCCGCTTCTGCGCTTCGGCCAGAACGGGTGCGATTTCTTCTTTACGGGTTTGCATCGCCGCGCGGTAGAGCAGGAGGGCCGGGTCGTTTTGAAGACGGGCCGGAGAAGCGTTCACACCTTCCTCCATCAGGGATGCAAAACGGGCCCGGTCGGCAGCCAGGGACTTGCTGTAGATTTCAGCCGACCATGCCCCGAAATTACCGTTGTGGCGGGCCAGTTCTTTCCGGAAATATTCCGGAACATAAGCGCCCGCACGGGCAAAGAAAAGCGGCATGAGGGTGTCGAAAACCGCACGGTCGGTGGCCGGATCGTAATTTTTGTAGAAACTTTCCCAGTCGCCCACGGCTTTTTTAAGGTCGGCTTCCTGCCCACCGTTTTGCAGGGCGGTAGCCAGCCGGTCCAGCACGGCGCCGCGGGTCACGAGCTCAATCCCCAGCACGGCTTCCTGAAAGTAGATTTCAGCCGGCAGTGCTTCATTGGCGCGGGCGACGTTGGCATCGATCTGCGCCAGCAGGTTATCGGCATAAGGCAGGGTAGTGTCCTGCTGCGCCCAGTATTGAAATTTGTTTTCGGCTTCGCGGCGACGGGAGACGACGTTGGCCTCGCGCAGGCCGAGGACTTCGCCCTGCCATTTCTTCCAGCCATTGGCCACACCGGCGCGCTTGGAAGTGTATTGCAGGAAGATATTCCGGTCGGCCTGCATTTTCTGCGTCCAGGCGGCGAGGCGGGCGGTGCGCACTTCAATACGGATCGGATCGATGATATCGGCAATCTGGGCCACCTGCGAGGCGGCGAGGTATTCCTGCGTCATGCCGGGAAAGCCATAGACCATCGTAAAATCGCCTTCTTTAATGCCTTTGGCGTTGATGGTGAAAAATTTCACCGGCTTGTAAGGCTTGTTGGACGGGGTGTATTCGGCCGGCTTGTTGGCAGCATTGGCATACACCCGGAACAAGGCAAAATCGCCGGTATGGCGCGGCCACGACCAGTTGTCGGTGTCGCCGCCAAACTGGCCGATGCCGTTGGGCGGAAAGCCGACGAGGCGCACATCGCGGAACACTTCTACCAGTGAAATCCAGTATTCGTTGCCATTGTAGTAGCTGCTGACGGTGGCGTCCATGCCGGGATGATTATTACGGTACAGCGCTTCTACGAAGCGGGTGTTGCGGGCGATGGCCGAATCGCGCTCGGTTTCCGGCATCAGGTCGGTAACGCCCTCGAGCACGACGCTGGTTACATTGTCCATTTTGCGGACAAAGCTGACCGTAAGGCCGGGGCAGGGGATTTCTTCGCCCGGGTTCATGGCCCAGAAGCCGTGGGCGAAATAATCTTTAGCCGCAGAGGAAAGTCCCTGCACCGTGCCGTAGCCGCAGTGGTGGTTGGTGAGCAGGAGGCCTTCCGGAGAAATCATCTCGCCGGTGCAGCCGCCGCCAAAGCGGACGACGGCATTGTTGAGGCCGGTGCCATTGGGGTTGTAGAGGGCATCTACCGGTATACGGAGACCGGCAGCCCGCATGGCAGCCGCCTGCTGAGCGAGCAGGGGGGGCATCCACATGCCTTCGCGGGCCGAAACGGCGGCAAGGCAAAACAGAAACGAGGCCAGAAAGAGGCAGCAAAAACGACGCATAAGATTCAGAAAGTGGGGACGGGCAAAAATAAATCTATAAGCCGGCTAAAAAAATCCGTGTCGGAAAGGTATATTAGCCCAACTTTACGGACATTTTGCCCTGTCTATTAGTGTTTTCCCGAATGATACCTGCCTTTACTTTCAGCACTTCTATGCTTAAGCGGTTTTTATTCTTTGTAGCCGCATTGCTGGTAGCCGCACCGGCCCTCCGGGCGCAGGACACCACCTTATTCTCCGCTCCCGACACCGTTTGTACGCGGCAGCTGGTGCAGCTTTCCACCACCCAAAAGGCCCAGTCCTATTATTGGTCTTTTTGCCCCGGAACGCTGCGCAGTACGCCTTCTTTTAAGAACCTTCCCAATACGTTTCAGCTTAGCGGACCGGTGGATATCGAGGCTACCAAAGACGACAACGGCCGCTATTATGCTTTTGCGCTCAACCGGAACACCCGCTCGCTGGTGCGCCTTGACTTTGGTACCACGCTGGTCAACACCCCGGTCTATACTGTCCTGAGTGCCTATGATACGACCATGCCCGATACGGGCGGCGGCCTCCACCTGATGCGCAATGACGGCAACTGGTATCTGTTTGCCACGGCCGGCGCTACCGCTACCGACGCCGGCATCATCCGCCTCGACTTTGGCAACAGCCTCGGCAACGACCCAACCGCTACCAAACTAGGCAATCCGGGCGGTATCCTGGTCAGCCCTAAGGACCTGTATGTGGCGCGCGAAGGCAACCGATATGTAGGCATCATCCTTGACGCTTCCAGCTCTTCGCTGGTGCGTGCCGATTTCGGAGCCTATCTCAATGGCGTACCGACGCTACGCAATCTGGGCAATATCGGAGGCCTCGACGCACCCGAGCACCTGGCCGTAGCTAAGAAAGGCAACGGTTATCAGTTTTACATTACCAATCCCGGAAATTCCTCGCTGAGCACCGTTACGTTTACCGGTTCTTTGGGTGGCACGCCCACCGGAGGCAATTCCGGCAATCTGTTTAACAACCTGTACACGCCTACCGGCATCGCCTCTTACCGCGACTGCGATAACCCTTATCTTGTTATTGTGAACGCAGGCGCCAACACGGCTGTTCGCGTCCAGCTCGACCCAGGCGGCAATGTCAGCACAGACCCCACCGACGTTACCCTGCTGCTGAGCAATATCAACGACTTCTCTACGCCCTATGGCATGACCGGTTTTCTGCGCGACAGCTCCAACCTCTACTCTCTTGTAGTCAACAGGCGCAATGGTTCCCTAACGCGCATGAAGTTTGGCACCTGCAATCGCACCGGCATCGCAGAAAGTAACCTGAGCACGCCACCGCCTTTCCGCTTTGACACGGCCGGCACTTATACCGTCAACCTCATCCTCAACGAAGGCATGCCGGATATGCGCATGGGCTGCCGCCAGATTTACGTACTGCCACAGCCGGGCCTCAACATTTCCAACGATACACTGATCTGCCAGGGCGATACGATCACCCTCCGTGCCCAGTCACTCTCCGCCGACAGCATCCGCTGGACGCCTTCCAACACCGTGAGCGACTCTATGGCACAGGAAATCGCCGCCTGGCCGCAGCAAACCACCCGCTACCAGGCCGTGCTTAACTATGCCGACGGCTGTGTGGTAGACACCGCCATTCTGGTGCGGGTCGTAGAAAGCCGGGTGGATGCCGGGCCAGACCGTACCGTTCCCGACGGTACTACCATTCTGCTGGGCGGCCCCGAAACTTCGCAGGGCCCGGAATTTACCTATCGCTGGTCGCCGGGCAACTATCTCGATGATACAACCAAGCAGTTTCCGGTCGCACAGCCTTTCAGCAACTACACCTATTACTTTACCGTAACCCACAAAACACCGGAACTGACCTGTAGCCGCACAGACAGCGTAGTGGTGCGCACCATTTGCAACACGATCACCCTGCCCAACGCTTTTGCGCCGGAAAGCAATATCGACGGCATCACCCGTTTTGGACTGCTCAACAAGCAGCTGGTAAAGCTGATTTCATTCCGCATCTTCAACCGGTGGGGACAAGAGGTTTACCAAAGCACCGACCTGACCAGCGGCTGGGATGGCCTCTTCAACGGCAAGCCGGCAGAGCGGGGCGTTTACGTATGGCAAATCGATGGTTTCTGCCCCGGCGGGCAGCGCATCACTCAGACGGGCGATGTAACCCTGATCCGGTAGTTATATTTCCCCCATCCGCTTCTCCTTCCTTTATAAGAACCGGCATTAGATGCCGGTTCTTTCTTTTTTTAGAAAACTTTGGGTTTTCACCCAACCCTTCCTACTTTCGGTTCCGTCTTCTTCTGCTACGGATGGCGGCTTTCCCGGCTGCCGGCCCCGTAGGGGTCAGATGCCCGCCACACGTTATCTCTTTTCCGCACGCTTTTTTCCCTTTCCCGGAACCGCTTATACGACAGACGATTACTTTTTTCTTTAAAAGATACGCCCGCCCGCCTGGCAGGTGGCCTCTTTTCCTGCATTCGTCTGCCTCATGCCTACTGTCTATACCTCTGTTCCGGATGCAACCCTGATTGCGCTGTTCTTAAAAGGAGAAAATCCTGCTTTCGAGGCGCTGTTGTTCCGTCATAAAGACCGGATCTACACCGCTATTTATCTGCTTGTTAAAGACCGAACGCTCGCTGAAGACCTTTTTCAGGACTGCTTCCTTAAAATCCTCTGCACCATGCGCGAAGGCCGCTACGACGAGCAGGGGAAGTTCCTGCCCTGGGCGCTGCGGGTGGCGCACAACCTGTGCATCGATTATTTCCGGAAAGCGAAGACACAGCGCACGGTGCTGTGTGAGGAAGACGTTTTTACCCGTATCGGGCAGCGAACGGGAGCACCAGAAACGCGGATGGAGCAGGAGCAGACCCAATCCGGTTTGTATACGCTCGTCAATCAGTTGCCGTCCGAACAGCGGACGGTATTGGTGATGCGGATCTACGGCGAACTTTCTTTTAAGGAAATCGGTGAGGCAACCGGCGTTTCCATCAACACCGCGCTGGGCCGGATGCGCTATGCACTGCTCAACCTGCGCAAAATGATGCGCACACGGGAAGCGGAATTCGTATAGGCCTTCTGTGCCGGAATGGCTTTTGAAGGCTTGGGAACGGCGCTCCGGAACACTGAAATTTCCGGAAATTTACCTGCTCATGTTTACCATTTCCCTGCACGGCATCCAGATCGACGCACTCCTGGGCGTTTTTAAAGAAGAAAAAAAAGTTCCGAACCATTTTGAAGTGGACATTGATCTCACCGCTCCGGAAGCCGCGCCTTTTATGAATTACGGCGATTTCCAGGAGGTTGCCGTTGCCGCTTTCGGCAAAGGCAACGAGACGCTTGAGGATTGCTGTAAGGATATGCTCGACGTGCTGGCCAACCGCTTTCCGAAAGCTGTGAGCGGAACGGTGGTGATCCGGAAATACACGCTGCCCTTTGGCGCGCCGGTGCGCTATTCGCAGGTGCGGCTGGAGCGGAAAATGACTTCTTAACAGACCGGATTTCCGGAAGACTTTTCTTTTAAGGTGAATCTTGCTTTAGAAGCCTTCATTTTCAATTAGTTATAGTTGAATGGAGGTCACAAAGGGCGCAAAGAAGGCACAGAGGTCCACAAAGACCTACCGGGTTTCTCCGTGGACCTTTGTGAACACCTCCGTGTTCTCTGTGGCCATTATCATCTTAAAACGAGATGCACGTTCTTTTAGAGAGAAGCCGCTATGCTGCCGATAATACGCCGCCAGGGCGCTTTGCCTTCGGCCTTGCCAAGGCGCACGATAATGATGTTTTTTTGGGGAAAAGAAAAGATGTACTGCCCCAAATGACCGGCTGCATAGACCGCGCCCGGACCCAGCCACCACTGGTATTTATAGTACCGGACGCCGCCATCGGTGGTATCGGGCGTCGTGGATTCCCGGATCCAGGTCGGGGGCAGAACGGGTGCGCCATCAAAGGAGCCGCCTTCATTCATTAGTTTGCCGACTTTGGCAAAGTCGATCGCCGTGGCATTGACGCAGCAAAATGTTTTTTCCAGTCCGTCTTTTTTCCCATCGATGCTCCAGCCCGCGCTAAATTGTGGATGTAACTGCGCCCAGACTTTTTCGTTGAAATAGTCCGTCACGGTTCTGCCTTTTAAAACCCGGTCAAGAACCAAACCAAGGATTTGGGTAGAGCCGCTCGTGTAATCAAAAGCCGCACCCGGTTTTCCGGAAAGTTTGAGGGCGAGGGTGCGCTTGCGCAGGTTCCGGCCATAGTAGAAAGCAGCCGCCTCAGCTGCCGGGGAGTAATAGCTTTCGTTGAATTTCAAACCAGAAGTCATCTGCAGCAGGTGGCGAATCGTAACTTTTTCAAAACCGTTCGGGGCCATTTCCGGAATATAATCCGTTACCGGGTCGTCCACACTTTTAATCAAACCATCTTCAATCGCCGCGCCAATGAGCAGGGAAGTAAAAGACTTGGCCATCGAAAACGACGCGACGCGCGAATCGGGCCGGTAGCCCGAAAAGTATTTTTCATACAGCAGCGTGTCATTCCGGATAATGAGAAAAGCAACGGTCTTGTTTTTTCTCAGATACGTCTCAAAATCATAATCCTTGCCGTCGATCGAGAATCCCTTGGGCGAAAGGGGCCGGGCGGCGCGTGCAAACACATAAGGTTGCGGCGAAGGGGGCAGCGGTCGTTCCCCAAATTTCCGGAAATCGGTGATATCGGCAAAGTTGTAGACTGCATACCGGGCCGGCAGGCAGCCGGTAAGAGCGAAAAGAACAATCGATAACGGCAGCAGCGTACGCATAGGTTTTGGGAGCATAAATTTCCGGAAATCAGTTGGCCGAAAACAAGAGTTCGAAGCTATCGCCTTCTTCTTCGAGGTCGAAAAGCTCCTGCACATACTCTTTTGCCTTTTCATAGTCGCCGGCCGTCATGGGGAAGAGGTGGCGGTACAGCAGCTGCGTCTGCCGCGTCTGCGGGTCTTCGGTAAACCAGGAAACCCGTAGCTGGGAGCCTTTCCTGTTGAGCGCATCGCTCCCGGTGGCCAGGCCGCCGGGGCCAAACGAAAGTTCGCGCTTTTTGCCCCGCAGAAAACCGTAGCTGCGCCGGGCGGTGAGTTTATCTGTAGTGAGCTCTACTTCTTCCAGAACCAGCTGCCGGCTCATGCGCCGCAAGGCCGGATAGCCGCTAAAGCGAAAAAGCAAAAACCAGAGGATGATTCCCATCCGCAGCTCGGTGAGGATTTGCCAGAGGCTAAAAGCAAAAAGGAACACCAGCAGCAGCATCGAAAACAGGGGCCACAGCCACCGGCCGCCCTTACGGATATCGCTGCCGGCGATGATAAATACCGTTTTTCCGTCTGATTCTACGCGTGTGTGATGCTTCATGTTCCGCTACCGGCTGCTTGAAACGAACCACAAAATAAGCCGAAGAATTTTAATGTTCAAATAACTCTTCTTTTTCGCCCCAGGGTCTGTGCGATGAATAGACGACCGCGTCAGCCAGGACATAAGCACGGGCTACGCAATTGAAATGGACCCGGTCTGTTTCAGCGTTCAACTTTTCCTGGCTACACGGACGCCGGCTTCGTTATTGGATTTTGAATGTACGCCGTTGGATTCTATGTTTGTCATCGGGATGTTAAAAACATATCCCGATGACTTTTTATGATTACGCTAAGTACTTTTTCTTCCCCCCCCCGACACGCGCAATGCTTCGCGTTAGTACCAGACGGCAGTGTTTGAGGATACTGTTATTGCGTAGCCTTGTAGCAGGACTTGGCTTGATGGGATCTACTGTGTATGCGCAGGAAAACCCGGATTGCATTCACCCGCTTCTTGTTAAAAAGAACGAAGTTCATGGTACGACGCGGACAGTGGCGGAGTTGTTTTTCACACATCCGGAAACCGTTTCTGGCCATCAAGTAACACTTACTGATCCTGATGGGTTTGTAACGCGTTATGATCTGAACGAATTCGGTTACACGTTTATCCGCGACTTAGAAAGAAACAAGCTTTATACCGTAAGCGTTATTAATAGCTGCGGTAGTTCTGTGACTGTTGATACTATCAACAGACGCTTTCGGGAGTCAGACATCGTATCGCTTGACGACCGCACCTTTGCAGTCATCAGCAATTTCCTGGCTCCGTCTGAAGACCGGAAGATATGGGAATATCTTGCCGAAGACCCATACCTAAGGCCTATTGAAAAGCTGGCTTATCTCCAACAGAATGTTTTTAATGGCGCAGATTACGACGCACTTGAAGAAATAGATTTGGGACCTCTGGAACCTTCTGGCGGCACTTCAAACACGAGACCTATTACCGATCGTGATTTTGTTCCAAAACGTTTTCTCAACTGGCCGCTTGTTACTACGCCCAGTTGCAACTGCAAGGTTTACATCAGCCAGATCGTCAACCCGCGGAACTTGAATAATGGAAATCATCCTCAGTCGCCCGGTTATGATTATTGGGCTCGCTGGAATAATCCGATATCATCTGCTGACCCCGACTTTAAGGCCAATATCTGGACGCTCTCTGAGAGCCTGCCCGGTACCGGTTATGGCGAC
Source organism: Bacteroidota bacterium (assembly GCA_023392185.1). Lineage (GTDB taxonomy): Bacteria > Bacteroidota > Bacteroidia > Chitinophagales > Chitinophagaceae > UBA1952. Next base: position 15,893 of record JAEVZP010000141.1, read on the forward strand.
TGGTATGGCGGTGGAGGCTGGGGTTTAGACCGCTGGGCAGCTGGCCCCGGTAAAATTCTGCGTCTGCCTGCAAGAGGCGATGGCCATAGTGTTAACGACCGGGGCAAGGAACGGGAAGCTACCGTCTCTACTATTGAAGATGGCGTTGCCGGTACAGTTGATCCGGTAAACTACGCTGCGCTTAAGTACATGTATAAATGTCTGGACGCCAACGGTGCGAAATCGAACTGCGGCTGTGAAAAAGAAATTAATATCGCTGCTAAATACTCTACTAAATTATATACCTCATCCAGTACACCTGGTGGCGGATTTGGTGCTGCGAGAGCCGCTCACACACGAGTAGAAGATTTGGCTATGTTTATGGTTCGGAACGTAACGGCCGGTACAGTGGAGATTCCCGATTATAAACGGGTTATTGTAAAGTCCGAGAACGATTACTCTGTCAACGCTAATTGGGTGAAAGCAGTATCCAGTTATAGCACTTCACTTATTAACTCGCTCCTGTCTGTTGCAAGCAGTGGTAATGGGGTTCCCAGTAATTTTCAGCTTCCGGCTACTCTTGCTAATGATATTACTACGATTCTGACAACACCTATGTTTAACCAGACGGTTGTTGGCTCCAACACGCTGTCCACTAACCTTCTACACCGGGAACAAACTTATACGCTTAGTCCCAATCAGGAAAAGCATTTTATTCTTGGTAGTGCTGCTTCGGCTTACTTTAAAGGTAAGTTTCGCTGGCAAACGGAAGCTTACACCAAAAGCAACTTCCGGCTGAGCGGCTACATAGAGCAGCCGGGCGGCGCTAACTGCTGCGGCTATAAACAGACCAACTGGATGACCTACGCCGTGGATGGCGCGCCTGCAACAAAGGCTATGATGTGGGATGAGATCAGCAACTGGCACTTCGGGAAAGGCCCCTTTTATAATCTGCCTGCTATGTTTGGAGGCGTGCAGATTGATGCGGATATGGGCAAGTTCCTGGGTGCGCCTGCTCCATCTTGTGCCAACCCAATTGTTATTAACGCTCGCAAAGCTCCTCAAAACCGCGCTTTTGCTCCTTCCGAGCCGGTGCTGGCAGCCACCATTTACCATGGTGCTTTCTATCTGTTAGGCGCTACCTCCGAAGTGCCGGTACGTTATACCGTAATAGATGTATCCGGACGACAAATTGCGCAGGGCGTTGCTACTGAAGATCAACAGCGGCTGCTAAGCACCGACGGACTTGCGGCCGGTATGTATCTAATTCAGGTGAGCACTGACGGTCTCACCCAGCAAACTTTTAAACTGCTCCTTTAACAATCTTTCTTATGAGAAATCTTTTCTGGATTGGGCCGCTGTTGGCCTTGAGCTTTAGCTGTAAGAAGCCCGACCCAACAAAGCCGGTTCCTGTAGTAAAAGAATGCAAATCTGGGTATTTCTGGGATGGAAGCCAGTGCATTTTTGATACTGTCAAGTTTGCTAAAGATGATTGGCAGAACACTTGGGGGAGTCCGTTCAAGGAACTATTAGATTCCATGTGGCATGGGAAAACCAATTGTCCATACGCTGATAGTGCCTACATCTGCCTTCGTTCCTTTGATTCCACAAAACTTCCTTACAGGCGGGATATGGCTTTCAGGTCCTCTCCCTATGCTGAGTTTGGACAGAGCAGCCTTGGAAGTCCTATCACCCGGCAAAACTATTGGCCGGATGCCGCTCGGGGAGATAGCATCATTCTGGAAATGCCTTCGCCTTTCGGCGCTTACGACATTACCTTTTATGGTCGCTTCAACCCGGCGCAGGACACCCTGCGCGGCAGGCTATACTACACCACTATCGGCAATGTCCCCGACCTTCCGGAATGCGGGCCTATGGTTTTCACCAGAGTAAAGGTTATCCGATAGCGCCCCTCCTCTTTTAAACTAAAAGCGCCGTGAATGGATTCACGGCGCTTTTTTAATGACTTCTATTTCTCCTATCCCGCCAGCAATTTCTCCAGCGACTCGTCGTAGGCCTTTTTCCACTCCGGCAGGTAGCCCCAGCTGTCGCCTTCGATGCAGATTTCGCCGGTCGCCTTCACACAGCCCAGCTTCACAAACGGCTGATCGCCCACCTCGGCTTCAAATACCGGCACCAAAGCGGTTTTCACGCTCACCACAATGCGACCCGCACTTTCACCAAAAAGCAACGCGTCTTTCCGGATGCCTTCGGGCAGGTCCAGCTCAAAGCCCAGATTTCCGGTCATGGCACTTTCCAACAATGTGGTAAACAAGCCGCCTTCCGAGCAGTCGTGCGCGCTTTGCAACAACTTCTCGCCAATCAGACGGCGCACGGTTTCCTGCAACAGCACTTCTTCTTCCAGATTGAAACGCGGGGCCGGACTGTAACGCACCTCGCACAGGTGGTGGAGGTATTCCGAAGAACCCATTTCATCGGCGTGGCGGCCGAGGAGGTAAATGGTATCGCCCGCGCCTTTAAAGCCCAGCGTCATCTTGTCGGCCATGTCGTCCAAAATACCTACCATGCCAATCGTCGGCGTGGGGAATACCGGGCCGTCCTCGCTTTGGTTGTAGAAGCTGACGTTGCCACCCGTCACCGGCGTATGGAAAGCCTCGCAGGCCGCGCCCATGCCTTTGATGGCGTGGACAAATTGCCAGTACACTTCCGGGTTGTACGGGTTGCCGAAGTTGAGGCAGTTGGTGACGCCCACCGGCAAGCCGCCCGAACAGGAAATATTACGCGCCGCCTCGGCCACCGCCATAGCAGCACCCGTGAACGGGTCGGCTTCCACATAACGACCGTTGCAGTCCACCGACATGGCGAGGCCTTTATTCGCACCGTGAATGCGCACCACTGCCGCATCCGACGGCGCGTTGGTATTGGTATTGCCGGTGCCTACCATGCTGTCGTATTGCTCCCAGATCCAACGCTTGGAGGCAATGTTAGGTAGCTGAATCAGTTCGTAGGCCACTGCTTTGAGGTCGCCCGGAACGGGAATCGCGGACTCGTCAAACTTCGCAACTTCGGCCAGGTATTTCGGCTCGGTGTATTCGCGCTGATACACCGGCGCACCGCCGCCCAGCACAAGGCTTTCGGCAGGCACATCGGCCACCAACGTGCTGTGCATGTAATATTTGAGGCGCGGCTCTTTGGTTACTTCGCCAATCTGGACGCAGTGGATATCCCACTTGTCAAAAATGCGCTGAATGGCGCTTTCTTCGCCTTTCTTCACCACAATCAGCATCCGCTCCTGGCTTTCACTTAGCAGCATTTCCCACGGCTTCATATCGGCCTGACGGGTCGGTACGCGGTCGAGGTGGATGATCATCCCGTGTTCGCCTTTGGCGCTCATCTCGGAGGTAGAGCAGGTAATGCCCGCCGCGCCCATGTCCTGCATCCCAATCAGGGTGCGCGTCTGGATCACTTCCAGACAGGCTTCGAGCAATTTCTTTTCTTCAAACGGATCGCCTACCTGTACGGCCGGTAGTTGCTCCGCCGAGTTCTCGGTGATGTCAGCCGAAGCAAACGAAGCGCCGCCAATGCCGTCTTTTCCGGTGGCCGCGCCCACGATAAATACCGGGTTGCCTTCGCCGTAGCTCGTAGCGCTCACCGTGTCGCCCGCCTTTACCACGCCCACGCTCATGGCGTTGACGAGCGGGTTGGTTTGGTAGCAGTTTTCAAAATACGCTTCGCCTGCCACCGTGGGCACGCCAAAGCAGTTGCCGTAGTGGCTGATGCCCTTCACCACGCCTTTCACCAGCCAGCGCGTCTTGGGATTGTCCACCTTGCCAAAGCGCAGGGAGTTGAGCGCCGCAATCGGCCGCGCGCCCATCGTGAAAATATCGCGGTGAATGCCGCCAACGCCGGTGGCCGCGCCCTGAAACGGCTCAATGGCCGAGGGGTGGTTGTGGCTTTCAATCTTAAACACGCAGCCCAGTCCGTCGCCGATGTCCACCAGGCCGGCGTTTTCTTCCCCGGCCTTCACGAGCAGGCGCTCGCCGTCGCGGGGCAGGGTTTTAAGCCAGGTAATCGAGTTTTTGTACGAGCAGTGTTCGCTCCACATCACCGAGTACATCGCCACTTCGTTGAAGTTGGGCGTGCGGCCGAGGATGGTTTTGATGTGTTCGTATTCGTCTTCGCGCAGGCCGAGCTTGACAGCGTGTTCGGCAGTGGCTTCAAAAGTCTGGTAGGGGGCGGCGTGGGTAGCTTCCATGGCTGCAAAAGTAAGCCCTTTCGCGGGGAGGTGGGCACGTTGAAAAACGGTCGTTTTCCGGAAAAATACCCGCGTGTTTTGTAGAGACAAGTCATGCCTGGTCTCTACGCGGTTTCAGATTGACAGTTCCGGTTCCTCCTTTGTTATCTATCGTGTTTTGTCTTTTGGGGCGTGCCCCTTCGCTGCGGGCCGGGCTTTCGGCTCTTGTCACCCTGAGCTTGTCGAAGGGTTGCTTGTCGAAGGGCTGCTTGTCGAAGGGTCTATCCCTCATGTAAGCATTCCACCCGTGAGGTTTCGAAAGCCTCACGGGTGGAATGCTTTCCGGAAAATTATGAGCGCGGTTTTTGCGTACCTGTTGAGCCCAACTCTATTCTATGCCGCGTTTTTGTTCCGTTCTAACACTGCTTTTCTTCATCACCGCTTTTTCCTCCTGCGCGTTCCGCCGGATCCACCGCGACAAGGGCATTGTGTATCAGGAGGAAACCAAAGCCGCCAGCGGCGAAATCCTTGCCCCGCAAAAGCTGGATGTGTTTGTGCCGAAGAAGATTAAGAAAGGTGAAGACCTGCCCGTGTTGGTGTTTGTACACGGCGGCAACTGGAATTCCGGAAATCGGGGCTTATACCGCTGGCTGGGCAGCCGGCTCGCCCGAAAAGGGATGCTGGCCGTGGTGATTGACTACCCGCTCAGCCCGGCGGCCCGCTACGACGACATGGCCCAAAGCACCGCAGCCGCATTGGCCTGGACGGCCAAACACGCAGCCGATTACGGCGCGAATCCGGAACGCATTTTCGTTTCCGGTCACTCGGCGGGCGGTCAACTCTCAGCACTCGTTGCGTTGGATAGCCAGTATTTGCGAAGGGCCGGGGCCGACACCGGCATCCTGGAAGGGGCGATCCTCATTGACGCCGCCGGACTGGATCTGTACACGTACCTGAAAGACGAGAACGGCCTGGCCGAAAACCCTTC
>JAEVZP010000148.1 GCA_023392185.1 Bacteroidota bacterium
CAATACGGCTACGCCCAACATGCGCTTTCGCATGGGTCAAAGCTACGAGGAATGGCTCCTTTCAGAAGGACAAAATAGAAAAAGCAAGGCAATAGAAGAGCGCTTGAGCATGAAACCCGTAAAGTAAATCCGCCCGCTTTTTTGTCATCCTGAAGGGATCTATGGAAAATGCAGGGATCCTTTCAGGGTGATAAAAAGGGACGTAAACCGCCGTCGGTTTTCCGGAAATACAACACAAAAAAGCGGCGGGCACATGCCCGCCGCAGCCATCCTCTTTCGCTCCTTCCCTCTTAAAAAATGCGCTTTATTTCAGTGTCAGTCGCAGTCCCAGAAATCCACGGATGCCCTGGTTGGGTGCATACACATAGTTAGGGTCAAATGTGAGCGCATACGGGTTGCCGGGTGTTGCCAGCGCCTGACCGTCGGGGCCAAACTGCACCTCCTTGTCAAAAGGATCCCGGCTGCGGGCAATCAGAAAGGGCGCGCTTTTGGCCGGCGTCCAGTTGAGCAGGTTTTTCACGCCACCATAAATTTCAAATTTCTTAAAGCCGGTGTAGGTCAGCTGAATATTCTGAATGCTCCACCAGGGCGAGTACGCCGGTCGTGGGTCGAGGTCGCCGAGCAGCGGCAGGCGCATAGGACTGTACACATTTCCGGTATAGTCAATGCTTACGTTCAGCTTTTGGATGGGATAGCTGATGGCCCACGTGCCGGTAAAATGCTCCGTCAGAATCTGTTGCTCACGCACCCCGTCATCCACCAGCGAAGCGTCCATCAGCGTACCACCGGCGATGATTTTCAGGCCGTTCATGAACGCCGCATCGAGGTTCAGGGTTAGTCCCCGGCTTTCGGCATGGCCTTGCAGATTGTCGTAGAAAATCTTGTTTGGATCGGTTTCGTAGTCGGGAACAATCCGGTTGTTGAAGTAGGTGTAAAATGCTGAGGCATCCAGCCCGATAACACCCCAGTCGGTGATAAATTTCCGGATATAATTCAGGTTGGCGTTGTAGGATTTTTCCGGTTGAAGCTCGTTTTGAATCACGATCTCGCGCGCGCCGGTGAGGGCTGCATGGTCTTCGGTAAACAGGTTCACGACGCGGTAGCCGGTACCAAGGTTGAAACGGAAAATGTTTTCATTGTTGAGCGTCCATTTGTAGGCCAGTCGTGGGGTAAAGATGCCACCATGAAAGCTGTTGTAATCGTAGCGCGCACCCAGCAAAAGGCGGTGACCTTCGGCGAGGCGGATTTCATCCTGCACAAAAACACCGGGCAAATAAGTAATAGAAGGATTGTTTTTAGGAGAAAGGGGATCGGCGGAAGCAGTGGCCGGTGTGTTATCATCGTAGTACGTATAGCGCAGCGCCGCACCGGAAAGCAGCTCGTGCCGGCCGAGGGATTTGGCCCAGAGCAGCTGTCCGAAGGCAATTTTCTGCCGGGCGATGTAGGAAACCGTACCGTAACGGCTGTCCTGATCGTGGTCGTTATAAGATCCCCAGAGCGTTAGGTTTTCGCGGGTCGGCAATTGGTATTTACCAATCAGCTCCCAGCGCTTGGTATAAATGCTTTCGCCGTAGATTTCATCGCCACCGCGGTAGCTGGTGTTCCAGCGCATGTCGCCGCCCCAGCGGTCTTCATAAAAATAGCGCCCTGCCAGGCTGAAAACACGTCCTTCTTTCCGGGCCATATCCCATTTCTGGAACACCGAAAAACGGTTTTGGAGCGTCACGTCGGTAAAGCCGTCGTTGTCTTTATCCACCGGCACCTGGTAATTGTAGTAGTTCGCGCCGGTCAGCACAGCGGTTTTTTCACCTGCGTTGAATTTAAGACCCAGATCGGCGTTGTATTCGCCATAGGTCGTGCCGAAAACATCGGCAGAAACGCGGGGCGCTTTCTGTGCGTTTTTGGTGATGATATTGATCAATCCGCCTACCGCCTCGGAGCCGTAAAGGGAAGAAGCCGGGCCTTTCACCACTTCAATGCGGTCCACCAGCGAGGCCGGAATGCCGGAAAGTCCATAGACGGTAGAAAGCGCCGAGACAATCGGCATTCCATCAATCAGCACCAGCGTGTAAGGCCCTTCGAGGCCGTTGATATGGATGTCGCCGGTGTTGCAGACGTTGCAGTTGAGCTGTGGACGCACGCCGTTGACGTTTTGCAGGGCTTCAAAAATGTTGGGCGTCGGGTTTTTCTTGAAATAAGTGCTGGAATACACTTCGACCGGTACGGGGCTTTCGCTGCGCGAAACAGGTCGGAGCGTTCCGGAAATCACCACCTCATCGAGGCCCTGACTGTTGGTGCTCAGGTCAAAGTCTTCGGTGAGCTGTTCGCCTTCTTTGAGGGTGATGTTGCGGGTGCTTTTGCCACGGCCGAGGGTGCGAACCGAAAGTTTATAGGATCCGGCCGGCAGCGAATCAAGCACAAAATTGCCGCCCGAATCGGTCATCGTTCTAAAGGCGGTTTCGGCAAGGGAGACAGTGGCAGTGGCTGCGGGCTTCTCGTCAGCCCAGACGATACCGGAAATACGACCTGTTTGGGCGTGCGAAACCATCCAGCCCGGGAAAGTAAAAATCAAGAATAAAATACGGCGCATAAGTAATATTCAGAAGCCGAAGGTACAATGTTAGGATAGTCTAACAAAATATTTCCGTATCATTTTTTTAATCAGAATCAGGGACACAGAGGGCCCAGAGTGGTTCACGGAGCATTTCCGGAAAATACCCATACCCGTCAGGTTTTTGAAACCTGACGGGTATGGGTATTCGCTCTGGTCCCGATAGCTATCGGGAGCGAAGCGGAGGGACACGCCCAAAGTATTTAACGCCAGATTTCCGGAAAATCTTTGTGGAGCTCTGTGCCTCCTCTGTGTTCTCAGCGGCCTGTATCAAGCAGATTTTTCGGCCTGTTCCCGCAGCGGCGCAGCGAAAAGGCTAACGCACCTGAAAAAGCCCCGCCGGAAGGGGCAGGGCTGAATTGTTTTGGAACAAAAGGAGCGGAATCAGCTGCTTTTTTCAGTACCGAGATGCTTTCTCAGCAATTCTTTGGCGCGCTCAATGATGCGCTCATCTTCTTTTTTAGCGGCTTCCCAGTGCTGGGCAACATCGTCTGCACCTTTTTTTTGGGCATTTACGATGTATTGGTCGTAGCGCCATACGGCATCCAGGCGGTTGCCTAAATCATGGATCAGGTCGTGAGTGTGGTTGGACATGCCTTTGGTTTCGCCGAAATGATCATTGGCTTGTTGGTCTTGCATAGCTTTAAGGAGGTTTTAAAGGTGGAGTCAAAAGACCCGGATTTCCGGAATTCAGGAAGTTGCTACAGGGGTAAAAACTTCTTGCCAGTAGCTTTTTACCTTTGCATCCATGAACTCGCTGACGGAAGAAAACTACCTGAAGGCTCTGCTGCTGCTTTCCACCGAAACCGGGTCGGTGAGCGTCAACGAGCTGAGCAAGCAACTGGGAATCAAGATGCCAACGGTGAACGGCATGGTGAAGCGCCTGGCCGAGAAAGGCCTCGTGCACTATGAAAGTTATCAGCCGCTGCAACTCACCGAAAAAGGCAAAACGGAAGCGGGCCTGATCCTGCGCAAGCACCGCCTCACCGAAATGTACCTCGTAGAAAAAATGGGTTTTGGCTGGGAAGAAGTTCACGACATTGCCGAGCAGATCGAACATGTACAGTCGCCGCGCTTTTTTGAGCAAATGGACCTCCTATTGGGCCACCCCACTCTTGATCCGCACGGCTCCCCCATTCCCGATAAAAACGGGCACATTCAATGGCGGCAATACCGCCGGCTCAGCGATTGCAAAAGCGGCGAAACGGTGGCTATTACCGGCGTAACCCACTCGGCCGACGATTTTCTGCGTTTTCTCAACAGCCGCGAGCTAAAGCTGGGCCTGGAATTGACCGTGCAGGCGGTAGAACCTTTCGACGGCAGTATGGTCGTGCGCTACGGAAGCCGCGCTGCGGAAACGCTCAGCGCCATGGTGTGTGAAAAGCTGCTGGTAGAAAAAGCCTGAGAAATAAGATTTTTTCCGGAAAATCCGGATAAAAAAAATCGGGCAGGCTTCTGAGAAGTCTGCCCGCTTTCAGGTGGCGTTTCTGTTTCCGGAAATAAAGTGCTTTTAGCGCTTTCCGAAAGGCATCTTGGGCATGCCGCCGGGCAGCCCGCCACCCATGCCCGGAAAGCCGCCACCCATGCCGGGCATGCCTTTGAATTTGCCCATCATCGACATCATGGAGCGCATTTGTTCGAATTGCTTCATAAAGGCGTTCACCTCTTCAATTTTTTTGCCGGAGCCTTTGGCAATGCGGCGGCGGCGGCTTGCATCGATGCTGTCGGGGTTGGCGCGCTCGCCTTTGGTCATGGAGTTGATCATCGCCTCGATGCCCACGAAGGCGTCGTCGGAGATGTCGATGTCTTTCAGCCCTTTCCCCACACCGGGAATCATAGCGAGCAGGTCTTTGATGCTGCCCATGCTTTTGATTTGCTGCAACTGTTCTTTAAAATCCTCAAAGTCGAATTTGTTCTGGCGGATTTTCTTTTCGAGTTTCTTGGCGTTGGCTTCGTCAAACTGGGCCTGGGCGCGCTCCACGAGGGTGGTAATATCGCCCATGCCGAGAATCCGCTGGGCCATCCGGTCGGGGTAGAAAACATCGAGCGTGTCGAGCTTTTCCCCCATACTCACAAACTTAATCGGCTTATCCACCGTGTGGCGAATGGAAAGGGCCGCACCGCCACGGGTATCGCCGTCGAGCTTGGTAAGCACCACGCCGCTGAAGTCGAGGCGGTCGTTAAACGCCTTGGCCGTGTTCACCGCATCCTGACCGGTCATGGAGTCCACCACAAAAAGGATTTCGTGGGGCTGCACGGCGTCTTTAATCGCGGCCACCTCCTGCATCATCGCCTCGTCTACCGCCAGGCGGCCGGCCGTATCGATAATCACCGCGCCGTAACCTTTGGCTTTGGCTTCGGCCACCGCCGCGCGGGCAATGCCCACCGGATCGGTTGCGCCCGGCTCGGCATACACCGGAACCTTTACCTGCTCGCCCAACACCTGAAGCTGTTGCACGGCAGCGGGACGGTACACGTCGCAGGCCACCAGCAGCGGGTTTTTCTGGCGGTGTTTTTTAAGAAAAGAAGCCAGTTTTCCGGAAAATGTAGTCTTACCGGAACCTTGCAGGCCTGCAATCAGGATGACCGTCGGGCGTGGCGTGAGGTTCAGTTCGCTTTCCGTTCCGCCCATCAGCTCGGCCAGCTCGTCTTTCACGATTTTGACCATCAGCTGGCCGGGCGAAACCGCCGTCAGTACTTTTTCACCAATCGCTTTTTCTTTGACCTTGTCGGTAAAGTCTTTGGCGATTTTGTAGTTTACGTCGGCATCCACCAGGGCGCGGCGGATTTCCTTGACTGTGGTGGCAATATTAATATCGGAGATGCGGCCTTCCCCTTTGAGGGTTTTAATGGCCGAGTCGAGCCG
>JAEVZP010000149.1 GCA_023392185.1 Bacteroidota bacterium
ATGCCATAAGAATAGAAATAGCGAAGTAAGATAGAATGCTCTTTTTTGCAGACCCCGGAAAGAAGCCTTGCAGAGCGCGGCAAATGTACTATGCAGGAACCTTAAAATAAGAATGCACGCCCTTTAAAAAGGCGTGCATTCGGGCAGGGATTTCCGGAAATTTTCCGAAAAAACGCTAAGCTGTTGCGGCAGGTTTGCGGTTATCGGCCTTGCGGGAGTGGTGCCGCTTGATGCCGAGGTAATGACCGGCAAAATGGCCGCTGTGGTCGGTGTCGCCTGCCTGGCGGGCCGCCCGGCGCTTGTCGGCCATTTTAGAAACCAGTTTTTGAGTCGGGCGATACAGCAAGGCAGCTGCGCCGGCAGCGAGGGCTACGATGCCAATGGTTTTAGCGGTTTTCATGACTTATAAAGGCGTTTTTGAGTTGCGTAAAAAAGGATTTTTACGCAAGGTGATAAAACCGTTCCAGACCGGAAAGCTTAGACATCTGCCTTTTGCCCGGCTTTCCGCAGCTTGCTGTGCTTCACGCTGTAGCCAAAATAAATAATCATCCCCAGGGCCAGCCAGCCGGCAAGGCGCAGCCAGTTGGTCCAACCGAGGCCGAAAATCATGGCCGTACACACCAGAATGCCCAGGATCGGTATAAGTGGCACCAACGGCGTTCGGAATTTCCGGGGCATATCGGGTTCTTTTTTCCGCAGGATAATCACCGCCAGACAAACCAGAATAAAGGCAAACAAGGTGCCGATAGAGGTCATATCGCCTACAATATCGCCCGGAACAAAAGCGGCAAACGCGCCTACCAGAACCATAATAATCAGGTTGGCCCGGTAAGGGGTGTGGAATTTGGGGTGCAGTTTTGAAAATACCGGCGGCATGAGTCCGTCGCGGCTCATGGAGTAAAACACGCGGCTTTGCCCCAGCAGCATCACCAGAATGACCGAGGTAAAGCCTGCCAGAATGGCCACGGTAACGAGTTTTCCAAGCCATTCATAGCCCGGCATATAGGTCGCAATGGCGGCGGCCACCGACGCTTCCTTCCCCGTAGTCCGGAAAAATTCCAGCGGCGCGAGGCCGGTCAGCACGTGGGAGAACAAGACATACAACACCGTACAAATCACCAGGGAGCCGAGAATGCCAATGGGCATGGCGCGCTTCGGATCTTTGGTTTCCTGCGCGGCCGTACTGACCGCATCAAAACCGATAAAGGCAAAGAAGACCACACCCGCTGCGCCGAGAATTCCCATGATACCACCAAAGCTGTGGTTGATGCCCTGGTGGTCGGTATAAATGCCCGGTTCGGGAATGTAAGGCGTGTGGTGGGCGGGATTGATAAACTGCCAGCCAAAGGCAATCAGCAAGAGCACAATACCCACTTTTACGATCACAAAAATATTATTGACTACCGCCGACTCGTGGATGCCCCGGATCAGCAGCAGGCTCATGGCGGTTACAATCCCGAGGGCCGGAAGATTGATAATCCCATGATGCACGACTCCGGCCGCATCGGGTATGCTGTGTTCAAAGGGACTGTGACTCCATTCATAGGGAATGGGGTTCAGGTGCATCACATGAATCAGAAAGTGATTGAGGTATTCACTCCAGGCAATGCCCACGGTAGCGGCACCCACGGCATACTCCAGAATCAGATCCCAGCCAATCACCCAGGCCAGCATCTCGCCCATGGTGGCATAGGTATAGGTGTAGGCAGAGCCGGAAATGGGAATAGAAGACGACAATTCAGCATAACAAAGGCCGGCAAACGCACAGCCGATGGCGGCAATGACAAAGCCCAGCGTAACGGAAGGGCCGGCGTTTTGGGCGGCGGCAGCAGCGGTGCGGACAAACAGTCCGGCGCCGATAATAGCCCCGATGCCAAGTGCTACGAGCGCACCCGGTCCCAAGGTTCGTTTAAGGCCCTGCTCGGAAGCACCAGCCTCTTCCAAAAGTTGTGAAAGCGGTTTTCTAAGAAAGTTCCCCATAGGTTCGGTTTGGAAATAAAGCTGTCCAAACTAAGCCATAAACGGCAGGCAGCAAAGACAAAACTTTAAAATTGCTTCCAAAAGGGCCGCAAAACAGGTCGGGTTTCCGGTCTCCGGAAGGATTGGTTCCGGAAAATTAAAAGCATTTTCAAGTGCGCAGCCGGGCATTCGCAGCTTCCTGGTTAAGTGAAATTTACGTTACAAATAGTCTCCGGAAACGGCATCTCCTAAAATTGCCGTAGGTTTACGCCCATGACCCGCCTGAAGGTATTTGCCGGATTTTTTCTCGTTCTGATTCTCTCATTTTCTACTCGTTCTCACGCGCAGCCCCAGCTCCCGGATATGGTCAGCGCCACGCAAAAAGGCCTTGTTGTATTGGGCTGGACGGCGCAGTTCGACGGCATCAAATCGATCGCCGTGCAGCGCTCTTCCGATTCGGTGTATAATTTCACGACCATTGGCTTTGTCAAAAACCTGAAGAAAGGTCCCCAGGGCTTTATCGACGGTCACCCGATGCCGGGGAAAAACTACTACCGGCTGTATATCGCTTTCTCCTCTGACCTTACCTGGATTTCCAACCGCACGCTGGTGGTAGTGGACAGTGCACAGATTCTGGCTGCCGGGGTGGTTCCTACCAACGATTCCCTGCAACGCCTGGTAAATAATATATTGCCGGCGCTCGCCAATGCCAAAGTAGATTCTACGACCGGCTGGGTGATCGGTGCCCCCGTGGCGTTACCTAAGTTGTCAACCGCCGCACCTGCAATCATACCTTCGCCCTACGTTTTTACCAATCCTTTTACCGGTCACATCAATATTGAGTTGCCCAACATTCCCGAGCATCAATATGCCGTCCATTTCTATGATGGCGCCGACAAACTGATTCTGGATTTGCCACGGGTGCCGGAGTCGTCGGTAGTGCTCGACAAGCGCAATTTTCAGAAGAAAGGCATTTTCCGGTTTGACATCCTCCGCGACCAGAAAAAATGGGAAAAGGGCTATATCTCGGTGTATTGAGCGCCTTCCCGATATTATTTTTCCGGAAATAAAGCTCAGAAAATGTCTTCCGGCTCTTCGGAGATCAGCTTCCGCAGCAGGCGCACTTCGGCAGCCTTTTCTTCTTTTTTCTGTCCTTCATAGGCAATCGCCAGGGCTTCGAGCATCTGCCGCATGATTTTCCGGGGGGGCAGCGGCACGTAATAGCGTGCTGACTGCACCGCACCGGTTTTGCGGAGGTAAGCCGCCACATCAAAAGGAGAATAGATATTTCCATTGACCGGATCGAGATAAAAGCGAATGTGCCGGGCCAGATCTGTGCTGTCTTCTTCCGGAATTTCTCCGGGTGAGCCATTCATATAAGCCAGCAGAAACTGCTGTGGAATGCTAACGGCAAAAAGCGGTACATCGAGCCGTTCGCAGAGCGCCAGATACAGCACACCGAGCGAGAATGCATTTCCCTGCCGGCTGTCGAGCAGCGCGTTGAGGAAGAAAGGGGCCGGTTGCCGGCGCGAGAGTTCGCTGCCCTGCAGCCGGTAATAGCCATAGAGCACCGAGTTCAGCGCATTGACCTGCTCAATGGGCGAAAGATATGTGTTGATTTCGAGCCAAGCGTTGAGCCGGACGCGTTCAAACTGCGTCAGTACATTTTCGATCCGCAGGCCGGGATAAGCGTAGCGGCTTAGCAGGATCGCGCCCTGAAGCAGGTCTGGCATTTCAGCTGCGTCCCATTCCCGGAAATCGTCGCTCAGTTCGGAGAAGTGAACGCGGTGAATAAGCGTCTCCAGCCGCCCCTGTAAAGCTTCGTCGTGGCTGTGTGCCCAGGCTTTTTCGAGTTGTGGGATAGCTTCGTTGCCATAGGCAAGGATCCGGGCCACCACAGCGCCAGCCACCTCCTCGTCGGGGTCGTCAAGCAGGTGCAGCAGGGCTTTGAGTTGCTTTTCCGGAATCATAGACATCTTGACTAACAAAAAGACTTTTGGCAAGGTTGAACCCACTGCTCCCAAGCGGGCAATTATCCTGCCAGCAAGGGCGCAGCGCTTTCAAAAACTTTTTTAGAAAAGAAAAAGCCGCTGCCGCGCTGTTATTCCCCATGATCCACAAGACAGCAGCGCAGCAGCGGCGGTTGAATTTTTTTCCGGAAATGCCGCCTTTTATTTCTTTTTCGCAGTGGTTTTGGAGGCAGTCGTGCGGGCAGCCGTTTTCTTGGCTGCCGGCTTCTTGGCCGCCGCTTTTTTGGGAGCTGCTTTTTTGGCTGTGGCGCCGGCGGCGGCCCGCGTTTTCTTTTCGAAAGCGCCCGGCATCTGGGTCTCGATCATTTTCTTTACTTCATCGAGCGTCAGGGCAGCTGCTTCTTCGGCGCTCATGCGCGAGCCGTCGGGCCGGCGGTCGAGGTTGAGCATCTTTTTGCCAAAGCGGATAAAAGGCCCCCAGCGTCCATTCTCAATCGAGATCTTCTCGGCTTCCCACAGGCGGATATAGCGGCTGGCTTCTTTTTCCAGCTTTTGGGAGATGAGCGTGTGGATATCGGCCTCCGAAAGGTTGTTGAAGTCGTATTGCCGCGGCACGTTGATATACAGGTCTTCCCACTTGAGGAAAGGCCCAAAGCGGCCGGTGCCTTTGGTAACCGGTTTTTCCCGGAAATGCGCCACCGGCGCATCGGCTTTTTCTTTCTCGGCGATGGCTGCCAGGGCCGTTTCATAATCCACCGTTGACGGGTCGGTGCCTTTGGGCAGGGAAATGAATTTCTCGCCCCAGCGCACATAAGGCCCGAAGCGGCCCACATTGACGGCCACCTCCTGCCCTTCGTGTTCTCCCAGGGTCAGCGGCAGCTTGAAGAGGTCGAGGGCTTCTTCGTAGGTAATGGTTTCGATGCGTTGCCCTTCACGCAGGCGGGCATAGCGGGGTTTCTCGTCATTGTCTTCGCTGCTGCCGATCTGCACCATAGGTCCGAAGCGGCCCAGCCGGGCAATGACGGGCTTGCCGCTTTCCGGGTCTTTACCCAGCACCCGCTCCCCGGCAGCACGGCCGCCGGTTTCGAGTACCTGCGCCACCGTGTGGTGAAAAGGCTGGTAAAAGGCGTCGATCATCTCCTGCCATTCCATGCGCCCCTGCGCAATTTCGTCAAACTCCTCTTCGATCCGGGCGGTGAACTTATAATCCATCACCCGCTCGAAATGAGCCAGCAGAAAGTCGGTTACGACAATGCCGAGGTCGGTTGGAAACAGCTTTGCTTTTTCGGCGCCGGTATTTTCGCTTAGTTGGTTTGTTGCGATTTCGTTGTCTCGCAGCACCAGTTGCTGATAAGCGCGCGCTACGCCTTCTTTATCGCGGCGCTCTACATAGCCGCGCTGCTGAATGGTGGAAATGGTAGCGGCATAGGTAGAGGGACGGCCGATGCCCAGCTCTTCCAGCTTTTTAACAAGCGAAGCCTCTGTATAGCGCGGTTGTGGACGGGTAAAGCGTTCGGTGGCGCGCAACTCTTTAAAATCGAGCAGCTGACCGGCACGG
The DNA here is from genome assembly GCA_023392185.1 of Bacteroidota bacterium. GTDB lineage: Bacteria > Bacteroidota > Bacteroidia > Chitinophagales > Chitinophagaceae > UBA1952. The sequence goes on from JAEVZP010000149.1 coordinate 5,488, forward strand.
AGCGGTGGCAGAACGCCTTCTTTTTGCTCTTCGCCGTCTTCATCGTCGCGCCCTTCTGAATACACCCGGATAAAACCGTCGAAGCGGATCACCTCGCCGGTGGCAGTCAGGGCCACCTCCGGCACGGTGGAAATGTTGATCCTGGCAATGGTACGCTCCAGCTGGGCGTCTGCCATCTGCGAGGCCATGGTGCGTTTCCAGATCAGTTCATAGAGGCGCTGGCCGTCGGCATCGGGGATGCGCTGCGCCATCATATCCGTGGGGCGGATAGCTTCGTGTGCTTCCTGTGCTGATTCGTTTTTGTTTTTGAAGCGCCGCTGCTGATGGTATTTCTCGCCATATTGGGCCAGAATCGCCTTGCGGGTGCCTTCGAGTGCGGTATCGGAAAGATTCACCGAGTCGGTCCGCATATAGGTGATATGGCCGTGCTCATAGAGCGATTGGGCTACCCGCATGGTGCGCGTCACGGAATAACCCAGCTTGCGGCTGGCTTCCTGCTGGAGGGTGGAAGTGGTAAACGGGGCAGCAGGCGTGCGCTTGGCCGGCTTTACCTGCACGTCGCTCACCTTATAGGAAGCGTTCTTGCAGCGCTCCAGAAAAGCCTGTGCGTCCTTTTGTTCCGGAAATTTATCCGGCCCTTCCGCCTTAAAGACAACCGGCTTTTGGGCATGATCCGGTGCGGCAAAAATCCCTTCTATCTTAAAAGAAGAGGTGGCTTCAAACTGATTGATTTCGCGCTCGCGCTCCACCAGAATACGCACCGCCACGCTCTGCACACGACCGGCCGACAGCTTTCCCTGGATTTTGCGCCACAGCACCGGCGACATTTCGAAGCCTACCAACCGGTCGAGCACCCGGCGGGCCTGTTGCGCATTCACGAGGTCCATATTGACCGTGCGGGGCTTTTCGACTGCCTTGCGGATGGCCGGCTTGGTGATTTCGTGGAAAACGATGCGCTTCGTATCGGAAGGGTCGAGGTCGAGCACTTCACACAGGTGCCAGGAGATCGCTTCTCCTTCTCGATCCTCATCCGTTGCCAGCCATACTTCGTCTGATTTACGGGCGAGGCTGCGCAGTTCGGATACCACCCGCTGTTTGTCTTCACTGATAAGATAAGTGGGCTCGTAGCCGTGCTGAATATCGATGCCCATTCCTTCTTTGGCGAGGTCACGGATATGGCCGAAGCAGGATTTAACCACAAAGTCGGCTCCCAGAATTTTTTCTATCGTTTTGGCTTTCGCCGGAGATTCTACTATCAAAAGGTTTTTGGCCATAATGCGCGCTACTTTAGTAACCGTCTTTATTCAATAACAATTTTCGGGGCAAATGGATGGCCCGGAGCGGTGCAATAATAGGGGTTTTGGTTTGGACGAACGGCAAAGGGACCTTCAAAAAAGAAAACCGCCCCGATAGATATCGGAGCGGTTTTCGAAGATTTCGGGTTCGGCAATCTGCCGAAAAAAAGCGAAAATCTTAGTGGGAAACAACTACACGGTTGGTAGTGCGCTCTCCACCGGCTTCTACAGTGTAGAAGTAAACGCCGTTGGCCAGTGCGCTGGTGTTGAACACAGCAGCGGCAGTTTGGCCGGCAGCTACCTTACCGAGGTTTTGAGTAGATACTACCTGACCCATTGGGTTGGTGAGGGTAACAGAAACTTCAGCAGCCGCTTTCAGGGTTACCGGAACGGTGAACTGCGATTGGGCTGGGTTCGGACGGGCAGCGCCCAGTTCAAAGTTGGTGATGGTGTTCTTCACAGAAGAGGCAACCGGGCCAAAGTTGATCCGCATAACGGCCGCACGCTTGGTACCTACAGCGAGGGAAGTCGGCGAGAAGTCGAAAGCACCGTCGTTGTTGGAAGTCGCCTGCGCACCCGGATAGCCGGCGAAGTCGATCGCGTTATCGTTCAGCGGCTCTGTCGTCAGGATCGTAACAGCGTTGGCAGCCGGAATGCTCTCTATCTGCACGACTGCTATATAAGAACCAGAATCCAGAACTACCGGACCGTTGCTGTTATCCATGGGGAACTTTGCAAACTGTGCAGAGCCGGAAGGCGAAATCATGCTGCTGGCGAGTGGCATTACCACACTGCCGCCTACCGCAGCATAGCCGGTACCTACGCGCTTGTAGATCTGAATGCTTACGTTACCACCCGGCTGCGAAGAGCTTGGGAATACAACAGAAGCGCTGGTTACAGTATCGGACTTGCCGCTTGACAGCTCGAACTGCATACCCTGGAAGAAGCTGGCCTCACCCGCAGAGTGAGAAGACGGACGGTGCAGGTAGTAAGCACCCGTGCTGCTGTTCGGGTTAAAAACCGACAGGGTGGAGTCGGAGATGATCAGGTCAGCGGTATCAACGTTGTTACCAAGCGTCGCGTCGCCGGCGATGTCGGCGTTAAACACAGCCTGATAAGTACCGATGGTGCTTGGCAGGAAGCCCGGGAACGGCTCCGAAAAGTCGATCAGGCTGTCCATAGAAGCAATCGGTAGCGCAATCTGACGGCTGTAGTTATACACAGCAGCTCCACCACGCGTTACATTGTAGGTAAAGTCCGGAGTAACAGCTGTAGCGCCGTCGTTATCGGCGAAAGTGATGCCCCAAGTAGAGTCTACCAGCGAAACCGGATAGCTGGAAGCGAGGGTGTAGCGGTTTTTACCCCGCATTACGAGGGAGGAGCTATGGATGTTTACATCAATCGGATCGGCCTCAGAGAGGGCTACGTCGTCGACCATCCAGCTATAAGAACCACCGGGCTCTGTTCCTTTATAGTAAAAGCGGAACTGCACGTTGGGCTGATTGGCTGCTGTAGCGGAGATGTTAATCCGGGTAGGCGTTGGCGGGTTTGGACCTGAATAGTCGTTGTTGGTCAGGTTGATGTTCGGCAGTACATCATAGGTCGTGTAAGTAGCAAAGTTGTTGGTACTTACTTCTACAAAGCAGGAGTCGTTGAAACGGCGGTAGCGCTGCTCAAAAGTAAGCACGACCGAAGACTTGCCCGAGCAGTTGATAGCGGGGGACGTCAGCCAGCCTTCCTGCGGAGTGGCGGTAGCATTGAGGCTGCCAATGGAGTCGGAGTCATAAATCATCCAGCCGTTGGAAGCAGTCGTAGACTGAATCGCGCCAATGGAGAACTGGGTACCGGAAGCAGCGTTGGCCCATTTCCAAGTAGCCGGGAAAGAGCTGTTGCCCACAGCCGTCCAGCCCGAAGGCAGAGAAGTAGGCGTGCCGGAGCTGAAGTCTTCCGTCCAGAAAGCTGCCGCTGCCGTCTTGGCTGCTATGGGCAAGGTACCATACACGGTGCGGTCAAACGTCTGTGCATGAGCCGGCGCCTGTGGCGCAGCCAATGCACCCTTTTGAGTAAAAGGACTAACCGTACGCTGTGCATGCTGCGCATGCGCCCCAATCGATAGGATGCTCGCAGCACCCAGGAGTAGGAATTTGTTCATGGCTTGAAGGTAAGAAAAAATTATCGGGTAAAAGTAGGCTTTTTCTAAACGAAATAAGCAGGTCTTTTTTTCACATTTGACTGCCAACCGCTCCGCTTGAAAAAGCATTCACCTGTAAAAGATTCGTGCCAAAACATCATTTTCTACAAAGCCTTTTGCGGGGAACGTTTGCTAAAGGAAATTTGCGCTTTCAAAAACTATCCATGCCGCTCCCGCAGTTCAATAATACCGAGATTGCCTTTCGGCACCTGCCCACAACTACGCTCCGGCAAGCCTCCTTCCTTTTCAGTGCGATCGGTTCTCCTTTCCTTACCCGGGTCGGTATTGCGCTGACCACCTTTGCGCTCCAAAACAAGCTGCCGGTCAAAAAAATCATCAAAAAAACACTCTTCCGGCAGTTTGTCGGTGGAGAAGACATGGCCGAAGCCGCCCAAACGGCTGCAACCCTGGCCCCCTACGGCGTAGGCGTAGTGCTCGATTATGGCGTCGAAGGCGCCAAAGGCGAAGCGGCTTTCGACAAGGCCGTACCGGAGTTTATCAAAGCCATCCGCTTTGCCGCTGCACAACCCAACATACCTTTCATCGCCTTGAAGGTAACCGGCTTCGCCCGTTTCGCACTTTTAGAAAAACTGCATCTTGGAGAGCCGCTCTCCCCTGCCGAAACCGCCGAGTTTGACCGCGTACGCAAGCGCATCCTCGATATCTGCGAGGCAGCCCACGCCGCCAGCATTATGGTCCTGATCGATGCCGAAGAAACCTGGATTCAAGGTCCCGTAGATGCACTGGCCAATGAAGCCATGCGCCGCTTCAATAACGAGCGGGTCATCGTTTTTAACACCTTTCAGCTCTATGCCCACAGCCGCCTCGGCTACCTGAAAGCCTCTTTTGAAATGGCGCAAAGGGAAGGCTTTCTGCTGGGCGCCAAGCTGGTGCGGGGCGCCTACATGGAAAAAGAACGCGCGCGCGCCGATGCCCGGAACTACCTCTCGCCCATCCAGACCCATAAAGAAGCTACTGACCGCGATTATGACGAGGCCGTGTGCTTTTGTATGGACCGGCTCGACCAGCTGGCGGTGTTTATCGGTACCCACAATGAAAAAAGCTCCCTGCTGGGCGCACAACTGGCCGAAGAAAAAGGCATTCCGCACAATCACCCCCATCTGTGGTTTTCGCAGCTCTATGGCATGAGCGACAATATCACTTTCAACCTCGGCGCTACCGGCTATAACGTGGTTAAATACCTGCCCTACGGACCAGTCGAAGATGTGATGCCTTACCTGATGCGCCGGGCAGTGGAAAACACCTCGGTGGCCGGCCAGACCGGTCGCGAGCTGGCCCTTATCCGGGAAGAACTTTCCCGTCGTTCTCATAAAAAGAAGTCTGCATGAAGCCCCCCACCCTCCCACAGTCCTTCCCCGCCAGGCTCGACGACCTGTCGAAAAGCCTTACTTATGTTATTGCCATTGCCATAGCAGTGCCGATGTTTATCCTGATTCCCAGCGCACGGGGCGGCCATCCGGAAGTGATGATTCCATTTGCTGTGGTAATTCTGACCCTCGCAGTTCTGCTCTTGTTCCGGGTCAAAAGCTATACGCTCACCAAAGACGAGCTGCAAATCATCCGCAAGGCGGGCGTCAAATCGCTGCCCCGCCAGACCCTCAAAAGCGCTTCCCCCACCACCACCAAAGACCTCGGTTTTGGCATTCGCCTGTTCGGCTCTGGCGGTTGGGGCGGCTATTTCGGTATTTTCTATTACCGCCACGTTGGAAAAGTGCATGTCTTCGCTACTGATCGTAAAAAGCTGATTCTGCTGCGCACCACCGACGGTCGCCAATATCTCCTTTCACCCGAAGACCCGGCCGCATTCCTTAAAGCATTGCGCCTGCCTCAGGAACCTGTACGGAAGGAATAAGAGTATCGGGTATTGAGTATCAGGTATCTAGACAAAAGCTAGAGACATTCAAATAGTAATCGGGGAACAAAAGAGGTTTTTCGGAGACGCTTCTGTAGCGCCCGGGGCGCAAATCTGTAATCGCTGTGTTTTACAAATGCAGCAGCATTAGAAAGGCATTTCAACTCAAAAAGGAAACACCATCCTATCCATTTGAGGCCTTATTTCCGGAAAACCTGAATCCTCACACCTCATCCCTCACTCCTGCCCCTACGGCTGTAGCACATACAAATCCTCTCCGTCCCGCTTCATCCGGTATTTTTCGCGGGCAAACTTTTCCAGCGCTGCGGGGTCCTGCATCAGCGCCACCCGTTCGCTGTCCATCCGCTCAATTTCAACGTTCAGGTAGTCGATGCTTTGACGCAGTTCCTGCAGGTGCTCTTTGGACCGGCGTTGCGAGGCAAAGTCATTCCGATCGAAGGCGGCCATCCACACGAGAAACAAAGCCAGCACCAGGACATATTTGTTGAAGAAAAGACGCAGCATATTCACAGTATAGAAAGGGGAGAAGGGTGCGTAAAAATACAATCGATCCGGCAAGGATAAACACGGTCTTTTAAAAGGAAAATTTCCGGGAATCTTTCTTCATTTCTACCCAAATACCTGCCTGGCATCTCCTCCATAAAAAAAGCTGCCGGGAGACAATTACGTGTCTCCCGGCAGCTCTGAGCCGATTTTTCCGGAAAAATTACCGTCCGAAGCGCAGTGCTTTCCCCGGATAGTAAGCCGCTGCACCCAATTCCTCTTCGATGCGCAGCAGCTGGTTGTATTTCGCCATCCGGTCGGAGCGCGACGCCGAGCCGGTTTTGATTTGTCCGCAGTTGAGCGCCACCGCCAGGTCGGCAATGGTAGCGTCTTCCGTCTCGCCGGAGCGGTGACTCATAATCGTGTTGTAGCGGTTGAATTGGGCCATGCTCACGGCATCAATCGTTTCGCTGAGGGAACCGATTTGATTCACTTTCACCAGCAGCGCGTTGGCCACGCCCTTATCAAAACCTTCGGAAAGGCGTTTTACATTCGTTACAAACAGATCGTCGCCTACCAGTTGCACGCGGTCGCCCAGAGCGTCGGTGAGGGCTTTCCAACCGGCCCAGTCGTCTTCGGCCATGCCGTCTTCAATCGAGGTGATCGGGTATTTCTTACACCAGTCTACCCAGTAGGCCACCAGCTCGTCGGACGACATTTCTTTTCCGGAACTTTTATGGAAGGTATAGCGGCCGGTCTTGTCGCTGTACAACTCTGAGTTGGCCGCGTCCATTGCAATCGTTACCTGCTCGCCCGGCTTGTAACCTGCTTTTTCAATCGCCATCAGCACGGTTTCAATCGCCTCTTCGTTGCTTTGAATATCGGGGGCAAAACCGCCTTCATCGCCCACGTTGGTGCTGTAGCCTTTGCTTTTCAGAACGGTTTTGAGGGAATGGAAAATCTCCACGCCCCAGCGCAAACCTTCCGAAAAAGTAGAAGCGCCCACAGGCATCACCATAAATTCCTGAAAGTCGATTTTGTTGTCCGCGTGTGCGCCGCCGTTGAGGATGTTCATCATCGGCACGGGCAGCGTACGGGCATTGGTGCCGCCGATGTAGCGGAACAGGCTGAGGCCGGTCGATTCAGCGGCGGCTTTGGCAGCGGCCATGCTCACGGCCAGAATGCCATTGGCACCCAGTTTTGCTTTGTTATCGGTGCCGTCGAGTTCGAGCATTGCAGCATCAAGCGCGCGCTGATCGGTTACATCCATGCCTTCGAGTGCTTCGGCAATGGTGGTATTGACGTGCTGAACGGCTTTTTCAACGCCTTTACCCAGATATTTGGATTTGTCGCCATCGCGCATTTCAACGGCTTCGTGCTTACCGGTAGAAGCACCGGACGGAACGGCAGCGCGGCCAAAAGCGCCATCGGTGGTTACAACTTCGGCTTCTACAGTCGGGTTTCCGCGCGAGTCCAGAATCTGACGGGCAAATACAGAGGCAATAATGCTCATAAAAAGGTTTTGAAAAACGGTTTAGGTGGCGCAAAAGTAAGCCGGGGTGGGTGAAATGATAATTAAGTGTAAATATGGTTTGGGGGAAATCGTTTGCAGGGATGAGATTTCGTAGAGACAAGGCATGCCTTGTCTCTACAATTTTCCGGAAAATTCCTTCCGGTTAATCCTCCCGCAGCCGCAATTTTAAGGGTCTTGGCAGGTAATTGTTGATACGTCCCTTCACCGCTTTCATCCAGCCCAGCCCGCAGCCTTCGTAGGTTGCAAGCAGCCAGCCTTGTTGCGACGGCGCGACGCCGGGGTCTTCACACCGCAGGTAGCGAAGTGCTTCCTCCAGCGACAGATTGGCCACAGGAATTTCGGGAGCGAGGGCTACGGCCACTGCAAGCGCGTGATCCGGAATCCACTCCCTGGCACCGGGCATACCGAGGTTAATTCCGGCTTTGCGCAGGTAAAGTGTTTTTTGAAACCGTACTAAATCTTCCTCAAAAATCGCCGGAAGGCCCCGAAAACTTTTGCCGTCTTCTGCCAAAAGACAAGCCCAGTCCTCGCCCTGCAACAGGTGTGCAGCTTTTTTCCAGGCAGCGGCATCGTGGCGCGAGCGGCCTTTTTTTTCTCTTTGAATGGATTTTCCGGAAACTTCCTTCTTGCGGAGTGCAGCCAGAAAAAACCCTTCGCCCTGCACGCGGTTGGGATAGCACCGAAAGCCTTGTGCGCCGCTCGCGGTTCGCACTTCGGTAAGCCCCCACGCCACCGGCGGCGAAAGCACAATCGTTTCTGCGCCCGCTTCGCGACAAAACGCGTCTATCACCGCTTCGTCTTCGGCAAAAGAATAAGAACAGGTAGCGTAAATCAAAACGCCGCCGGGTTTCAGCGCCGGCCAGGCGTCGTGGAGAATGCGCTGCTGCCGCTGCGCACACAGATTCACCGCTTCCGGGCTCCACTCCCCTACCGCGTCGGGGTCTTTCCGGAAAAGGCCGGAACCGCTGCACGGTGCATCCACCACCAGACAGTCGAAAAAATGGAGCAACTGCGCAAAAGACACCGGGTCGTTGCTGCTCACCCAATGGTTGGCGTAACCCCAGCGCGTGGCGTTTTCGGCTAAAATGCCCGCCCGGCTGCGAATCACTTCGTTGCTCAGCAGCAAGGCATCGGGCGGTAATAAGGAAACCAGATGCGTGGATTTTCCGCCCGGTGCGGCACATAAATCCAACACCCGCAAGCCTTTTTTTTGGGGAAACAAAGCATTAAAAGCCCAGCCGGCGAGCATGGAAGACGCCTCCTGCACATAATACGCTCCGGCGTGCCAAAGTGGGTCCAGGGCAAAAACGGGCCGTTCGGGCAGGTAGCGGCCGAGCGGCTCCCAGGGCACCTGCGGTGCATCCGCAAAAAGGCTTTTCCCTTTTAATGGATGCAGGCGCAGCGATACCGGCGCGGGCTGTGTGTGGGCCGCTGCAAACGCTGTGCGGTCGTAGCCCGGCAAGCCTTCGAGGGATTGTAAAAATGATTCGGGAAGCAAAAGAGGAGGGATGAGGGGTTTGAAAACCGGAATTTGTAGAGACAAGGCATACCTTGTCTCTACGGGTTTTACGGAATGTTATGGGAGATACAGGATGTTATACCGTTTAGACACCTGTTCAGGGAAGTACTCTTTCTTTGCTATGCGACTTTATTCTCTCTTTTGACTCGGCAGGTTATCCTGTAAAGAATCTACGCACGCCGCAAAGGCCCCTCCCCGATGACAAAGATTTTATACAAATGACCATTTCCTTTTAAAAAACACTGCACATTTTAACCCAGATTCCTGTTACAGCCATATCCAAGGCCCGCTGGGCTTACTCCACTGCTGCATCCGCCAGAATGCCCTCCCATTCCGGCCCAAACTGCAATGCGTTGCCGCAATACAGCCGCAGATAAAAGGCCAGTTCTTCGGCATGCCAGCTGTAAACGCCTTTTCCGAAATACACGCGTTTGCCGCCGTAGGTAAAGAATAGGTTACCGCTTTGGGCCAGGGCACGACGCAGGGGCGCGCTGTGGCCGTGGCAAAACAAATCGCCAGGCCGGCAGGTGGGCGCTACGGCTTCATTTTCCGGAAAATAATACCGCAGGGGACCAATGCCGGTAAGGTCGAAGCTGCGCACGGTTTTCCGGAAACAGGTGCTTTGAATCAGGGTGATGTGGGTGGCATCCACAAAAATCTTTTCGCTGTGGGTGAAACGGGCGGCGGCGCGCACGGCGAGGTAGGCAGTCAGGGCCGCACAGGCCAGCGCCAGTATCACAAAAAGCGCCTCGTGCAGCATGGGTCGGCGCAGCAGCAGGCCCGCCCAAAAGCCGAGGAGCACGGTGGCTTCCAGCCCGATCAGGATGCGACTGCTACGGTCGGCAGGTGCATGAATGGCGACCTGCAAATGCTCTTTTCCCCATTCAAAAGAAACCGCGTTTTTCATAGCGAAGCATAGCTTTCAGAAGGGTGAAAGGGAATGGGCACAGCGTCGCCGGAAAGGGTGCAGTCGAAAACGGTTTCAAACGCCTTTTTCAGGTGCGTTTTCACTTCTTCCATGTCCGGCTCGTAGCCCAGCTCACGGGCCATGGAGGTAACGCCTTTATCCACGATGCCGCACGGCACAATAGCATCGAAATACGCGAGATTGGTGTTGACGTTGAGCGCCCAGCCATGGAGGGTCATCCAGCGGCTGCACCGCACGCCCATGGCGCATATTTTCCGGGCTTTCTGCGGGTCACCGGCGTCGATCCACACACCGGTGGCGCCTTCGAGCCGCTCGCCTTTGAGGCCATAGGCAGCTATGGTCTGGATGATCACTTCCTCGAGCTGCCGCATATAGCGCCCCAGATCGGTAAAAAACTTTTCGAGGTCCAGAATTGGATAGCCCACAATCTGGCCCGGACCGTGGTAGGTGATGTCGCCGCCGCGGTTGGTTTTGCAGAAAGTGGCTTCCAGCTGGGCCAGCCGCTCGTTGTTGGCCAGCAGGTGCTCCGGCTTGCCGCTTTTGCCCAGGGTATAGACGTGCGGATGCTCGCAGAACAGGAGGTTGTGGAAGGTAGGCCTTCCGGCAGGCTGCTGATCGGGAGCCTCGGCTTTGATGCGCAGGTTTTCGCGCATCAAAGCCTCCTGATAATCCCAGGCAGGCTGATAGGCTATGCGGCCGAGGTCCTGAAAGAAAACTTTATGTAGAGTTGCTTGTTTCAATAGCGTGCAAGTTACAAAAACCGCTCCGGCTTTGGTATTGGGACAGGGTCTCACACCGGGACGGCTGATTGGTTTCCCTTCCGCAACTTTGTAGCGGAGCGCCGAACATTCTGAGAAGGCCCAATGAAGTTTTAAACGTATCCTAATTACCCCGAATTTACGTCCGAATTAACAACGCACCCCTTTACATTTGAAAGTCTCAAGCAGCCCGCTCCGCTCTATGCTGGAATTCATGAAGAAAAAAATCTTAATCCCCCTTTTGATTATTGCTGCGCTCGGCGGCTTCCTTGCCTTCCGGCAGGCCAGCACCGAAGCCAAGACGGTTTCCGAGCCTCGCCGGCAGCTGATTCTCCAAACCATAATGAAGGCCATTAACGAAGGCCATTATTCACCCCGGCCGCTCGACGATTCGTTTTCGGCGCGCGTCTGGAGCCGCTATCTGGATCAACTCGACTATGGCAAGCAATACTTTACGGCCGGAGAAATCGCCGATCTGAAAAAATATCAGTATACCATTGATGACGGCCTCAAAACGGGTGCCAGTCCGTTTTTTGATGCGGTGGACGCCTATTTTATCAAAGGCATCGACCGCGCCGAGGGGTATGCAATGGAAGCGCTCCAAGCGCCGTTTACGTTTACGGTAGCGGACTCTATTCTGTTGCAGGGCAGCAAACTTCCTTATGCTGTTGATGAGGCCGCGCTGAAAGACCGCTGGCGCAAGGCCATGAAATACCGCACCCTGCTGAAATATGTAGAGCTGAAAGATGCGCAGGAAAAAGATACTACCGGTGCCAAAAAGAAAAGTGACGCGGCGCTGGAAGTCGAAGCCCGCGAGGCGATTACCAAAAACCAAACCACTTTCTTCCGCCGGATGCACAAACTGGATGAAGCACAGCGCTTTGCCCTTTTTGTGAACGCGGTTACTGGTTCGCAGGATCCGCACACCGATTATTTCCCCCCCAAAGACAAGCAACGCTTCGACGAGGCCATGGCGGGTTCTTTTTCCGGGATCGGGGCGCAATTAAAAGAAGAAGACGGCAAAATTCAGATCACAGCTATTATCCCCGGCAGCCCTTCATGGAAGCAGGGCGAGCTGAAGGCCAACGACGAAATTATCAAAGTGGCGCAGGGCAGCGCCGAGCCGGAAGATGTGCAGGGCTGGGATCTGGAAGATGTGGTGAGCAAAATCCGGGGGAAGAAAGGTACGGAGGTACGCCTGACCATCCGCCGGGCCGACGGTGTGCAGAAGATGATTCCAATTACGCGCGGCGATGTCTTGATTGAGGAAACCTTTGCCAAATCGGCCCTGATTGGAGGCAAAAATGGCCCGATTGGTTATATTACCCTTCCGGAATTTTATGCCGACTTCACCGTGCGCAACGGTCGCCACAGTGCGCCCGATGTAGCCGCAGAAATCGAGAAACTGAAACAGGCCGGAGCCAAAAGTATCATCTTCGATCTGCGCAACAACGGCGGCGGCTCGCTGAGCGATGTAGTGGATATCGCCGGGTTCTTTATCGACAAAGGGCCTGTAGTGCAGGTACGCAGCTCGCAGGCCGCCCCCATGACCCTGCGCGACGACAAAGGCGGAACGCTTTTCGACGGGCCGCTGATTGTGATGATCAACAACGGCAGCGCCTCGGCCTCCGAGATTCTGGCTGCCGCCATGCAGGACTACAACCGCGGCCTGGTGGTGGGTACCAACTCGTTTGGCAAAGGCACCGTGCAGAAAGTGATTGGGCTGGAGGAAGTGCTGGACCCGATTACCCGGATGAAAATCAGTGCTTCCAGCGAGCCGCCTATGGGTGCACTGAAGCTGACGATGCAGAAGTTTTACCGCGTGAACGGCGGCTCTACACAGCTGCGGGGCGTGGCGCCCGATGTGGTCCTGCCCGACTCGTATGAGCTGCTCGAAGAGATTGGCGAACGTCGCGACAAAACCGCCCTGCCCTGGGATCAGATTGCCCCCCTGTCGGTGAGCAAAGAAAACCGGGTGCGGAATATTCCCATGCTGGCCGCCCGTAGCAAGTCGCGGCTGGATCAGAATGAGGCCTTCCGCCTGATTGAAGCAAGTGCGCAACGGATGAAGGCGCGGGAAGAAGGGAAGGCATTCCCGCTGACTGAGAAAACCTACCGGCAGGAGCTGGCTGAAGCCAACGCACTGAATAAAAAGCTGGAAGAAATCGAGAAAAACGGCACACCGATCAGTGTAAGCAGCCTCAAAGCCGACGAAGTGCAGATCAACCGCGACAGCACTACGGTGAAGAAAAACGAAGATTGGTTGAAGGCGTTGAAAAAAGACGTGTATCTGGCCGAGACGGTACAGATCATGAATGACCTGGCAGGAAAATAAGGAGGCAGTCTTTTCTGAGACCGTCGATATTTTGGAACGCCCGTTGGATTTTCCGGAAAATCCAACGGGCGTTTTTCGGTCTCCCAGATATACTTCGGGGCCGATGGGCGCCCGGTTACGAGGGCAATTTCCGGAAATAAACAAGGGTATTTGTGCTGGAGAGAAGGATCCTGTTTCCGGAAATTTTTACTTTATTTCATTAAAAATAAAATAAGGTTCCGCGCAAGGTGGTTCTCCGGACGTTCTTTTCCTGGTGCCCTCAAAGCAGTCAGCATCCATTACAGGGAGCTGTGCACAGCCCTTCAGGGCCAAACCAGTTGTTGTACGAGCGGCCCTTCGCAACGACCCGTAATATCCTGGTGGTGTGTTAGAACGAATGATGGTCTCCATAACATTCGGAGATAGCGTTGCGGATCCCGTCCGCAATGACGAAGCCCGCCAGGACGTCCAAATACGACCGCAATAAGCATTTAGAGCCTATCCTAAAAATAAAAGATTGTGAATGGAACTGGTTTTTCGTACGGTTCTTTTAGCTGCGCTGCTACTTCGTGGTGTCTGGGCGGAACGGGGTCTTCGCGGCTTGCATCCGGCAAGTTCCCCTTCGGGGATGACAAAAGATTGGGACCGAAATCCCCTTACTGCAGGTTTTCTGGATAAGCACTTAATACGATCGTATTCCGTCATTCCGGCCCGATAGCTATCAGCGATGACCCGGACCGCGAAGCAGCAATGCAGTTCATCTCCAGAATCCCCAAAAAACAACCGTCATTCAGCCAAACACAGCCTCTAACATTTAACCCAAAAGCCTACTCATGCGCAAATGGGATTTACCGTATCAACTCATCCCTCATCCCTGTTTACCTTTGCCTCTCAATGCGCTTTTTGCTTTTCCTGTTGCTGTGTTGCGGCCTGGCCTACAGCGGCTTTGCCCAGCCCGTTCCGGATACGCTGGTCACAAACCCGTTGTCCGATTCGGTGCGCGATGCCGTGCGGCAGGATGCGCAGGCGGCCGGTAGTTTGCGCCCGGCCGCCGACACGGCAGGTGCTGCCCGCCGGAAGGCTTTCCAGCCCATTCCCAAAAAGGCAGCACTGTACTCGGCGCTTTTGCCCGGTGCAGGACAGGCTTACAACCGGCAATACTGGAAGATTCCGGTGATTTATGCCGGCATTGCCGTCGCCGGTTACTTTTTGATTGACAACACCAATCAATTCCGGAAATTCCGCAGTGCTTATCTGTCGTCGCTGGACCCACTTGGCTCCGATGATCCGCTGACTAAAACCTACAACTCGCAGCAACTTAAAACCCTGCAGGATGCCTACCGCCAGAACCTGGACATGACGGTACTTTTTTCCGCGCTTGGCTTTACGCTTCAGGTGATGGATGCGCTGGTGTTTGCCCACCTGAAAAACTTTGATGTTTCGCGCGACTTATCCCTGAAAGTGAGACCGGCGGTGATGCCCGGTGGCGCGGGCGTGGCGCTGGTAGTGAACTTCCGGTAGCCGGGGCTGTTGTATGTTTGTCCTCCTCTGCCCATGTTGTACAGTACCCCCAAAGAAGACAGTTATTTCCACAAAGGACTCCGTAAAAAGCTTGTGGACGGTGTGCGCGAAAAAGGCATTACCGACGAGCGGGTGCTGGGCGCACTCCTGAATGTTCCCCGGCATTTCTTTCTGGAAACCGCATTTCAACACCGCGCCTACGAAGACCATGCTTTTCCGATTGGCGCGGGTCAGACGATTTCGCAGCCTTATACGGTAGCGTATCAAACGGAGCTTCTGGAAGTGCAGAAGTTCCATAAAGTGCTGGAAATCGGGACGGGCAGTGGGTATCAGGCCTCTGTGCTGGCCGAGCTGGGCGCTTTTGTGTACACCATTGAGCGGCAGCGCGAACTGTATAACCGCCTCAGCGATTTTTTTCTTTTCCGCTCCTACCCCAACATCAAGCGGTTTCTGGGCGACGGCTATGAAGGCCTGCCCACCTATGCACCATTTGACCGCTGCATTGTAACGGCGGCTGCGCCTTTTATCCCACCCCGGCTCGTGGAGCAACTCAAACCCGGTGGCATTCTGGTAATTCCGGTGGGCGATGAAGGAGGGCAAAAAATGATGCGTTTGCGAAAAGGGGCCGACGGCAGCGTAACGGAAGAAGTATTTGGCGATTTTTCGTTTGTGCCGATGCTGACGGGGAAGAATGGGTGAGGGGAAGGCAGTTGGATTTTCCGGGAAATTGCGGGAAAATCAGCATACATAAAAGTTTATGGCATGGTATAAGCATTAACGACCTACCCATTTCCAAGGCATTAAAACTGTAAATGTTTAAACCACTCTACCTGAGTTCCATTAGCAAGTGCAACAGAGTTGATTTTCGGCTTATACGGCTATGGCCTTAAAAAAAGGCCGAAAGCCGGGTCATCTTTGCATTGCAACATGAAAAAGACAACGTACCGGCATCTC
>JAEVZP010000196.1 GCA_023392185.1 Bacteroidota bacterium
GCAAACTGTCAGAAGCAGGCGCATGGAAGAGAAAGGATTTCAGAATCCCGTCCGATACTAAAATGATTCCTTGGTTTACTCCCGGACGGTTTTTAGCGCTTAAAGTGTTGAATTTCCGGAAATTTAAGAAACAGTACGCGGTTCCAGGGGCCCGGTAAACGTTCCGATAAGCTTCAATTTCCGGAAATCCGGTCTTGATTTCCGGAAAAGGAGCCTCGTGCAAGCGGCATTCTTTTATTATCATTGCATTCTTATGATTGAGGCAGGAAAATACCATACGCTGGAAGCCGTTAAAAAAGTCGATTTCGGCTGGTATCTGGACGGCGGCAACGGCAAAGAAATTCTGTTGCCCACCCGTTTTGCACCGGAAGATCTGCAGCTCGGCGACCGGCTGCGCATCTTTCTCTACCACGACAACGAAGGCCGGTTGATTGCCACGACCCAAAAACCGAAAGCGGTTGTGGGCGACATCGCCGCGATGACGGTGGTTTCCAAAAACGCGCAGGGCGCTTTCCTCGACTGGGGTTTGATGAAAGACGTTTTTCTGCCCCTTTCGCAGCAAAAAAGCCGCATCCACGAAGGCGAAACCTACCTCGTTTACCTTTATATTGACGAGCAGACGGGCCGGGTGGCGGCGACGGAAAAGTTCGGTAAATTGCTGCGCGACCACACGGATGAATTATCCGTCGGCGATGCAGTGGAGATGATGGTTTGGGCCGAGACCGACCTCGGCTACCGCGTGATTGTGGACGGTCAATTTACCGGCCTGCTGTACCGCAGCGATGTGTATGAGCCCTTGCGGGTAGGGCAAAAGTTAAAAGGATTTGTCCATGCCGTGCGGCCGGATGGCAAACTGGACCTGAAACCCGGCATTCGCGGTCACAACCGGGTGAAAAGCAGCACCGATGTGCTTTTGGACCACCTGCGCGAAGCGGGCGGCTACCTGCCTTATAACGACAAAAGCAGTCCGGAGGCTATTTCCGAAGTGTTTGGAATGAGCAAGAAAGTGTTTAAAATGGCTGTGGGCGCCCTTTACAAGCAGCGCAAAATCGAGCTGACGCAAGGCGGCATTAAAGCGGTGGAGTAACCCTGACTTGCCAGGTCCGGGTACGTTTTGGGGTTGACCGGACAGGTCTGCGGGTTACAAAATAGAGTATCTGATTTTTCATTCAAGGCGAATGAATTCAACCTTACCTATATTGTTTTTTCTTCGTCCCTTTGTTTTGTCACCCTGCCAAAGGCAGGGTCTGAGAAGGCCACTGCAAGCTGCACAGTTCCCGTTCCGGGATGACAAAAGAATACGTACGCACCCTTCTTTCGGCGCTCGTCCGGATACCAAAAAATTCCACTTCAGGCCTGTAAGCCGGATTCTGTAATTCCCGGAAAATTTCCGGAAACGGGTATCATTTATCTGCGGCGGCGCTCGCGCGCCGCCTGTAGCTGCCAACCCGCGCGCATCGGACGGGCCGCCCTCTCCCGATAGTTATCGGGACGCGCGCCTATTTGGCATTTCAGCCCACAAGGTTTACCCGCAACTTTTGTTACCAAAAACTGCCGTAGGCTCTTACCCTACGTTTTCACCCTTACCTGAAACAAATCAGGCGGTTATTTTCTGTGGCACTGTCTGTCGTTTTTCTTTTAAGGAGAAACGCCCACCCGTTAGGTGGTGTGGTGCCCGGCGCTGTCCGGACTTTCCTCGTTTGTTTTTTTAGAAAAACACCCGCGATACCCCGGCCTGAAGTGGAAGGGCAAAGGTAAGGAAACGCGGGTTCTACGACTGGAAGCTATTGTTTTAGGAAACGCTTTTGCACGCGGACCGAACTGGTCTTGACCTCCAGAATATAAGTACCGGGTATAAATGCCCGAACCCTTAACTCTGTCTGACTGCTACCTGCACTCAAAGGGGTATTTTGCATCACCCTGCCGGTAATGTCATAGACGGTGAGGCTTCCCTTTTCCCGCAAGGCCGGATAAGACACCTTCAAGACATCACCCGTCGGATTGGGATACAACTGAACCGAACTTTCCGGAAATTCCGGCTCCTGCACCGCCAAACGACCATCGGCAAAAAAGCGGGCGACGACGGCCAAGCCGCCCGCCTGACCGCCCATGATAATCTTCCCGTCCGGCTGCAAGGCAAGACCGGTCATTGTGTGGACGGCATTGGTTACTTGCAGGGTAAGCTGTCCGCTCTGTCCAAAGCTGGTGTCTATGCGGCCATCGGGCAGCATTTGCCAAATGACAAAGGTCGAGTCATGCCATTCCCGGTTGCCGCCCAACACCAGCCTGCCGTCGGGCCTTACCACCGCGTGTTCTATTAGCCCCTTTGCTGCTTTAGCAATGCCATTGTTGCCATAGCTGCTGTCCCAACTGCCATCCTCGTTCACCCGCACCACTACCACACTATCGGCATCATAACCAATGAGGAGCACTTTTTTATCCGGCTGTACGCGGGTAAAGCTAAAGGCCTTGCGCCAGAAAATGCTCACCCGACCATTGCCGCCAAAGCTGCTGTCAGGCCGACCATCATCCAAATAGCGATAAGCGCTCCAGGAAGTCATCCATTCTTTCTCGCCCAGTAGTATTTTGCCGTTGGGGGTTTGCTCTACCGAATGGACATCGGCGGCGTATTGGGTGGTAGCTTCTTCTAAACGACCATTGGCGGCAAAACTGCTGTCAATGGTGCCGTTGGGCAGATAACGATAGAGAACAAAATGGCCCATTGTGCCGCCGCCACAACCATAGCATTGACCTGCGTACAGCACCCGGTCCTGGCTGTCAGTGTTGAGAATAGCGCTGCTTATAGCAGGCAGATAAGCAACACCGCCCTGACCATAGTTGTAGTCTACATGTCCTAAGGAATCAAAGAGCGCTAATCGTCCAGTTTCGTCACTTAAATCTGTATAGGAGACAAAATAGTCGTTTCTTGTCGGTAGTATCCCGTCTATTCCATCCAATACCATGAACTCAAATGTATCATGCAAAATGATGCCGTTGTAAAAAGAGTTTACTCTCAATAATCCATTTCTATCTAGCTTATATCCTAATTGATTTGGTGGATTGTTATAAGGATAGAGCCCGCCCCGCACAATTATAGACCCGCTCTTATTTCTAATCATTTGCCTACCGTCGCCTCGCAACTGACTAATTCCCCTTACCGCAAAACTGGGATCAAGCCCTGTTTGAGAAAGAGCAGTTTGTGCTGCTCCCATTAGGAGCAGCACAAAGCATAATAGCATCTTTTTCATTGTCTCGCCTATTTTTTGGTGAACCTCTTGCGCATTATCTGCCCGTCTGTGCTGCGCAACTCCACGATATAGATGCCCGGTACATACCCACGCATGTCTAATTCCGTCAGCCCGCTCTTCTCTGCAATGCGCGTCTGCATCACTCTACCCGTAATGTCATAAACACTTAGCATAGCCGCGCCCTGCAATGCAGGATACGTCGCCTTTAGCACATCGCCGGTTGGGTTCGGATATAATACCAAGGCATTTTCCGTAGAGGTTGTGTTAGCCACATCAAGCGCATTTGCGGGTCGTGCCGCTTCGCCGGAACCTGTAATCACCTTTAAGCCTACTGCACCATAAACCTTATCTAAAGCCAACAGCGAATCGGGCTTATCGCCGGACTGCCAAAACTGCTGTAAAAAGAAATCAAAGCTTAAATCGGGAATGGGAATATTGGGCCGCAGATCAAAAGTAACATCCACCGGAAAACGCTCGTGTGCATCTAGGTGCAGGTTATCCAGCCGGACGGAGCTGCTGCCGTCGGTAAGAATGGCTTTTTCATCGGCCAGAATTGTTCCACAACCCTTTAAAGCAGCATTGTAAGAAATCGGTTGCGATTTCATAAAAAAGATTCAAGACAAAAGAATAAACTAAAGTACAATTTTTTAAAGAAAAGCAAAACCTGCAAAATCAAAAAAGCCCCACGAATAACGCAGGGCTTTTTTATAAAAAAGTAATTTTTACACCGGCAAAAAACCGTTTCCGGTAGGCTCGTCTTCTTTTTTAAAATCCGCCTTGACGGCTTCAATAAAACCGGATTCTACCAGGCGGGCCGCCTGACCGATCATGTTTTTGAAAGCCAGAGCTGAGGAGATGCCATGCCCGATAATGACCGGCGCATTGATGCCCAGAATCGGCGTTCCGCCATACAGCTCGTAGTTAAACTGATGGAGGAAAGCGTCTTCTACCTGGCGGTTCTGGTGAAAAGTGGTGTAAAAGGCTTCTGCCATTTTTAAAACCACATTCCCCACAAAACCTTCGCACACAATCACCTCGCACTTGTCGGAAAAAAGGTCTCGGCCTTCGATATTTCCGGCAAATGAAATGGCGCTGTCTTCTTTCAGCAGGGGATAAGTCGCCTGTGCCAGAATATTGCCCTTGCCTTCTTCCTCACCGATGTTGAGCAGGCCCACGCGCGGCGCTTCCACGCCCCACACGCGCTTCGCATACAGCGAGCCAAGATGTGCAAACTGCACCAGGTGTTCCGGTTTGCAGTCGGCGTTGGTGCCCACGTCGAGCAGGAGGTTGTAGCCGCCGTCTTCCCGCGGAACGGGCGAGGCAATGGTTGGGCGCAGGACGCCTTCCACGACTTTCACCGTATACATCGCGCCGACCATCATGGCTCCGGTATTGCCGGCGCCAATAAAGGCCTGCGCTTTGCCGCCCTGCAACAATCCGAAGCCCACGCCGATGCTCGAAAGCGGTTTTTCTTTCAGCGCCTTGGTGGGGTGTTCGTTCATGCCGATCACCTCCTCGGCTTCTACAAAAGAATAGTTGCTACCGGCAGGCAGCGCCGACAGATGCGGCATTACGGCCTCCCGGCAGCCCACCAAAAGCAGGCGTGTTCCCGGAAAAGCTCCTTCTTCCAGAAAAAGGCGTACACCTTCAATGGCTTCTTTGGGGGCATAGTCGCCACCCATGACATCCAGCGCGATCGTCATCAGCAGGGCTTAAAAAAGACGAAGAAAAGCTTTTTTAGGCAGACGGCGTGTTGGTGTCGGCTTCCGGGGTAGCAGGTGTTTTGTCCACGATCACCCGACCGCGATACACGAGCTTACCTTCCGACCAGTGGGCACGGTGGCGGGCATGGCTTTCGCCGGTTACGGGATCTACGCTCCAGGTGGGAACGGCAGCTTTATAATGGGTGCGGCGTTTGGCACTGCGTTGTTGGGAGTGGCGGCGCTTAGGATTTGGCATGATTGAAAATTAAAAAACGGTGGTTAAGAGAGGTTAGTTGTCTTCGAAGTTTTTTCCTTTAAAAGCTTTGAGGCCTTCCCAGCGACTGTCGGTGCCTTCGGGGTTTTCGTCTTCGGCAGCCGCTTCGCCGAGCTTGCCCAGCAGCTGCAGGGCCTGGGTGTTGCAGCCGGGCTGGCCGTTTACATCGGGATGAATGCGCTGGAGTGGAATGCTCAGGAGGCTGAATTCATAGAGCCATTCGGACAGGTTGATCACCGTTTCAGAACGGGGAATAAACACCACGTCGGCGTCTTCTTCCTGATTGCCGGTGTCTTCCTCGCCACTCAGCTTGATGAGCAGGTTGAATTCATCCCAGAGTTGTAGCGGAAACGGATCGCCGCAGCGGTCACAGGCAACGGTAACTTTTCCACCCACATCAAAATGAAGCCGGAAAAACGACATTTGCCGGTCGAAGCGCAGCTTTACCACCACATTCCAGTCCGAGAACTCGGCCGGAGCTTCCATATCCCGGAAAAAGCGGTCTCCGAGCTCATATTGATACTCGTGAACACCGGGCTTCAGGCCCATCCAGGCGATTTCAAATTCGCGGCTGTGTTTCATTTCTTCGTCTGACAAATACACCCTTCAGGGCGTCTGAATAAAGGTCTTTCCGGAAAAAGACCCTGCTCCCTCGCAAATAAAGGAGTGCAAAGGTACGCAAAAAGGAAATAAAACCGGCTTTTTTCACATCAAAAGCCGACGCCGCGAAAGAAAGCGCCGCAAAACATCTTCTACCGGTTCGGCAATGTCTACTTCGGTCAGGTCGATGCGGTTTTGAAGGGTATAACTCCGGAGCTGCTCCAGATGGCTGTTGAGGGCCGCCAGATAGGCTTCCCGCACCTGCCCGGCCTGCACGCGTACCCGTTCGCCGGTTTCCGGATCTTCAAACTCATAAGGCCGGTTTTCAAAGGCAAATTCCCGCTCCTTCGGCCCGTCTAATACCTGAAACACAATCACCTCGTGCTTGTTGAAACGCAGGTGTTGCAGGGCGTCCTGTACGCCGGAAAGATAGTTGTCGGCTTCGAGCGTATCGGTGAAAACCACGACCAGCGAGCGGCGGGGCAGGCGGTCGGCCAGGGCATGCAGCGAAGCGGCAATCGACGTGCTGCGGCCGGTGGGCAGCTGCTGCAAACGGGCCTCCAGCATAGAAATCAGCTGCTGATAATGGCGCGGCGCCGAGCGGGCAGCGGTGAGCTCGTGCACCGCAGCGGTGAAAAAGCCCAGCGAAGCGGCGTCGAGCTGCCGGCGCAGCAGTTGCAGCAGGGCAGCGGCAGCTACCAGCGAAAACTGGTATTTACTTACCTGACTCTCTGATTGCGGAAATGCCATAGAAGCCGATTCGTCAATGGCGATGCAACAACGCAGGTTGGTTTCTTCCTCAAAACGCTTAGAGAAAAGCTTGTCGGTGCGGCCAAAGACCTTCCAGTCCACATGCCGGAGCGGCTCGCCGGCATTGTAGAGGCGGTGCTCGGCAAACTCGGCCGAGAAGCCATGAAACGGACTGCGGTGCAACCCAATGATAAAACCTTCGACCACCTGACGCGTCAGCAACTCCAGATTTTGAAGCGCGCCGGGATGAAGCAGTGTCGCCTGTGCCATAAAGCAATATTAAGAATTCGGAACCGGTCGCCCATAAGACCTTTGCCGGGTAGGGGCCCGCAGGGCTGCTGGTATGTTTTTCCTGCAAAACTGCTGATACGACCTCGGGCCGTAGAACAGAAAAAACCAATTCTTATGAAAATCGTTGTCGTAGGCGGCGGCTTTGCCGGACTGAATCTTATCAAAAATCTGTGGGCCGAAAAAGGCGTGGAAATCATCCTGGTGGACCGGAACAACTACCATTTCTTTCCGCCCCTGCTGTATCAGGTTTCGACTTCTTTTATCGAAGCCTCCAACATCAGTCACCCGTTCCGCCGCCTTTTCGGCCCGCAGCGCAATGTCTTTTTCCACATGGGCACGCTGCTCCGGATTTTTCCGGAAAAGTCCGAGATTCTCACCGACGGCGGCACCTATGCCTATGATAGGCTGGTGCTGGCGATGGGCACCGAAACGAATTTTTTCGGTATGAAGGCCGTAGAAGAAAAAGCCTGGCCGATGAAGACGATCGACGAGGCGCAGGAGCTTCGCAACCACGTGCTTTTAAATATGGAAAAAGCGTCGCGAGAGCGCGATCCAAAGGCCCGCGAGCGCCTGCTCAATATCGTGATTTGCGGCGGTGGACCCACAGGTGTGGAGCTGGCCGGGATGCTGGCCGAGTTGGGCCGCCATATTGCTCCGCGCGAGTACCCCGACATTCCAGACATTCAGAAGGCGCGGATTTATCTGGTGGATGCCGGTAAGTCGCTGTTGGGCCCTATGAGCAAAACGGCGCAGGACGAAGCCTATAAAGTGCTTTCCGGCCTCGGTGTGCAGATTATGCTTGACATGGCGGTGAAGGACTATGCCGACGGGATTGTGCACCTGGCCGACGGCAGTACCCTGGAAACCGAAACCCTGATTTGGGCTTCAGGCGTGATTGCCCGCGAAGCGCCCGGCCTGCCAAAGGAAAGTATCGGCAAAGGACGGCGCATCCTGGTGGACGCGTTCAACAAAGTTTCCGGAACGGAGAACATTTACGCTATCGGCGACATCTGCCTGCAAACCACCGATCCAGCCTGGCCCAACGGGCATCCGCAAGTCGCACAGGTGGCCTTGCAACAAGGCACTCTGCTGGCCAAAAACATCCGACGCGCCATGAACAAGGAGGCTTTAAAACCTTTTGTCTATAACGACAAAGGCAGCATGGCCATTATCAGCAAATACAAAGCCGTTGCCGACCTGCCGAAGTTTTCATTTAAAGGCTTTTTCGCCTGGCTGGTGTGGTTGTTTATTCACATCATGCCGCTGGTGGGTTTCCGCAGCAAAGTGCAACTCGCTTTTAGCTGGATGTGGTCGTTTATTACCAACAACCCAACGCTGCGTTTAATACTGCGGCCTTTACCATCACAAAGAGCCCTGGCAGACGGTGAAAAAAGCATTCAACGGCCCGACGTTCCGGTATCCGAACCAACATCGAAGCCGGATGGAAAGCCGGTGGTGAGGTAGGAAATGTCATTCAGGTGTAGCGGGCTTCGACAAGCTCAGCCTGACACTCTGACAAGCTTGTCCCCCTGAGCTTGTCGAAGGGCTCAGCCTGACA
>JAEVZP010000161.1 GCA_023392185.1 Bacteroidota bacterium
GTTTTTTCGGAAACAAACAAGGCTTCGGCGATTTCTTTAATGGTTTTTTCATCCACAATCAATTGCAGAATCTCCAGCTCCCGCTTCGTAAGCGCTGCCTTGTGATGCGCCACGCCCTGCCGAAAAAAAACGTCCTTGACCTGCGGACTGAAAAACTGTTCGCCTTCGGCCACCAGTTGCAATGCCTGCAGAATCGTATCGCGGCTTTCCGACTTCAGCAGGTAGCCGTCAAACCCGGCACTGACCGCTGATTTTACGGTGGCCATATCGCCGTGGCTGGTGAGTGCAATCAGTTTCAGGTGCGGGTGCGTTTTCTTTAAATCCTTGCAGATTTCCCGACCGTCGGCCTTGCCGAAAGCAATATCCAGCAGGACGATATCTACGGGTTCGCGGGCCAAAAGGGCGGAAAGTTCTTCGCGGGAACACGCCTGGCACACCGTGGTAACAAAGCCAAACGTGGAGAGCAAAAGTTCCAGCCCGTCCAGAAATATTTTATGATCGTCGGCAATCAGAACACGCATAGCCCGCTTCGGATAAAAGGTTCGGGACAAAGAAAATCTTTTTACCCAAAACTTTCAATATAAAGAAGCTACGGACCTACAAGAAATGAGTTGGTAGAAAGCTTTCTACATTATGTGTGTCATTGCGAGGAGGAACGACGAAGCAACCTGCACATAGCACTGCATTTTGTGCAGGGCCCTTCGCTCTGCTTGCAATGACCCCCATTTTGCTACCGTCAACTAATTGTTTGGAACTACTTACGGACTGTTGATTTGACACTTACACGACCGGAATTTTCCGGAAAATTCTCAGCCACAAACGCTTATTTCCGGAAAACCGACAGGTCTATATCGTATTCGGTGGAAGAGATCCCTTCAAAACTGTAGCCCGCGCTCCAGCCTGCGCCGGTGGTTTCTTCGCTCAACGGAATTTTTTTAGGCGGAATATCCACCGGAAAATGAATAGGTAGTTTGGCGTCCATATCCAGACTATTGAAGGCAAAAAGCGCGCTCCAATCCAGGGTGCTGTCGGCGAGATAAACGGTCGTTTTTTCGCTTGTTTTTTGGTACGAAACGTTGTAGCTGCGCCCCCGAACCGGTTCATATCCCCAGTCGGCAGTACCAAAATGCGCCGTTTTTCCGGTGGGTTGGTAATGGCCGGGCAGGCGCGCAACGGGCTTTTTCTGCCGGCGCAGCCGGTGGAACTTCGGGCGGCCATTCCTTTCCGGGTCGTCGTAGGCTTGCAGGATTTCACCGTTGGGTTGGAGCAGGAACCAGCGGGTCATCTCGTCGGTTTTACCCAGTCCGGCGTCGTCTTTGGTGAGCAGCCAGGAGCCGCTTTTCGGTTCGCGGTACATCATCACCCTGCCTTTTTCACCCGCAGCGTTGGTGTAATTCCACACCCACGCCTCGGAGAAATGAATCACCGAAGTGGCGCGGGCGCTTTTCTTCTGGGCACACACCGAAGCGATCGCCAGGAGGCAGGCCAAGAGACATAAGAAAGCTAGTTTTTTCATTATTTCCGGAAAATTTAGTAGGTAACAGCTTCCTTGGAGATACCCATCGTGGAGATCATGGGGTAGTCCATCACGATTTGTCCTTCCAGCGTTTGCCATTTGGCCGGGTCGGCGCTGTCCTGCGGCGCAGCCATCTTCGCCGATACCCGAATCACCGCTTTCCGGTCGGTCATGCTTTCCACCACAGCCGTGCCTTCCATGGCATTGAGCACGCTCATTTCGTTGGCACCAATAGTGCCAATGGTAATCGTGAGCGGTGCTTCACTGGTATTTTCACTTTTGACGCGCCCCTGTACCGGCCGCATGGCCTCCACCTCCGGCTGAACGAAACCGACCGAAACAGAGTGTTGCGTTTCGCTTTCTTCTTTGGCTACACTTACCGCAATGGTGCCGGGCGTTATCGTAATCGCGCCAATGCCGCCGGTGTAGGTGGCAGCAATGCTTTTGCCGTCCAGCGTCAGGGCAACGTCCACCGTGCCTTTTCCGGCGTTTTCGGTTTCGGGCGCGTCCACCTGAAAGCCGGTTGTTTTTTCCAGCATCGTTTCGGTAGCCGATGCGGCCATGTCGCGCTTCGCGTTTTCTACCGTGTTGCAGGCCGTTAGCAGGCCAGCGAAGAGAAAGGCAATTGCAGTGTTTTTCATGCTTTTGGGTTTTGCTGAAGTGCGTTCCAGGTTTGGTTGGCACAGCAATTCGGGATTAGACTTTCTGTCACCCCTCTCCTGCGGAGAGGGGACGGGGGTGAGGCCAAAATTTCCGGAAATAGCTACTCGCAGCGGCTCAAAACCTGCTTTGCCAGGTCGGTGGCTACGCTTTTATTAAGGTCGTTTTCATCGGAGATATTGGCGACGATTTCAAACTGCACACCGTCCTGCAACACCACCATTTCGTTGGTAAGCGTGTTCCAGCGCGCCGCGTCGCCGAGGCCGTCCACCACCACGTAGGACTGGGCCACCTGACTGAAAACGCTGCCCATTTGATTCATGCCTTTTTCCATCGTTTTCCGGTCTGCACCCGTTTGGGCCATCGCCGCGTTGGCCTCTGCGTTGTTTCCGGAAATCACCTCTTTTTTGGCATCTTCAAAGGCCTGTTCTTCTTCGGCGTTCAGCGCGCGGTAGCTTTTCTCAAAGTCAGCCGGCGACTTCGCTTTGATGCCGCGCAGAATCACCTGATCGGGCATGACCATTTCGCCTTTCACGCCAATCATTTTCTGCTTCCGGCCCATGGGAAAGCTGTACACCACATCATGATTGGACGGGCTTTTAGACGTGTTGTGGATAATGACCTGCAATTTTTCGTCCGGCAGTCCGGTAGCAGCCAGCACCATTTCTTTCGTCAGCAACTGATCGTAGCGGGTGGCATAATCCAGCAGACAGGTATTGCCGCCGGAAGCCGTCGGGTCGCTGCTTTTCCGGGCAATAACAGCATCCAGATGTACGGCGGCGTCGGTGGCTGCGTTTCCGGGATTGGAGGCGTTTTTGGCATCCCCGCACGCCGAAAAAGCGAGGCTCAGCAGGAGGCTTCCGGCGATCCAAGAAGTCTTTTTCATGAAGAAATTCTTTTAAAGAGAAGAGAGAAAACGTTCTAACTGCCGATACCGGCAAACCATTTGTTGTAGCGTTCGCCCAGCACGGGCACCGGCGCGGCGCGACCGTTGATAGCGTTCAGCAGCCCTACAATCCAGAAAATCACCAATACCAGAACCCCCAGAATGCTGATGATCCAACCCAGAATGGGAATGATGTTGATAAAGCCCAGCACAAAGCCGGAAAGCATCAGCCCGAGGCTCTGGCGGATGTGATATGCAGCAAAGGCGCTTTTCTTTTCGCTGTTTTGCACAAAGGCGACAATCAGCCCGATGACGGTGATGTAGGCGATAATGGCGGTTGTTTTTCCGGTTTCGGTAGCGTCCGGCGCGAGGTCTGTTTCCATGGTTTTTTAAAAGGGGTTTTAAGGGGAATTTTGTGCTTTAGGGAAGACACCGTTTCAATTGGAACGGCGTCTTCTTTGTCATTCTTGAAAGAATCTCTTCCTGTTGCCATTGACAAGGAAGAGTTGTAGAGATCCTTTGCAGGATGACAAAGTCGCTGTGTGTTCCTGTAAGCGTAGATTTCCGGAAATTCTCCCGGAAAGGATGCCTTAGCAGCCTGTGCCCGATAAACACTCCATCGCGCGACCAACCCGGAAACCGGAACTCTGATTGCTACAAACATTGGGTCGCTTCGCGACCTGCCAACAGGGTGAATTACAGTCTATTCCGGCAGTAAAAGGCTTTCAAAGAAGACGATACGCTACGATTCTTTTGGCACAGAAAAAAGCTTTTGCAAGGCGTTATGGCTTGTGATAAAGTGGGTGCTTTAGGATTCTTTTGTCACCCCGGAACGGGGTCTTGGTTAACGTGAGATCCCGTTCCGGGATGACAAAAGATTGGACCGAAACAGCCTCTTGACTTTTGGTTATGCTCTTAACCGAAACGATAAAATCCGGTCGCCTTTCTCCTTAGTAGCGGAAGAGTTAAAGCAGGAAAAGTCAAGCATCATTCCACCCGTTTCACTTCCGGGCCGATACGCTCTACGTTTGGTTTGGGCTTTTTGCCACCCTCTACCGGCAGCAAACCGTCCCCGTTTTTTCGGGATTTTACCGGCAATAAGTCGTCTTTTGAACCCCGGGATTTTACGTCCAGCAGGTCGTCTTTTCCCTTCTGTGATTTTACCGGTAATAAGTCATCTTTTCCCTTCTGGGATTTCACTTCCAGAAGATCATCCCTTCCGTTTTGGGATTTTACCGGCAATAATTCGTCGCCATTTCCGCCAGATTTTACATCCAGCAAATCATCCTTGCCGTTCTGCGATTTCACATCCAGCAAGTCATCGCCTTTCCCGCCCTGCGATTTCACGTCTAAAAGGTCATCTTCCTGCTGCCGCGTACTGCTGATGTCCAACAGGTCGTCGGCTTCGTCCGGAAGGTCGGGCATGGGCGCAGCTTTCAGCAAGGCAAAACTCACAGGCGTTTTCCCGATGCAGGTGCCTTTGGTGGGCACTTTGATTTCGGTGGTGTAAAATGTTTGGATCCGGCCCGCGTCCAGCACCTGAACGGTGTAATACAGCTTCATCCCGGCTAATGCATTGGAGCCAAAATCCAGTTTGCCTTTATAGGTATCAAAACCGGTTTTTACCCACTTCATCTCCGACGACGGAAACAGCCGCGACGGGTGAAACGGATAGCCAAAGGTTAGCTCGCCGCTGCCCGCCAGGCCCGGCGAAATGCGCTTGCGCATAAACGCGCCGATATTGCCGATGCCGTAGCAGTCGTTGCCTGTAGAAGCACCATAGGTGGCCTTCCAGGTGCCGCTCGTGGGCTGGGTGTGGGGATTAAAAAGTCCGATTTGCGTGTAACCGTCGCCGCCCCACTCACGGTCAATTTCTTCGCGCGTCTTGCGGTCCACATACTGAATGGGTTTTCCGTTTTCATCCACGCCGTTCACGTAGGTGTCGCCCGGGCCGATTTGTTGTCCGTCGGTTTCAAAAAGGTCGCTTTCGTAATCGGTCAGCTCAAAAGTGCAGCCCGCACCGGCCTTGCAGTTGGCCACCAGAAGCTTGTCGGCAAAGGCCGGAACGCTCCCCAGCAGCGCCAGGGTTAGAAAAATCCACCGCATCGTTTTTCGTTGTTTTTAAGGAGAAAATCAATAGGCCTTCACCACTGCACCGGCCAGAGCAATCGCTTTTTCGCGCGCTTCTTTTTCATCGTCGCCGAAGTTGGTGGTAATGGTAAAGGCCGCGCCGTTGGCCAGCACATGGAGCGCATTCACGGGCGTTTCCCAGTAGGCCAGCGTACCCACGCCGTCCAGCTTTTGCGGTTTCCGGCGCTGCGCATAAGCTGCCAGGTAGTGCCCTTCCGCCAGGGCCGCTTCTTTGTTGAAGTAGGGCGCTGATGCCAGCGCATCCACGGCTTCCTGCACGCCCGCCGCACTGCCGTAGCGCCGACTAAAAGCCGCTTCATCCATTCCGGAAACAAAGCCAATTCCAAGGCTGTGATAGGTAGCAATGGCGTGCTTGCCGCCCACGGTGTGGGTTTTGCCGGTGGGCCAGCTGTACTGCAAGGTATAAGGCCCGCCGCGCGAGATGTCGTTTTCCAGCCGCATCCCGATTTTTCCGGAATCTATGCCTGCTATTTCCGCCACCATTCCTTTGGTGAGAATGGCGGAAAGCTGGTTACTGTCGCGCAAAAGGGCTTCCGGCCGAAACGTGTCGGGAATGCGCACCGATAAAGCGCTGTTTCCGCCACCGCTGCCGCAGGCACTCAGCAGCACGGCTCCCGTTAGAAGCGCAAAAAGGCTTTTCATCATTGGGGAATTTTTAAACCTATTGACGGATAAATTCCACACGGCGGTTCTCGGCTTTTCCGGAGGGCGTATTGTTGGGGCCTACCGGCTGGCTTTCGCCTTTACCGTCAGTCAGCAGGCGCGAAGCCGGAATGCCAAACTCGTTTACCAGCGCGGTTTTCACCGTTGCCGCGCGGTTTTGCGAAAGTTTCAGGTTGGCCTCGTCGGAGCCGTCGCTGTCGGTGTGGCCCACTACCAGGATATCCCCGCTGGTGCCTTTAATGGCGGTGGCTGCGTTTTGAAGCGTGGCCCACGATTCTGGTTTCATACGGGCCGTGTTGACGTCAAAATAAATGGCGTTGGTTACGAATTTTCCGGAAGCTTTGATTTCCTGCGTGGCGTTGGGCACCTTGCCGCCCACGCGGATATTGGTGACGTAAATGCCGTTGCCGTTCTGATTGGAACTCATCATGAAATTGTAAGTCCCGCCGGTGAGGAAAGCGCCCGGCAGGTCTACGTATTCCCGGCCGTTGATAAACAGCTTGACGCCCCGGCCCGTGCGCGCGAGCGCCACGTGATTCACCACACCCGGATTCCAGGCATCTTTAAAATCCTTGTCGTAGAGGCGCATCTGCTCTTCTTCCAGCCCATATTGGCGGCGACCGCTTACGTTCAGATGACCTTCTCTGCCGGAAGGGTGAACGTCTATCATAACCTGTGGTTCGCGGTCAAAATGCAGGTCAAAATCGGAGCGGTCTTCTTTTTTGGTGAATGAAAACCGAAGTCCGCTTTGCATTTCCGAAACCTCTTCCACATCGGCATACAGATCAAACTCAATGGTGCAATTTTCGGGCAGCGTTTTAAAGCTGTTGGGGTAGAAAATGCCGTATTTCGGAACCTTCAGCCAGCGGTCGCCGGAGCCGCTGAGGGTGACGAGCTGGGCGGCCGCAGCCGGTTCTTTATCCCAATACACGACGCTCCAGTTGCCATTGCCCCCACCGAGTCGCGCCGAGGCAAAATTTTCAAAAAACAACACCTCTTTTCCGGGAATAAACGAGGAGCCTTTGTAAGACCCAAAGTCGGGCACATCGCCGCCCGATTGGCCCTGGCCCGCAGAGGATGTTTGACGGCTTCCGGCGGAAGAATTTCCGGAATTGCCCCGGTTATTAGCTGGCTTGGCTTTGTCTTTCTTGCCACCAAAAATATTACCGAGACCTTCTGAGATTTGATCCAGTCCTTCGTCAATAGAGCGGTCAATTTTGTCGTTGGTACGTTGCTCGGCTTTCCGCTTAATAATGTCGCCGGGGTTGATGATTTGAGCGGTAGCGTCCGGGGCAGCGCACAGGCCGCCGGCCAGCAGGAGCGTGGTTATAAAAAGGCTTTTCATAGGTGTGAGGAATTTTGCCATACAAAAGTCCATACGCCTTTTTTTACCTGTAAGGGTAGAATCCCGCGTTTCTGAAAATGGGGGTTTTCCCCCGGAAGAATCAGTCTATACCGGAGGCCCCGACGCGCCCGGCTTACCTTTGCGGGCCTCTCTTATGAAGTTTCGTTTTTTCCTTTTGTTTTTGATGAGCGGGTTGTGGTTTCAACAAACGGTGCGCGCGCAGTACAGCGATTCGGTGCATTACAACCTGAAATTTTCCAGTACCGGTGTTTTGAATCGCACGGATAATTCCGAGTCGTATCTGCTGACCAATGTGCTGCGTTTTGGCGTGCGGATAAAGGAAATGGATCTCAATGCTTCTGCCAACTATCTCTACGGCCAACAAGACAACAGCCTCAAAAACAACGACTTCAACAGCGCGCTGGACTATAACATCCGCAGCCGTCTGGCACCCCGGATGTACTATTGGGGCCTCGGCAGCTATGAGAAAAGCTATTCCCTGAAAGTGAATGACCGGGTGCAGGCCGGTGGCGGACTGGCCTACAGCATCCTGGATCAGGGTGATAGCCTTTTCGTGAACCTCAGCGACGGGATTTTGTATGAATACAGCGGTCTGCGCCTGGGCGATACCGTCAATGTGCAGTCCAGCATTGCCCGGAATTCGCTGCGGCTGCGGCTGCGCTACCGCTGGCGGCAGCGCCTCATCTTTGAAAGCACCAGTTTTCTGCAAAATTCCCTTGCCGATGGCTCCGATTATATTCTCCGCTCCAACAACAGTGTGAATCTGAAATTGCGTAAATGGCTGGCCCTGACGGGTGCACTGACGTATAACCGGGTATCGCAGACCAACAAAGAAAACCTGCTTATCACTTTTGGTGTAACGCTGGAAGGCTGGTTTTAAAGATTATTTCGGCAGGAGAGAAGCAGCCTTTGGGAAACCGATAAGGTTTTGTGTAATGGCCGGATCCGCTCCGTCTTTCCTCCTGAAAAGGTCTTCTGATTATAGAGTGCTATCGGCCACCGGTTTCTTTTCGAAACAACGGCTTTTGTTGTGGGCGTGGGGAAATACTTTTGCCGATATGCCGTTGCCACGCGCCTTCCGGGCGATTTCTTTTGCCTCCTTCGCTGCTACGCTGTTGCTCCTGACGCTCGGCAGCGCTTTTCTGTTTTCTGCCTGGAGCAAATTTGTAGAGATTGACGCTTTTTCGTGGACCCTGCTCGATGCCGGTATTCCGGGCGACCGCATGGCAGCAGTAGGCGCACGGCTGCTGGTGGGGCTGGAGGCCGCCGTAGGTATCCTGCTGCTGCTGCGGATCGCCGTCCGGCGCGTGGCGTTGCCGCTCGCGGCGGTCCTGCTGCTGGGCTTTTCCGGCTATTTGGTGTATTTGCTGGTCGTGCAGGGTAATACCGGCGACTGCGGCTGCTTTGGAAGCCTGCTGCCCATGAAGCCGCTGCCGGCACTGCTGAAGAACGTCTTTATGCTCCTGGGCGTCGGTGTTTTGTACCGGCTGCCGGGCTGGCGCGAGTGGCTGCACAAGGCATTGCCCGGGTGGATTTTGCTTCTGGCGCTAACGGTGCTTCCGGTTTTTGTTTTGCCGCTTTCCAACCAGAAAGAAACCCTCGAACTGACCGCACTTCACGACCAAAGCCGGAATCTTTCAGAGGGAAAACAGGTAGTGGCTTTCCTCAGCCTCGGCTGTCCGCACTGCCGCCATGCTGCCCGCGATTTCCGGAAATTTTTCCAGGCCGACCCTTCCCTGCCCCTCACGATGGTTTTGAACGGCACGCCGGAAGAAGCCGGAGATTTTTTCCGGGAAACCGATGCCCGGAATGTACCAACGGTTTATGAGCCGGATATGGACGTTTTTATGCGGCTCGCCGGGCGTTATGTACCTTCTGTGTATT
>JAEVZP010000001.1 GCA_023392185.1 Bacteroidota bacterium
AAATTCAGCCTTCGCAAACAGCAAATCGCCCTTTTCGCGAAGCCGCAGTGTTTGGTAGATTTCTTCCGTCACAAACGGCATAAACGGGTGCAGCAGTTGCAGCAACGCGTCGTAGCAATCGGCGGCAGCGGTCCAGATTTTTCCGGAAAATGGTACTTCCGGCGCGGGCTTGATCCACTCCAAAAACCAGGAGCAGTAGTCGTTCCAGATCAGGGAGTAGATTGTTTTCAGGGCTTCGCTGAGGCGGAAATCCTCCATCAGCGCATCCACCTCGGCGGCTACCCTGGCAATTCGCGCCTGCATCCAAGCTACCGCAAAAGTTTCCGGCGCGGTGGGCGCAACGTCGTCTGAAACCCGCGCCTTCCAGGAATGCACCAGCTTCATCGCGTTCCACATCTTGTTGATAAACGCCCGGCCCTGCTCAATCTGCGCTTCGTCGTACAGCAAGTCGTTTCCGGCCGGCGACGAGATAATCACGCTAAACCGGATAGCATCGGCCCCGTTGTCGGCAATCAGTTGCAGCAAATCGGGTGAGTTGCCAAGGCTTTTGCTCATCTTCCGGCCTTGCTTGTCGCGCACGATGCCGGTATAATACACCTTCTCAAACGGGATTTTTCCGGTGTATTCCATCCCTGCCATAATCATCCGCGCCACCCAGAAAAAGATGATTTCCGGAGCGGTTACAAGCGTGGCGGTGGGGTAATAATAAGAAAGATCGGCGTTGTTGGGGTCTTTGTTCCAGCCAAAAACTTCCAGCGGCCACAGCCAGCTCGAAAACCAGGTGTCCAGCACGTCTTCGTCCTGCCGCACAATGCGCCCGTCCGGGTTTTGCGCTTGGCATTGCGCAATCGCTTCTGCTTCGGTTTCGGCAACGTAAATAGCGCCTTTGTCGTCGTACCAGGCCGGAATGCGCTGGCCCCACCACAGTTGGCGGCTGAT
The DNA here is from genome assembly GCA_023392185.1 of Bacteroidota bacterium. Lineage (GTDB taxonomy): Bacteria > Bacteroidota > Bacteroidia > Chitinophagales > Chitinophagaceae > UBA1952. Next base: position 940 of record JAEVZP010000001.1, read on the forward strand.
GCACCAGTCCTTGATGTTTTCCATCCAGTGGCGGTACAGATTCCGGAATTTGGGCGGAAAAAACTGGACCTCGCCGTCCAGCACCACGTCCAGCGCGGGCTTGGCCATTTCGTCCATTTTGCACCACCACTGCATGCTCAGGCGCGGCTCAATCACGGCCTGCGTGCGCTCGCTGTATCCCACCGGACTGCTGTATTCTTCTTCTTTCTCCACCAGACCTTCTTCTTTCAGCAAGGCAATGATCTTCTTCCGCGCTACAAACCGGTCTTCGCCCACAAACACGCCTGCGGCTTCGCTCATGGTGCCGTCGGCGTTGAGGGTGTCAATCACCTCCAGATTGTGTTTCTGGCCAATGTTGTAATCGTTGATGTCGTGGGCAGGCGTCACCTTCAACGCACCCGTTCCAAACTCGCGGTCGATATAATCATCAAAAATAATCGGCACTTTCCGGCCCGAAACCGGCACGATGCAATGCAGGCCTTTCAGGTGGGCGTAGCGCTCGTCTTCTGGGTGCACACAAACGGCGGTGTCGCCCGGAATGGTCTCGGCGCGCACGGTTGCAATGGTAATGAATTCGCCTTCGCGTTCGGCAATCGGGTATTTCACGTACACCAGCTTGGACGGCGTCGGCTTGTGAATCACCTCTTCGTCGGAAAGGGCCGTTTGGGCTTTCGGGTCCCAGTTAATCATCTTTACGCCGCGGTAAATCCGGCCTTTTTGGTACTGGTCCACAAACACGCGAATGACCGCCGCGTAATAGTCGGCGTCCATCGTGAAATGGGTGCGTTCCCAGTCCAGCGCGCAGCCCAGCTTGCGGAGTTGTTGCAGGATAATGCCGCCGTATTGTTCTTTCCAGTTCCAGGCGTGACCCAGAAAATCTTCGCGGCTCAAGGTGGCTTTGTCAATGCCTTCTTCTTTCAAGCGAGCCACCACTTTGGCCTCGGTGGCAATGGACGCGTGGTCGGTTCCGGGCACCCAGCAGGTGTTGAAGCCTTTGGCTTTGGCGCGGCGGATGAGTGCATCCTGCACGGTGTTGTTCAGCGCGTGGCCCATGTGAAGGACGCCCGTCACGTTGGGCGGCGGCATCACAATCGTATAAGCGGGGCGGTCGTCGGGTTCCGAGTGAAACAATCCGGCAGCTTCCCAGGCGGCATACCATCTGGATTCCGCCGACTGGTGGTCAAAAGATTTAGAAATTTCCATGCAAGTGAAAAGCGGCACAATGCTGCAAAAAAGAGGCGCAAAGATAAACGTACAGCTTCCAAAGCCACTCCGGAGCGACTGGGGAATAGTACTTGGATCAGGGTATATTTTGAAGAGAAACAGATGCCCGGTAAGACCTTCTTTTGGTTGCATAAGATCCTTGTGCAATTGGAAGCCTTGATTGGTCGAAACTGGTTCACCTGGGATTGGCGCCGGCTAAGAGTACATAGCGCAAACGACAAAAACCTGTCGGCCCTTGTTTTGTCACCCTGCCGGAAGGCAGGGTCTCACAAATTGCGTGTGAGATTCCGCCTTCCGGCGGAATGACAAAACAAAGGGAATAGACGTAAAAAGCACCTGCATAGGATTATTTTCCGGAAATTTTTTCTCAATTTTTCCAATTGTAGAGACAAGGCATGCCTTGTCTCTACAGGCTGCGAATCTTGTATGGTCTGCACGCAAGTGCGCCGCGCTGGCTAAGAATACTATAGCACAAGCGATTAAAAACCTGTTGGCTTTTGTTTTGTCACCCTGCCGGAAGGCAGGGTCTCGAATTACCAATTCTTTATTTTACCCAGATTCCGCCTATCGGCGGAATGACAAAACAAGGGAATAGACGTAAAAAGCACCCGTTCAGGATGTTTTTCCGGAAATTTTTCTTGATTTTCCAATTGTAGAGACAAGGCATGCCTTGTCTCTACAGGCTGCGAATCTTGTCGGTTCTACACGCAAGTACGCCGTGCTGGCTAAGAATACCATAGCACAAGCAATGTGAAAACCTGTTGGCTTTTGTTTTGTCACCCTGCCGGAAGGCAGGGTCTCGCAAATTGCGTGTGAGATTCCGCCTTCCGGCGGAATGACAAAACAAGGGGATGATAGTTTTTGGGCAGCTCCGATGTTGGGCGGCAGGGTAGTTCCGGTTGCTTTTCGGTATAAGCGGAAGCGGTACTGGCGACGGAAGGCAGGTGCCCTTAACTTTTTTCGTCGTAATATGAAGCGTTTAGTGGCTACAAATTTCCGGAAATAGCCGTCATTGGGCTCTAAAAATTAAAGTTTTAATGGTGCGTTGGTACATCGATTGGTCTCTTTTCTTTAGAAAATGTTTTCCAAAATGCCTCACATTACTCTTTTAAAGCTTACGCTACAACTATAGGGCTCCCGCCCTCGTCGCCTGTAATAACTTTCATTTCCAAAGTAAAATACAATTTCCAAAAATCATTTCCCCACCCGTTCCACCATCTTCCCCACCCGCTCTGCCAGCTTCGGGTCACTCTCACTATGTTGCACGCGGCCCAGAAACGAAAGCAGCGCCGCTTTCCGTGCATCCCAAGCTTTGTTGGTGGCGTTTTCCTGCACCCGTACCGCCGCTTCTTCCCATGCCGAAAGGTGCTGACTCCGCACAAAAGACGCTTCTTCCTCGTCGTACCACGTCTCCAACAAACCCAGCACGTCGCCGCTGCCCGAAGTATCGGCGGCCCAGAAACGCACCACCGCAGGAATCAACGGCGTGCGCGCACTGCCCCACTTCCCAACCGCCGCCTGCCGGATACGCGCCAAATCCTCCGCTTTGCCGGTTTGCGCCACAATACCGGCAGCCGTCGTCAGCAACAACGAGCGCGGGTCTTGCCGGTCCAGCACCTCGCGGGCGGCGGCCAACCCGGCAACGCTATCGGTTCCGTTGTAAAAACGCAGCGCATTTCCGGAAATAAAGTACGAACTATCCCCCAGCAACGACTGGTAAAAGGCTTTTTCGCTTTTGGCCGTATCCCAAACGCCGTACACCTGCAAAGCATTATTACGCACCGCCACCGGCTCGCCCACATTTCCGGAAATCTGCCGCAACAGCGCCTTCAATTCTGCCGTTTGCCAAGGCCCTTTCCGGCCGTATAAATCCAAAATCGTCGCCGTACGCAGGGTTGGCCGATTGCCTTTTATCGTTTGCACCACCGCGTCGTAAAACGATTGGCTAAACGCCTTGTTCGGAATCGCTTCCAACGCCAGTACCTTGGATAAATAATCGTCGGCCAAGGCAAACTGCCGCATCCATTCCGTCTCGGTTTTCTGGTCTTTCACTTCGCCCACCAAGGTGTGTTTGCTGTCGGGAATAAGGAGCGGTGCCGGACCTGTTCCATGACTAATCCAAAGGCTGTCTTTCTGGCTATTAATCGTCCACGGCAGGCGCTGCACGTTGCCGCTTTCATCCAAAGCGGCCACTTCTATTTTTAAATCGTAAGGCGCGGACTGCGTTTGATCTGCAAGAACCCAGGTGCCGCCCCGGCCCGCGTCTTTGCGATAAGAGAATGTCAATTCCGGATGTCCACCACGATTGTACCATTGGTTGAAATACGGGTTCCAGTCCTGCCCCGTTACGGCTTCCAGCGCCTTGCGCCAGTCCTGCGCGTCGGCAGGGCTGTTGGCGTGGGTTTGCAGGTATCGCTGCATCGCTTCCCGGAATTTTTCCTTTCCGATGCGCTCGCGGATGTCCCACAAAATCAGTCCGCCTTTTTGGTAGGAAACACGGTCAAAAATCTCGCCTTCCGAGGCGTAGTGGTGGCGCACGAGTGGCGGGTCTTTGCGCTCCGCCGCGCCGAGGTAACGCGCCAAGGCCGCCTGCCGGTTCGCAGCCACCTTATCAGCGCCGTATTTGTATTCATCCCACAGCATTTCGCCGAGGGTCGCAAAGCTTTCGTTGACCGTCAGGTTGCTCCAGCTTTTGGCCGTCACGTAGTCGCCAAACCACTGGTGAAACAGCTCGTGGGCCACCACACCTTCAAACGACTGGTCTTTGCGCTCACGGGCGTTGCCGTTCACAAACTCGCCGAAAAGCGACGCCGTTGTGTTTTCCATCGCCCCGCTCACGTAGTCGCGCACGGTCACCTGACTGTATTTGGCCCACGGGTACGGCACGCCGGTTTCTTTACTGAAAAAGCGGATCATTTCCGGCGTATGGGGGAAAATATCTTTGGCGTAGGGCGCAAACTGCGGTTCCACATAGTAATCCACCGGCACACCGGCCACACTACTGTCTTTCACATGGGCAAATTTTCCGATTGCCATCATGGCCAGGTAAGGCGGCATGGGGCTTTTCATTTCCCAGACAACCGTATTTTCCCGTGTTGTGGGGTTCAGCGCTTCCAGCGTTTTTACCCCGTTGCTGAGGACCGTCAGACTGTCGGGAACGGTGATTTGAAAGCGGAAGGTGCTGCGCTCGTTGGGCTTGTCAATGGTGGGGAACCAATGCGAGTTGGCTTCGGTTTCGCCCTGCGTCCAGATTTGCAAGGGTTTTCCGGAAATTTTCCCCTCGGCATTCACAAAATACAGCCCGCGGTCGTCGCGAATGGCGGCAAAGCCACCGGCAGTTTTGGCATAGGGCTTTCCGGTATAGTCAATGGTAAGCACCACCGTGTCGGTTGGTTGTTGCGTTTGCGGGAAACGGATGTGCAGCTGCGCGGAATCGGCCCGGAAAGTTGGGGTAAAAAGGCCCGATTTTCCGGAAATCTTTACCGAGTGGATATCCATAGACTGCGCATCCAGCACCAGCGAATCCTGCGGATAGGCAAAAGGCTTTATGCGGATTTCGGCCGTGCCCAGCACCTCGCGCTGCGGAATAGCAAAGCGCAGTTTCAGGCCGGTGTGCAGGATATCCCATTTGCGCTCCGGCACGGGCTGATACACTTCCGCCGACTTGGGCTTGGCTTTTACGTCAATATCTTCCAGATCCACTACCACTTCTTTTTGAGGGATTTTCCGGGACGCGTCGCAGGCAGTAAGCAGAAAAACAAAGGGTAAAATCGGGTAGAAACGGGGCATTTTAGGGAAAATTAGGGTGAGATAAGCCTCTTGAAGGACCTACATTTTTGAGGTCATTGCGAGCGGAGCGAAGCAACCTGCACAAAATACGGTGTAATGTGCAGGTTGCTTCAGGGCCGAACCAACAACTCGTACGAGCGGCCCTTTGCAATGACCCGCATTTTAGTACCGCCAACTAACTGTTTGAAAGCACTTTTTTGAAAAGGAAATTTTGAAGAGTCCACCAGAGGCGGAGACAAAGTTGCTGTATGAGTTCCCGATACAAAAAAGACCCTTCATCCGGAATTCCGTTAAGATTCAACCAAAGGGCCCGCAAAGGGTGTGCCTTCAAATGTACCTTCGCCCCAATTTTCAAACCTGCTTTTTTTCTTTTTTAATAGATGCTTCACCTGACGGTAAACGACCGCGACACCTACGACCTGCAACCCGGCGCAACCGGCGACTGGCAGCTTTCCGGCGACGAGACGCCGCTTTCTATTGTGGAAGTGGAGAACGGCAGCTTTTCCATCCTGCGCAACGGCAAAAGCTACACCGCGCTGGTGGACGGCATCGACCGCGAGGCAAAAACCGTAACGCTGCGCATCAACAACGTGCCTTATACCGTGGCCATTGAAGAGCCGCTCGACCGCCTCCTGAAATCTATGGGTCTGGACAAAGCCGCCGGGGGCAAGGCCGAAGCCGTGAAAGCGCCGATGCCGGGCATGATTTTGCGCGTTCTCGTAGAACCCGGTCAGGAAGTAGCCAAGGGCGACGGACTGCTGGTGCTGGAGGCCATGAAAATGGAAAACGTGCTGAAAGCCACCGCGCCCGGCCGGGTGAAAGCCGTTTTGGCGGTCGAAAAAACCGCCGTAGAGAAAGGAACCGTTTTGATTGAAATGGAATAATGAAAAGCCTTTTTTTAACCCTCACGCTGGCTTTGCTGGCCTTATTTTCCGGAAA
>JAEVZP010000162.1 GCA_023392185.1 Bacteroidota bacterium
TGCCGGTCCAGGTGGTGTTGGTGGTGATGAGGTTGCTCTCGGTGATGGGCGGCACTTTGAAGGGCTCCCATAAAGGGGTGCTCCAGACAGATCTACCATAAGTTGAGGTATAAATCCTGCCAGAGCAGTAGTTGATTTCCATGTCTGTAGTATAGATAGCCGGATAGTCTGGTTGCCCGCTTGCTCCTGTGCTAAAGCAGATCCACCCTACAGAGTTGTAAGCAGAGTTACGGTCGTTGATGTTGGTGTAGGCAAAAGTGGACATATCCAACCGATAGATGCCTACATCGGTAGCGGCATAGACCTGATTGGCACCTTGCTGATAAACGACCTTTGTTACTGGTATACGTGCGGGCAATCCTTTGGATACATCAAACCAGTGAATGCCGGCATCGGGAGAATACACGACCCGGTTTCGCGCATCGGTCTCCCAGTTGATCCCTCCGATGGCTACCCACGCCCGCTCGGTAGCATCTAAATCCATGCACAGGTCTGTTACCAGTTTGTCGTCGGGTGCTGGAGGCGTACGCTCTTTAAATTCTCCAAAAATAGCGCTGCTGTACCAGAGGCTTTTGCCCTCGTAGGTTACGTACCCCTCCGGGTAGTCTTTCTGCGGATGCAGGGTGAGCGTGCTGATTTTCTGAACAGAAGTAAGTTCAGGCAGGTTATGGTCAAAGAAACCAGGCGGGCGGTTTTGGTTGCTGCCTGATACTCTTACATAAAAACCATTATCCGGGTTAAACTCCCAGAGGTGGGTCATGCCAGTAAGCATACTACCGCGAGGCACTACGGCTGTGCGCGTCGGCAGAAGTGCATACTGTTTTTCATTGGGAGGAATAATTGCTTTTTTAAACGTAAAAGTGTCTACAATTCTATTGGAAGTCATGTCCGGGCTTGAGGTACGAATTTCTGCCCCTTCATCGGCACTCCACCAACTTTCACCGAATGCCGCTCTGGGATCTCTACTACTGAATCGAGCATCTAACGCATCGCCACCGTCAGGAAACGTCCATGCATTATTAATATCATTAGGTTGTAGGGAAAAAAAGCCATTATGAAAGCCCCCGCTTACTACCAACCCTTCGTGTTCACTGGTGCCTATGCCAAACTGGTGCCCGGTGGCCAGCCCTTTCCCATTAATGTTTTCTAAAGTGTTAGCTCCAAACTGCAATGGATTTTTTCCAGCCGGTTTTAAAGCTACGCCGCCGTCATTAGCGTAGTAAAGGCGGTCGCCCGCTCCGTTGACATCATTTCCTGAGTGATGCAGTCGCATAGAACGGATGTCTCCGTGAGTAGGCGTACCCCAGTAGGCACCGATCGTTTGAAAATTCTGCCCCCCGTCAACAGACAAATAGGCATTCTCATTGCTGTGGTAGATATTGGTTGTGTCGTTGGGAGAAACAATGATGCTGAAGCAACCAGCCGCCGGATGATAACTCCAACTTGAGGGTAGCGAATTCTTTAACAAGTGCCATTGTCGTGCAGGTACGCTCATGCGCAATAAGGCTTCACAATGATTCTTGGATTTGGGCCGTATGGCGACATAACAGCTATGCTGAGTCGGAAAACTGACGGCAAGCTGTTCAAAGCGTCCGTCGCTTATTGTTCCGCAGCCTGCAAAGCTTATGGTTGGAAATAACACTCTTTCGAACTGGTGCGCTCCTGTTAGGGGATTGTAGTTGCCGACCCACATTTGTGCAGGCAGGTCTGTAGGCTTATTTTCCACAACCCCATTGGAAGTCAGAACAAACTCACCAAGATGTCCGGGACGAAAACTTATTTCATTCCAGGTATATATGGAATCCGGTAGAACAGGCGTGATATCGCTCCAAGAGCCGGAAGGAAAGTTTTTAAAGAATATGCGGTTCTTTCCCAGCACATAAAGCCTGTCTCCGGCAGGACTGAAATATACCTTTTGTACAGCAGTAATACTGTCCATAAAGTTGGGTGTACTACCCTGCATAAAGACATCCTGGCTCCATGTAGCACCTCCGTTCAGTGTATAAAGCAGCCCTGCTCCATAGAAGTGCTCCCAGCCAAAAATTCGGCTTAGGATAAAATAGGGGCCATTTCCGGTGCCAAGAAAGATGATATTTGGGTCGGTAGGGTGGACAGCGATATACTTTATGGCAATAACGCCTTTTACGAAATTGGCATTATCTGTTATACAGCGCCAGTTTTTGCCCGCATCGGCGCTTCTAAAAAGTCCTCCGAAAGTCGCTGCCAGCAGCTTGTTGGTGTCTGTCGGGTGTGCCCATATATCTTCTATTTTACCCAGTCGCTGCTCCATAGCAGAATCAGGGCCATCGCAACGCCAAGCTCCCCTAAAGCCGGTTCCGCTTCCGCAAGCTGCACCGGTTTTCTTTGCCAGCAGGTCTTTTTGAAGCATACGGTAATAGTCTACGAACATGTTCTGTTGCCTGCCGGAATCATTTTGCACTGTCCGTGCCTGCCAGAATGTTTTAAAGGCGGCAAACTTGCGATGACTGCCGCCCTCGCCGGTATCAGCAGGGTCTAAGCGCTGTTCCAGAAAGCCAAGCGCTTCGGCCATCTTCAGACTTGGGCGGTTGAAGTCTAAAGAGTCCGGGTTAGTGCTTGGGAGACCGCTATTTTGACTATAGCTATTGCTGCACAATAACAGGAAGAAGCACAGCAGGAAGAGAAAGGGCTTTTTCATAGCGGTAGTTATTGAACAAGGAGTTTCTGCGTATCGGTTTTACCGTCTTTTTGCTGCCATTGCAGCAGGTAGGTTCCGGGAGTGGGTTGTGGCATCGGATAATCCCAAGCAGCGGTTCCAGCAGGGATGTTCCAACTACCGGAGAGCGCGCCGCCCGCATCATAGAGGCGCAGCCTCCCGCCATGGTGAGGCGATAGAAAATCCACCCGGAAGCCTGCACCCCGCGTAGGATTGGGACTGATGCGAAACAGCGGTTTTACGGTCTCCGAAAGTCGTGAGATGCCCAACGGCCAAAGGCCGAAGCGGCTTACAGAGGTAGTAGATTTTACGGTGTTGTAGGGACGTACTGCCTGCACAGGTGGAAAAAACCAAGGAGAAGAGGTTTTACCTACCACATAAACTTTCCCTAGGTGTGTAAAAAGATTTTGGCTGTAGTCGGTATCCGGCCCACCCAGCCGAAAGGTATCTACTAAGTTGCCTTGTAGATCCACCTCAAAGAGTTCTATCTCATAGTTTGTTGTAATGGGAGAAACTACGCCATCTGTCCCCCCCCGATCGGCTGAAACAATATAGCCTACCTGACTGGGTATTGTTACTACATACTTGCCTCCTTCTTCGGAGGGAAAGCCCATGACCTTTGCCCAGATAACATTCCCCTCTAGATCGGTTTTGACTAGAGTTACATCTGCGCTCCCTTGAATGCTGCCTTGGCTAAAAGGCGGGTAAGCGGCGTTTCCCCATATAGCCCCAGCTATTACGAAACTGCTATCGGTGGCATCAAATAAGCTATTGTAGTGCCTTCCCGGCGCTATGGTTCGGGAAAAAAGAATGTTGCCGCTGGTATCTAGTTTCACCAAGCAGCTATGCTTCATTCCTTTGCTCAGCGGATAGCGTGCCGTATCAGCAAACTCATAGTCTTTGGGAATGGTTTCGGTAATAAAGTAGTAGGCGTTTCCAATTGCATAGAGGTCTACGAAATGGTCATCATCTCCACTGGTGCCCAGCACTTTTAGCCATTGCTTATTGCCGAGGCTGTCGGTCTTTATCAGCACATAATCGGCAGGCGGAAATCCCCCCGCTGGGGTATGATTGGAGGGAATATCGCCGTCGGCTCCGCGCGAGCTGCCTGCTATCAGGAAGCCGCCGTCGGCAGTGGGTATCATATCCCATACATTTTCCTGCTGGCTGCTGCCATAGGTCTTGCGCCAGAGGATGTTACCAGTGAGCGGGTTCATCTTGTAGATAAGAATGTCTCCTGCCCAGTTGGTTGTATAGTCTATAGATTGACACACTACATTACCGTCGGGCGTTTGAATCATACGCCCTGCTCCTTCCACCGTAGGTACAAGCCAGATTTTTTTCTGTCGTCCGGCAGAGTCAAAACGAACAAAGAGTTGTCCCAGTCCGGTAGGGTTGGGCGGGACGATGCCGCTATTGCTCGTGTCGGTGGTGTAGCCGGTAAGAATAAAACCCTTGTTAGAATCGGGCAGCTTTAAAGAGAGATAGGTGTTGCCTACAGGGCCGCCAAAGAAGTCGGTGTGCTCATGGCCAAGGCGCTGGGCCTGACTTAATAGCGGCAGTATTACGAGCAAGAAGGAAAAGAACGTTTTCATAAGGCGGGACTTCTAAACTAAAAGTAAAATTTTTTCCTGAAAATTTATCTCCCCAAAACCACAAACGGCGCATGACCGACAACGAAAGTGTTGTCGGTGAAGTTGTCGCCTTCGGCAAAAACGCCGTGTTTGAGGCCGGAGAAGGTATTGCGGGTAAAGGCCGTGCAGGGGTAAGCGTTGCTGGGGCTGTTGCAGGCAGCCGCTACCC
>JAEVZP010000057.1 GCA_023392185.1 Bacteroidota bacterium
CTAAAAGTCCGGAACCCGGGATGCAAAAATTCAGGAATCAAATTTCCGGAAATCAGGGCGTTGGAACCAGAATCCAAGGGCCAAAAATCAGATGTCAGGGTTCAGATTTCCGGAAATCAGACTTAAAAGTTCAGACAGTTATGCTTTTGACGGAACGGCTGCAAAGGTGGGGCCTTATCCGCCAAAATAAAAAAGCCCCGTTTTCGTTTCCCCCACGTTTTGTAGAGACAAGGCATGCCTTGTCTCTTGGGCGCACAATCTCGTGGCGGACCGTTTCTCCGACAAAAAAATGCCGGTGTAGCCATAAAGCCACACCGACATTTTTCCGGAAATTTTCCGGAAAAATTAAGCTCTTTTACTGCACCGAAAGCTTCTGCACCAAGGCTTCGCCGCTTGCGCTTTGCACCCGGACCAAGTAGATGCCCTTCGTCCAGTCGGCAGTATGGATGTCGATCACGGATTGGCTGCCGGCAGTCTTTTGCAGTACCTTTTTTCCGGAAATATCCGTAATCAGAATCGTTGCATCAGAGCCGAACTCAGCCGGAATTTCGAGCCGCGTAACGCCGGTAGCCGGGTTGGGTGCCAGGCGGAACGCATCTGCTGCACCCACGTTTTGTACATGCGTCGGACCTGTCACCCGGTAGGCACCGCTGTAAACGGCATCGCCGGCGCTGCCACTGGTGTCAACCGTGACATTGTAGGAATAAGTCATTACCGGGAAGCGGCTGCCCGCTTCAAACCATTCATACTTTTCATCCCGGCTTTCCAGCAGCGTGCCAAAAAGAGCAGCCACCCGGACGTTGATGATCGTGCGGACCAGCAGTACGTTGGAAAAGGTTCCGGCGGGCGTCTTCAGGGTCCCATAGCCTACGCCCTTTACCGTGTCGCTTCCGGTAACGGTCAGTGGCAGCGGGATAACCGGCGTAGTTGCCGTACCGCTCGATACGTCCGTAAACTGGGTGTTGTAGGTGAGCGGGTAGCGGTACAGGTCCAGCGGATTGGAAAGCTTGACCGTGAAGGCCGGTGAGCTGACGCCGGTTGTCTGCAAAATGTTGCCGCTCGTTTTCAAATACTGATAAAATGAGTCATTCGGAGAACCGAGCAACAGGTTGGCATTGCTAAATGAAGCGCAGTCGGCCTGCGGCGTGCAGTTAAAGTAGGCAACCGTGTCCATCCCTACCGGGATCACACCGCTGTAATCCCAGGTTTGGTTGGCACCTATTGCCGGCAAGACCGGATTGGCACTCGTGTCATCAAAAGCCTTGTAATAGCCCCGGCTGGCATTCGGCATATGCGTAGCGGCGGTCAGGGTAATCTGCGCACTGGCAGTAGCGGCGGCGCCCACCAGGAGGGCTGCCAGGAGTAAGGATTTTTTCATAAAAAGAAATATGGCAGGAAAGGTAATGCGCAAAATGAAAATATCTGCCTTTTGGAGGCAGATATTTTCTACTAAACGAATATTTGGTCTAAAAACGTTTCTTACCGAACAGACAAGCGTTCCATAAGCCGGGTGCCCTGCTCGCTCTGAAGCTGCACCAGATACAGGCCTTTCGCCCAATCGGCGGTTTGAAGCGTCAGTTCTGCCGCGCCGTTCAGTACTTGCCGGAAAACGGTTTTTCCGGTCAGGTCGGTAACAAGTGCCGTGGTGCGGCCGGACTGGAAGTCTTCCGGAATCTGGATGCGCACCTGGTCATAAGCAGGGTTGGGAACCATTTGAAGACGGGCTGCGGGCAGGAGTGGCGTCTCGACCGACAGCGGACCGCTGATGCGATAGGCGCCCTCAGCGTTGATAAGGGTGAGTTGGCCATTGCCATCCTCTTCTGCTTCATAAGCCAGTTGCATAACAGGGTAGCGGCTGTTGGCCGTAAACCATTCAAAGCGATAGGAATAACCGCTATCTACACCTTGTCCTGGTATGGAGATCGTTCGGGTGGTCAGGCAGCGGAGCATCAGCGCATTTGGATACGTGCCTGCCGGGGTGATAAGCGTCCCATAACCGGCACCGCTCACAGAATCTCTACCGGTGAGTGTGATGGTAAACGGCGCGCCCTGAATCTGAACGTTGGCGCTGTAGTTTTCTATATACTGCGTGTTGTAGGTAAAAGGAAACCGGTAGAGATCGTAAGGATCCGTAAACTGGAAGGAGCTGCCCGGCTCAGATACGCCCATCATCCGAAAGGCATTGCTGTCTGCCTTGTAATATTCAAAGGCACTGTCGGCCACCGATCCGGAAAGCAGGTTGGCGTTTCCGAAGCCGCTGCAGTTGGCCTGCGGCACGCAGGCAAAATATTCCATACTGTCCTGGCCGGCTGGGATGACTCCGGAAAAATCCCAGGTCACATTGGTCCCGCTGGCCGGGAGCTGGTAGGAGGTGCTGGTGTCGGCAAAATAAACCAGCCTGAAAGAGCCGGGTTGCGGCATGTGGTCGGTGGCGTTGAGCGTAATCTGCGCTTGCGCCGTGCCGGCAGTTGCGGCGCAGAAGGCCGCCAGGAGGAGCGTTTTTTTCATGTGGTGGGAAGAATAAATTCACCCTAAAATTAAACGTCTTTTCGAATTGAAAAATAAAAACTTTCTACCCCACCGCTCCGAGCGAAAGCACCTTCCGGGCTTCGTCGTGCACGATCTGCAAAGCGACTTCGGTGGGCAGCTCGCCCGACTCGCTCAGCACGGCGTCTACCATTCGGCGGTGCAGGTCTGTGGCGGTAGCATCCGGCTTTTGCTGCGCCGCCATTTGGTTGATCATATTCAGCTCCTGCTCTTTGACGCCGCGCACCGTTTCCCATACCTGTCGGCTCACATAAATCTGCTGGCTCAGGTTGTGTTCCCACTCGGTTTGGATAGTCAGTTTCATGGCAGCAGCAAACTCGGCGGCGCTCATGCCGGTTTCATAGACCCGGCCCGGCAGGTTTCGCGGGTGGATGCGCTCCAGGAAAAGCGTCAGCCGCTCATAGGCCTGCAGGCGCAGGCGGTGACTCACGTCCTGCGTTTCGCGCAGCAAGGCAATCTGCTTGCGCTGGGTGTCGGAAACCAGAAACTTGGCGACCACCAGATAGCTGGTCAGCAGCACCACCACCGCCGGTAGGGTGTATTTAAGAATCTCTAAAAGCGTGGCCGTAATGGGGTTCATAAGAAATGCGAAAATAAGCGGTCTTTGCTGCTGGTATCGTTTTTTTAAAAACAGCCTTGTTAACTTCCTTTTGCCGTTATGCTTGCCGCCGACAAACACGCAGCGATCCTCAACGACCTGATCCGTATCAACAACGACCGCATTGCCGGCTACGACACCGCCCTTTCCAAGCTGCCGGCAAGTGAAACCGTTGTGCGTCAACTCTTTGAAAGCCTGCGTGAGGAGTCACAGCGTTTTCGCGCGGCTCTTATTAACAGGGTCGCTATCCTCGGTGCGGAAGTTGCTGCCGACAGCACTTTTTCCGGAAAATTGTTTCGTACCTGGATGGATATAAAAGCCGGTTGGGCAGGCGTCGACATGGGTGCACTGGTAGAAAGTTGCGCCCTGGGCGAGGACGCCTGGCAGAAAGCCTACGAAACCGTGCTGACACCCGGCAGCGGGCTGCCGGCAGAAAGCCTGGAACTTATTAAAGTGCAATACAACGCCGGCCGGCAATCGTCCCGTCTGCTGAAGGAATGCGAACGGGTGTTGTCTATGTCGTAGCCTCCTGAACCGCCACCTCCGGTGGCTCCGGAAAAAACTTTTTTCCGGAACTAAAACCTCTCTTCTGAACTGATCTCTTTTACACTAGAAACCTCCATTTGATTATGAATCCGCAAACTCCTGCTCTGGGCAATCCATCTGATCCCATGCCTTATATGACTTCCATGGCTACCTGCATGAATAAAATAGTGCTGGATGGTTATGTGGATACTTTTAAAGTAACCGAAACCGGGCTGCACTCCCTGAAAGAAGACCGCTATTATCAGCCGCAGGATGTTTGCATCGTCAACTATTTCCGGTTTGAAGGCATGTCAGATCCGGCCGATAATACCATTCTCTATCAGATTGAAACTTCTGATGGCCTTAAAGGGTCTCTGGTGGATGCCTATGGCGCGTACTCGGACGCCGGTGTCAACGAGTTTATGAAAGAAGTGCAGGAGCTGCAAAAGAAAAAGCCGAAAAAGGCGATTTAAGGCTGGGTGCTGCCGGGCCTTTGTGCAAAAAAGACCCCAAGGGAGTGGGGGCCGGTTCAGGCCCGCCACTCCTTTTTTTAGGGCACGTCCGAAACGGCGTGTAAGAGCGCTGCCCCGCATTGTACGGGCTTCACCAGAGGGCTTGTTCTACATTTTGGGCAAAAGATTCTACAGGTTGGCACGTTTTTATTGCAAGTGGGTGGAGTGGTGTTTTTTCGGTTATTCGCTTGATGTTGATAACCAGCGCGAAACGATTGGTTGATTTTTATCTGTTTGTGCCTGTTTTTGGAAGCAGGTTTGCATAACAGGGGTATTCGTTTCATCAGGCAAAACGCTGCTTCTTAATATAATATGCTCACACAAACGCAAACGCAACGTCAAACGCTCAAAATATTACCCCAACAAATACAGTTGCTCAACCTGTATTTTCTGAATAACCTGGAGCTCGAACAACGCATCCGTACCGAACTGGAAGAAAATCCTTTCCTCGACAGCAATGCCGAAGAAACCTTTGAGGAAGCCGAAACCAAGCCCTCCAAAGATGATGTGCAGGACTATCAGGACTGGGAGGAACGAGGGTATGATGATGTGCCGGATTACCGGGAAGAATATCAGAACTACTTTACCAGTGAGGTAACGCCCAAAGTAGCCATTGCCGGTGCGGTTCACTTTAAAGATGATGCCCGGCAGCAGCTGCGGATGCTGACGCTGGAAGACCGGCAGTTTGAAATTGCCGATTATCTCATCAACGCGCTCAACCACCAGGGCCTTATGGACAAACCTCTGGCCGAGATGGCGGATGAGATTTCTTTTTCGCTGGGCATTCTGGTGGATGAAGAAGAGGTGCTGCAAATTCTCAAAATTATTCAAACGCTCGATCCAACCGGTCTGGGCTCGCGGAGCGTGCAGGAATGCCTTGAAATCCAGCTGATGCAGATGGACAGCAGTCGCCCCGAAATTGCCACGGCTCAAAAGCTGGTGCAGCACCATTTCAACGACCTGATGCACCGGCAGTTTGAAAAGATTTATCACCAACTGGGCATCAACGATGAAGAGCTGCGAACCGTACTCGGGCTGATCGGCGGACTCAAATTTCACCCGGTGATTGAAGAGGTTTCGCACTACGAGCCCAAGACCACCATTATCCCCGATTATATCATCAACCGCTTCGGCGATACCATTCAGGTCAATCTCTACAGTTCGCGCTCGGCTGCCGTATTTGTAAATCAGGGCCTCTATGAGCAGCTGGCCGGTCAAATCACCAACCGCGACCGCGGTGCCAATCAGTATATCAAAAGCAAACTGGCTTCTGCACAGTGGTTTGTCAACGCCGTGAAGCAGCGCGAAGACACGATGATGCGTATCATGACCACCATTGTAGAAATGCAGCACGAATATTTCATGGAAGGCGACATCCGGATGCTAAAGCCGATGGTGCTGCGCATGGTGGCCGAAAAAGCGGGGCTCGACATTTCCACCGTTTCGCGGATTACGTCCAACAAATATGCCGAAACCCATTTTGGCCTCGTATATCTCAAGGATCTGTTCTCAGAAGGCATTGCCGACAAGAAAGGAGAAGTTATCTCCAACAAGGTCATTCAGTCGGTAATAGAAGAAGCGATTGCCGGTGAAGACAAGCGTAAACCCTATACCGATCAGCAACTCGTAAACATCCTTTCCGCTAAAGGTTATAATATTGCCCGCCGGACAGTTGCCAAATACCGGGAACAGATGCGCATTCCGATTGCGCAGATCCGGGCCGTGTGGGCCTAAAGCTTTTGGAAACCACCTTCCCTTGCTTTCCAAAGCATCCGGCCCTTTCTGTAATAGAAATTTAAGAACGCTTTGTAAGGGAAAAATGTATCTTTTAAGACCGGCGCCGGTCTTATTACCTCACATTCAAGAAAAATTATCATTTAATGGCTCAAAAAATTCTGGTAGTAGATGATGACAACGACATGTGTTTGTTGCTCAACCGCTTCCTTTCCCGTCATGGCTTCGAAGTCATCGGGATCAACAGCGGGACCGCTGCTACTGCCTGGCTGCAAAAAGACAAACCCGACCTCATCCTGACCGACTTCCGGCTCGATGATATGACGGGTGCCGACCTGCTTGCCAAGGCGAAAGAACTCCATCCGCAGGTGCCGGTGATCATCATTACGGGTTACAGCGATGTAAAAGACGCGGTTGAAGTCATGAAAATCGGTGCCTACGACTATGTTACCAAGCCGCTTTTCCCGGATGAAATCCTGCTGACAATCAAAAAGGCCCTTTCCGAAGGGCCGCGTCCCGGCGGCGCGGTGGCGGCAGCCCCGGCGGCAAAAGAAGCTCCTCCTACCACCGGTGGCACACGCGCCAAAGCAGCAGCAGCAGCAGCCGGCAACAGTGAGTATATCTTTGGCGACAGCCCGGAATTTGCCACCATCCTGCAGCAGATCGACCTGGTGGCGCCCACCAACTTCAGCGTTGTGATCTACGGCGAAAGCGGCTCCGGTAAAGAAGTGATTGCCCAGCAGATCCACCGGCGCAGCAACCGCGCCAACAAGCCTTTTATCGCCATCGACTGTGGGGCGCTGAGCAAAGAACTGGCGGCTTCCGAACTTTTCGGACACGTAAAAGGCTCCTTTACCGGTGCGCTGGCCGATAAGGTCGGTTCGTTTGAACTGGCCAATGAAGGCACTATTTTTCTGGATGAAATCGCCAACCTGTCTTATGATATTCAGGTGAGCCTGCTGCGGGTGATTCAGGAGCGCAAAATGCGCCGGGTGGGCAGCAATAAAGACATTAGCCTGGATGTGCGCATCATTGTAGCTTCCAACGAAAAGCTGTGGGACGCCGCCCGTAAAGGCAAGTTCCGCGAAGACCTGTACCACCGCTTTAATGAGTTCAGCATTGAAGTGCCGCCGCTGCGCCGCCGCAAAAGCGACCTGATGACCTTTGCCCGGCACTTCCTGCACAGCACCAACGAAGAGCTGGGTAAATCCGTCAAAGGCTTTTCACCGGAAGTGGAAAACATCTTCCTCAACTATGTGTGGCACGGCAACCTGCGCGAACTTAAAAACGTGGTGAAACGTGCTACATTGCTTACTGCCGGCGACTATGTGGAGGCTATCTCTTTGCCTTTTGAGATCACCAACTTCCACCGCCTGCGATTTGACGATGGGCAGCCCGAGGAGCCTTTGCGCACTGCCCCGGCCACTACTGCCGCCGCGCCACAGCCGCAGGCCGCTGCTCCAGGAACAATCGCACCAGCAGTAGCCGATGATCCGGTATCACTCGGCGATAAGATGAAGAACGACAAAATAGACTCCGAATACCAGAGTATCCTGAATGCCCTGAAGCAGTCGAACTTCAACAAAAGCAAGGCCGCAAAACTGCTCGACATCGACCGGAAAACGCTCTACAACAAGATGCGGCAATACAAGGAATTTAATAATGAAAGCGAAGTATGAAGCCACTCCTGGCGGAACGCGCTGCAACCATTCCACTAAACCCTCCAGACCCACGGACCTTATTTAAAAAAACTGTCTCCTTGGCCCATCCGGATTTACATCAGCTGCATGCTGAAGGGGAGCGCATCCTGCGCTACGGCACTTTCGAGTTCAGCTACGAAGGCAATCAGTTGCGCTGTAGCGAAGGTGTGTACCGCTTGCTGGAATATCCGGTGCAGGGCCCCCCTGCTTTGACCCTCGAGCAGCTGCTGGGGCATCTGAAGGAAGGAGAAGGAACGGATGTGACGCGCTTGTCAGGTACTTTCCTGGGGCAGGAGGCCGAAGAAGAAGAGGCCCGCGTATATGAGGCGATGACCTATAACGGCAATCCGGTGTGGATACAGGTGTGGGGCAAGCACAGCTACGACGACCTGCAGCAGCGCACCAAAACCACCGGCATTATTCGCGACATCACCGAGCAACACGAGCAGGAATTGCAGGCACAGCGCATGCTCGAAGATCTGCAGCACTCCAACCGCGAGCTCGAAGATTTTGCTTATGTTGCCTCGCATGACCTACAGGAGCCGCTGCGTAAAATCAGTACTTTCTGTGGCCGGCTTTATGCCCGCTACCACGATCAGCTCGACCGGGAAGGCGGCCAATACCTCGACCGTATCATGGCCTCTGCCGATAATATGCGGAACCTGATTCAGAACCTGCTTGATTATTCCCGCGTGACGCAGACTGAGGAAGCTCTCCAACCCACCCGGCTGGATGTGCTGCTCATCGGTGTACAGTCGGACCTGGAACTGGTGATTGAAGAAACGCGTACCCAGATTGCGGTAGATCCGTTGCCGGTGATTATGGGCCATGCCCCGCTTCTCACCCAGCTGTTTACAAATCTGCTTTCCAACGCCATCAAATTCCGGAAACCCAACGAAGCACCGCAGATCCGGGTAAACGTGGCCAGGCCGTCGGCATTGGAGCTGGCTGCGGCCGGACTGGATGCACACGAAGCCTTTTACCGCATCCGGGTAGAAGATAATGGCATAGGTTTTGACCCTACGCAGGCAGAACGCATCTTCCAGCTTTTTCAGCGGCTGCACGGCAAGGCCGAATTTCCGGGAACCGGCATTGGGCTGGCCATCTGCCGGAAAATCGCCGAGCGCCACGGCGGCGCACTTATGGCCCACGGAGAAGAAGGAAAAGGCGCTCAGTTTTCTATTTATTTCCCGGCCGACCCGTCCCTACAGGCCTGATTCTCTTCACCCTTCTTTTGCGCTCCCCGCAGTATGCCACCAGCTGTATGTAAAATCCTGATTGTGGATGACGATGAAGATGATTTCTTTATCATCTCGGAACTGATCCGTATGATCCCTGCGGGCAGCTATGAAATTGAATGGGCCCACAAATACGACGACGCTCTCCGGCGCATGACCGGGCAATGTTACGACGTCTATTTTGTGGACTACCGGCTCGGTGCCCGCTCCGGCATGGATCTGCTCAAGGAGGCCATGGAATCCGGCTGCGAACAACCGATCATCCTGCTCACCGGTGGCGGAAGTATCAAAACCGAACATGCAGCCCTGCAATCGGGCGCTGTGGACTATCTCATCAAGGCCGACGTGACTTCCGAGAAGCTGGAGCGCTCCATCCGCTATGCGCAGGAACGTACCGTGTTTGTACGGGCGCTGCGGGCCAACGAAAAGAAGTACCGCGCCATTTTTGAGAAGTCAAAGGATATTATCTTCCTGATCGACAACGGCTTCCGCTTTGTAGAAGTGAACCCGGCGGCAGTGCAACTGCTGGAGCTGCCCAAGGAAGAAATCCTGCAGCGCTCGCTTTTCGACCTGATCGAAGACGAAGCCGAAAAGGCCAACCTAAAACAAAGCATCTCTGCCAGTGAAGAAATCCGGGACCTGGAGCTGGCTGTTACCACCGGTCAGGGGCTTAAAAAGCAATTTCAGCTTTCGCTGGTTCCCCAGGAAGAAGGTTCTGCGGCCGACATCTACTGGCAAGGGATCCTCCATGACATCACCAGTCTTCGCAAAGCCGAGAAAGCCACGCTGCAGGCCGAAAAACTGGCGGCTGCCGGGCGACTGGTGCGCACCCTGGCCCATGAGGTTCGCAACCCGCTCAACAATATTACCCTGTCAGTAGAACAGATCCTGGCTGAGAATGTAGCTGAAGATACTCGCATGTACCTCGAAATCGTACAGCGCAACAGCAAGCGGATTTCCGACCTGATTACCGAGTTGCTCAACAGCTCCCGACCCTCGGAAATGGTACTTAAAAGAGTGATGTTGCAATCTGTCCTCGACGAGGTGCTCAACCAGTCGGCCGACCGGCTGAAGCTGCGCAACATCCGCTTTCAGCTTGCCTACCCGCCGGAGCCGGTATGGATAAACGCAGACATGGAAAAGCTTTCTATTGCCTTACTCAACCTGGTGGTGAATGCCAGCGAGGCCATGGAAAACAACGAAGGCCGGCTCGATATTGCCGTTAGCCGGCAGGACGAACAGGCACTGGTAACCATAAGCGACAATGGCTGCGGTATGCCCGAAGAAACCCTCTCGCGACTTTTTGAGCCTTACTTCACCCGCAAACGCAACGGTATGGGGCTCGGGCTGGCTTCTACCCTCAATATTGTACAAGCGCACAAAGGCGAAATTGAGGTTACCTCCGAAGTAGCTAAAGGAACCTGCTTTTCCATTGCGCTACCAATTGCAGAAACACCGGAGCCGGAAGCTGCCCCCCAAACTGCTGTATAAAAATGCGCCTTCGGAGTAGGCCGGGAAACGGTACTTTTGCGCGCCGGTTCACTTCAATTTCCGGCATTTACGAACCGTTCGCTGACACAGGAATTATGTACCAGGTTTTCTACACCCTTACTGCTGTATTGATCACTGCTTGGATTGTGTTCCTTTTTATGGATACTATGGGCCAGTGGACGCACGTATTTCTGGCAGCCGCTCTGGTATGCATGGCTATCGGCCTGTTCATGCGCAGTTCCAAAGGCTAAGCGCGCACCACGCAGGTTCAGCAAGTCGCTTTTGCGGTGGAAGAAAGCAATGAGCTCTGAGTGCTGCTCTTGGAAGCGGAGATGGGAAAACAGTCCGGGATTATCTTGACCGGCTGTCCTTTTCCGGAAATTCCAATAAAAAAGGCCTTTTTAAAAAGGCCGGTGGGGGAAGGAGTACTTCCTTCAATATCTGCTTTTGAAAACAAGCCTTATAGAATGGCTTCAAACTGCGAAAAACTAATCGGCTTTTCGTGGACTGAATACCGTACGCCTTCCGGCATCTGGGGCGGATTGGGATGAAAACCGCTCATCAGATGCGTGTGCATCCCCGGATGTCGGGCGGCCAGCTGTGGGGCAATGTCCCAGCCAAGCCCATCGGGCAGGTTGTTGTCCAGAAACAGAACATCCGGATTGACCTGATTGACAGCCACCACTCCTTCTTCCAACGTACCGCATTCATAGACGATCCAACCCCGACGCCTAAAAAAGGCAGCCACAATCTGACGAAGATCTATTTCGTCTTCAATAACAACCATTATTTTTTTAGAGGCGCTCATAACTTCTCTGCCTAATGCAATTTCCTTGCCCGCAATGGGGGCATCTGCGAATAATTTTATAAAAAAACGGTTAACCCTGGGGGGTAGCAGGGGCCTCTTCCACCTGAATCCAGTAGTTGCAGAGCGCCTGCATCGTATCGCGCAGCAATTCAAAACTGTTGGGCTTGGTGATATAGGAGTTCGCGCCCAGTTCGTAGCAGCGTTTCATCTCGCGCTCGTTGCTGGTAGTGCTGAAAATAATAACCGGGATATTCTCAAAATGAGGCGTGGTCTTTAGTTCTGCCAATACCTCGCGCCCGTCTTTGCGGGGCATATTCAAATCCAGCAGAATAAAGGAAGGATAAATAGAACTGCTTTTAACAGCTTCCGCTTTGAGGAAGTTGAGCAAATCAACTCCGTTTTCCACAAAACGCAGGTTGCAACCACCGGCTACATCCTCAAAAGCGCTCTGGAGCAAAAACCGGTCATCCGGATCATCCTCACCAATCAGTATATAATTTTCTACGGCCATTGCGCTGTAAAGATAACTGACAGGCCCCAACCTGCCCAAGAAATGAGATGTGACCGATAGATTAATTATGGCACTTCTTTTTTACCTGCCCTTTTGTACGCTGAAAAAGACCTTATCTATGAACACGACTCCAGAAAACAACCCCGACAGCAAACCCGCTGAAGACAATCACGGCCGCGCCGCTTTTGGCCCCGGCTCCACCACACAGGGCGGCTCCAACTTTGGGCAAGGCTCGTCCGACATCGGCGGCACGGGCTACAACAAGCAGGGCTCGGAAGTCAACCGCGGCTCCAACTACGACAACGAAGCCGGCCACCTCGGCAAAAGCACCGTCGGCACGTCCAACGAAGGCGATCAGTCGCCCGAAGCCGGCGCGGCCAAAGAAGAACCGTTTGCCCCGCAGGAAGACACCCAAGGCACCGGGCGCGATGCCCACGAAACCGAGCCGGAAAAACGCATCAATCTGGGCTCGGAGCACAATCTAGGGGCGTGAGTTTTTTAAAGAAAACCTTGTTTTAACCTTTTCGGTTGCCCGCTATTGGCCGCCTCCCTGCGGTGCGCAATACACAAAAACTAAACATTACCGGAAATTCTCCGTGAGCCTCCGTGTAAATCTCTGTGCCCTCCGTGGCCTTTACTGGCATACGACAGGGCTTACCTCCTTTGGCATTTCCACACGCGGATGCCGTTTAATGGCCGATGAAAAAATTCTCGCTCCTGATAGAAGCCCTGCAGGGCTCCACCAAAACCAATGACAAGAAAGAAGCTTTGGTGAGCTACCTGCACGACGCACCGGAAGCCGATCGCATCTGGCTCGTAGCGCTTTTTACCGGGCGGCGACCGAAGCGGATTGTAACCTCCACGCTGTTGAAAGTGTGGTGCATGGAAGAAGCCGGAATCCAGCCTTGGCTTTTTGATGAAAGCTATCACACGGTGGGCGATTTGAGCGAGGCCATTGCGCTGCTTTTGCCCCCCGTGATCGAAACCGCCGCGCAGGAATTCACATTGGCGGATCTGATGGCCCGGATTCAGGATTTGCAAAAGGCGACTGAGGAAGAAAAAAAAGCTTTTATTCTCG
>JAEVZP010000071.1 GCA_023392185.1 Bacteroidota bacterium
ATTGTAACTTTTTACCTGCCCGGCGTGCACTGCTCGTCGTGTATGTGGCTGCTGGAGCACCTGCCGCGCCTCCACGAAGGCATTCTCGAAAGCCGGCTTTCCTTTAGTTCCAAAGAAGTCACCATTCACTTTTCGCAAGGCAAAACCAACCTGCGCACCATTGCCGAGCTGCTAACCACCATTGGCTACGAGCCGTATATCAGCCTTTCGGATGCCGACGCGCCTGTGGCCCGCAAGCCCGACCGCAGCCGGCTCTACCGGCTGGGCATCGCCGGTTTTGGTTTTTCTTTCATCATGATGATGAGCCTGCCCGAATACTTCGGTGGGCACGCTTTCGAGGCCCGCTATTCGCTCTTGCTGCGCGGCCTGTGCCTGCTGCTGGGGCTGCCGGTATTTTTCTATTCAGCGGGTGAGTTTTTCAGCAATGCCTGGAAAGGCATCCGGCCGTATTTCCGGAAAGGCGGCAAAGGTTTTCTCAATATTGACGCCCCGATTGCACTCTCGGTGCTGATTACT
Source organism: Bacteroidota bacterium (assembly GCA_023392185.1). Taxonomy (GTDB): domain Bacteria; phylum Bacteroidota; class Bacteroidia; order Chitinophagales; family Chitinophagaceae; genus UBA1952. The sequence goes on from JAEVZP010000071.1 coordinate 517, forward strand.
TTTTCGCGCAGCGTCTATGAAATTCTGAGCGGAACGGGCGGCGGCTATCTGGATAGCATGAGCGGGATTGTGTTTTTTATGCTCGTGGGCCGGCTGGTGCAGGAGCGCACCTATCGCTCTTTGTCATTTCACCGCGACTACCAATCGTATTTTCCCATTGCCGTGGCGGTTGTGGGCGAGGACGGAACCACTACCCGCGGCCTGCCCGACCTGCGAGAAGGTGATGTGGTGCAGTTGCATCACGACGAAATCATCCCCGCCGACGGCATCCTGACTAGCGGCCCGGCGCGCATCGACTACAGCTTTGTAACCGGCGAAAGCGAGCCGGTAAAGGTGGCTGTGGGCGAAAAAGTATATGCCGGCGGCCGGCAAACCGAAGGCGCGATTACCCTGCGGTTGCAAAAGCGCGTGGCCGGTTCCTATCTCACTTCGCTTTGGAACAACAGCGCCTTCGCGCGTGACAAAGTGTCGGAAGGCCGCGCCGAAGACAGTGTGCATCACCTGAGCAAGTATTTTACTATTGCCTTGTTTACCCTTGTAGCCCTGACGGCGGGCTACTGGGCCCTCAACGATCCTTCGCGCATCCTCAACTCGGTGACGGCCATGTTGATTGTGGCCTGCCCGTGCGCACTGCTACTGGCGGCCACTTTTACCAACGGCAACCTGCTGCGCCTTTTCAGCAAAGGCGGCCTGTTTCTGCGCGATGCCTCCGTGATCGAGCAACTGAATAAAATAGACACCATTGCCTTCGACAAAACCGGCACCCTGACTATCGGCGCAGAAGTGCAGGTCCTGAACGGCGGCAGCCTGACCGAAGCTGATTGTGCTGCGCTGCACAGCGTAGTGCGCGGCAGTCACCACCCGCTCAGCCGGGCACTCGCGCAGTTTACCGCAGGTGCAGCAGTGCTGCCGGTGGACAACTGGCAGGAAACTGCCGCACAGGGTGTGGAAGCTGTTGTAGAAGGCCGGATTGTGAAAGTGGGCAATGCCGCTTTCACGGGTGCCGAACCGGGTCCCGCACAGGTGTATGCCCGCATGGGCAATCAGATTTTTGCTTTCTCGGTGGCGCCGCAGTTCCGGAGCGGGCTGAGCGGTATGATGGCACAACTGCGCCGCCGTTTTGGCCTGTTGCTGCTTTCCGGCGACCGGCCCCGGCAGCAGCAATCGCTGACTGATTTGTTAGGGGGCGGCAGCGCGCTGCTCTTCAACCAAAAGCCGGAAGAGAAGCTGCAAAAGGTGGAAAGCCTGCAAGCCGAAGGCCATCGCGTACTGATGCTGGGCGACGGTCTGAACGACGCGGGAGCTTTGCAGCAAAGTAATGTGGGTATTACCTTAGCCGAAGATGTTAACAACTTCACCCCTGCCTGTGATGCCATTCTGGATGCCAGGCAGTTGTCGAAGTTGCCGCAGTTGCTGGCCCTGGCCCGCTGGGGACGCGTGGTGATCCGCATTGCCTTTGCCTTTTCGATCCTGTATAACATTATCGGACTGACCATTGCGATGCAGGGGATGATGCACCCTATGGTTGCAGCTGTCCTGATGCCCTCGAGCACGCTTACGATCGTGTTGGTCAGCACCGGCATCTGCCAGCTGGCTTATACGGCTCTTTTCCGGAAAAGTGACCTCTTCAAAACGGCTGTTCCGGAAAAAAGCTGATAAAAATCATGTTTTCCCCTGTGCCGGGTCATTGACAGGGGGCAGGTTTTAAAGGAATTTTACACCCTTAAAAAAGGCTTTTGTTGTGATCGCACTTTTTTTCGTTTTATTGGTCAGTCTGCTGATAGCCGGCTTCTTTCTGGGCGGCTTTCTATGGTCGGTTAAAAAAGACCAGTTTGAAGACAAAGAAGGCGCCTCCATACGCATGTTGCACGACGACGGCACGCTGCCCCAATCCCCCGAAGATCCCTTAGCGGAAAAGCCTTAAACCCCTTTCGAATTCTTTTTAATATCCATGAATACTCAAGAATCCTCCGGTACCAACCAGCCTCGCCCGGCGTCGGCGGCGGCGGTTCCGCTTCAGTCGAGCGTCGGGCCAATGGACCAGTTCTCCTACGACAACAAAATTGTAGTCTGGTTTGCCTATGCCACGGCCTTCTGGGGCATCATTGGCATGGTGGCTGGTTTGCTGGCGGCCCTGCAGCTCACCTTTCCCTCGCTGAGCTTCAACGCGGCGGCAACCACTTTTGGCCGGGTGCGCCCCGTGCACACCAATGCGGTGATTTTCGCGTTTGTGGGCAACGGCATTTTTATGGGCGTGTATTACTCGCTGCAAAGGCTGTGTAAAGCGCGCATGTGGAGCGATAAGCTCAGCAAAATTCACTTCTGGGGCTGGCAGTCCATTATTGTACTGGCGGCTATCACCCTGCTGGCCGGTTATACTACCGGTAAGGAATATGCTGAGCTGGAATGGCCGATCGACATCCTGATCACGGTGATCTGGGTGGTGTTTGGCTGGAACATGTTTGGCACCATTCTGAAGCGCCGGGAGCGTCACCTGTATGTAGCCATCTGGTTTTACATCGGCACCTGGGTAACTGTAGCGATGCTGCACATTGTGAACAGCATGGAACTGCCGTTCTCGATGCTCAAAAGCTATAGTGCTTATGCGGGTATGCAGGATGCGCTGGTGCAGTGGTGGTATGGTCACAACGCGGTGGCCTTCTTCCTGACCACGCCGTATCTGGGCCTGATGTATTATTTCCTGCCCAAGGCAGCCAACCGCCCGGTGTATTCTTACCGCCTGTCGGTGATTCACTTCTGGTCGCTGATCTTTCTGTATATCTGGGCCGGTCCGCACCACCTGTTGTACAATGCGCTGCCGGGTTGGGCACAAAGCCTGGGTACAGTATTCTCCGTCATGCTGATTGCGCCGAGCTGGGGCGGTATGCTCAACGGTCTGCTGACCCTGCGGGGCGCCTGGGATAAAGTGCGCGAAGAGCCGATTCTGAAGTTTATGGTGGTAGCGGTGACCGCCTATGGTATGGCCACTTTTGAAGGCCCGATGCTGTCGCTGAAAAATGTGAACGCGATTTCGCACTTCACCGACTGGACCATTGCCCACGTACACGTAGGCGCCCTGGGCTGGAACGGCTTCCTCACCTTTGGTATCCTGTACTGGATCATCCCCCGGATCTTCCGCACCGAGCTGTATTCCCGGAAAATGGCCAACGCCCACTTCTGGATTGGCACGCTTGGCATTGTGTTCTATACGGTGCCGCTTTATATCGCCGGTCTGATGCAGTGGAGCATGCTTTCGCAGTTCACTCCGGAAGGCACCCTGAAATATCAGTTCCTTGAAACCGTACAGGCAATGCGTCCGTACTATCTCCTGCGTTCGATTGGCGGTACCCTCTACCTTATTGGTGCAGCTATGATGTGCTACAACCTGTTTAAAACCATTAAGCAAGGCAAAGCCCTGAACGACGAGCCGGCGCAGGCACTGCCGCTGTCCCGTCAGAAGCTGGTAGAATCCAACGGTAAAGAGCACTGGCACCGCTGGATCGAGCGTCGTCCGATTCAGATGCTGCTCTGGTCTTTCGTAGTCGTGGCGATCGGGGGGATTATTGAGTTTGTTCCGGCCTTTATGGTGAAAGAAAACGTTCCGACCATTGCCAGCGTGAAGCCCTATACACCGCTGGAGCTGGAAGGCCGCGATATTTATGTGCGCGAAGGCTGCTACACCTGCCACAGTCAGCAGGTGCGCCCTTTCCGCGATGAAGTGGCCCGCTACGGCGAGTTTAGCAAGGCCGGCGAAAGCATCTATGACCGTCCGTTCCAGTGGGGCTCCAAGCGTACCGGCCCCGACCTGGCCCGCCAGGGCGGCAAGTATCCGGACAGCTGGCATTTCAACCACATGTATGAGCCTACTTCTATGAGTAACGGTTCGATCATGCCGCCGTATCCGTGGCTGTTTCGTCGCACCATCGACGCCTCCATGATGCCGGCCAAGATCCGGGCCATGCAGAAGCTGGGCGTGCCGTATCCGGCCGGTTATGATCAGCAGGCCGTCAAAGACATGGAAGAGCAGGCCGCCGGCATCCAGTCGCGCTTGGCTGCCGACAAGATCACGATCAAGAGCGACAAAGAAATCATTGCCCTCATTGCTTACCTCCAACGGCTGGGTACCGACATCAAAGCCGAGCAGGCCGAAGGTGGTGCACCGATGCCCTAAGGCCTCTTTCAAAACTTAAAAGAGAACAGGTATCAGACCCGGATTTTTCCGGAAAACCAAAGAAGAAAACACCCCCGGGAAGTCCCGGTCTGATACAACCTTTTCTCTAAGAAAATACCGGAAAACCTTATGAAATTCCGCAACTATCTGGAAACCATTTCCGGGATCGGCATTCTCCCGGCGACAGCGCTTCTCATCTTTTTTATCTTCTTCAGTGCCCTGCTTTTTTGGGTGGTCAAATCCCGCAAAGAGCACTTCACCGATATGGGTCAGCTTCCGCTCGAAGACGGCTCTGAAAAATACTCTCTTCCCTCCGAATCTTAAGTCGTTCCTTTTTTATGCGCTCTGCCTTATATCGTTCTTTATCTATCGCGCTGCTGCTGGCACCGGTCGGGGCTTTTGCCCAGTCAGGCCGTCCGGGGAGCGTGCCGCTCAACCTCACCCTCATCTTTATGGTGAGCGTGGCTATGGTGCTGATCTTCGGCAATATGGTGCTGGCCAATGTGATCCGGCAGCTGGCCGAGGCCGTGCGGGAGAAAAACCGGAAGCAAAAAGAAAAAACCGGTCTTGTTGCCAAAAAGACCGCTTTGCTGGTTTTGCTTTGCCTCGGCTCGCTGAGCGTCTGGGCACAGGACGCGGCCAGTGCTGCACCTTCTTTCTGGACCGATCCTACGCCGATCAGTGGCATTCCCCGCGTGCAGTTTCTGTTTTTGCTCGCCCTGATCATCCTGGGGGTGATTATCCTGATTGCCCAGGCGCTGATTGCCCGCTCCCTCATCCGGGAGATGCGCGATATTCCGGTAAAAACGCCTTCGCCCCACCTGCTGTTCAAGAAAAACGTCCTCGACCTGTTCAACAAATCGGTGGCCGTGGAGCGCGAGGAAACCATCCTGCTGGAGCATGATTACGATGGCATTCGCGAACTCGACAACGACCTGCCACCGTGGTGGAAGTACGGTTTTATCCTGACGATTGTAGTGTCAGTACTGTACCTGGGTTACTACCACGTCTGGGGAGGTCCTACGCAGATTGATGAATACCATGCTGCCGTGGAAAAAGCAGAAGAAGCAAAAGCCGCTTATCTGGCCAAATCGGGCGAACAAATTGATGAGAACACCGTTACTATGATCATCGATAAAGGACAGCTCGCTGATGCCCAGGTGCTCTTCAATAACTCTTGTGCAGCCTGCCATGGCGCAGACGGTGGCGGTACGGTAGGCCCCAATTTAACAGACGATTACTGGATTCACGGCGGCTCCATCAAAGACATCTTCAAAACCATTAAGTACGGCGTAAAGGATAAAGGGATGCCGGCCTGGGATGGTAACCTGAGCGCCAAGCAAATGGCGACGATTTCCAGCTATATCAAAACCCTGCACGGCACCAACCCGCCAGGCGCTAAAGCCCAGCAGGGCGAGCTTTTTGTGGAAGGAGGCGATAACGCGCTGGACAGCGTGAGCAACCAAACCACTCCGACACTGACCCCTACCGGCACCACCGAAAACAAAAACAATCCGGTGGGCCCTTACGACAATGAAAACAGCCGGGAAGGCCTCGGCGAAGGCACCCCTCCGGGCAAAATCCAATAAACCCGACCCTCATCCTCTTGTGGGGGCCGAATGATTCAAGCAGCTGAAAAGATGAGCAAAAGTCCTCTGGCCAACACCGAAACATTTCGCGACAGCGTCGCTACTATTGATAAGGAAGGCAAACGGGTATGGATCTATCCGCAGAAGCCCAAGGGGCCGCTTTACAACTGGCGTACCGTGCTGACCGTCCTGTATCTGGTCATCCTTTTTGGATTGCCCTGGCTGAAGGTTGACGGCGAACCACTGTTTCTCTTCAACATAGTAGAGCGACGTTTTATCCTGTTTGGTAAAATCTTCTGGCCGCAGGACTTTATCATCTTTGCCGTTGGGGCATTGCTTTTCATCGTCTTTATTGCGCTTTTCACGGTCGTCTTCGGGCGGGTGTTCTGTGGGTGGATTTGTCCGCAGACGATTTTCATGGAGATGATTTTCCGGAAAGTTGAGTACTTTTTTGAAGGCGACAGCGCGCGGCAGAAGATGCTGGACCGCGAGCCGTGGCACCTGAAGAAAATCGGCAAGAAAGCGGGCAAGTGGGCCACCTTCTGGGTCATGTCCTTTATCATTGCCAATACCTTTCTCGCTTATATCATTGGGGTAGATGAGCTGATTAAAATTGTCACCGAGCCGGTCAGCCAGCACCTCGGCGGCCTCACGGCTATCCTGATCTTTACCGGTATCTTTTTCTTCGTCTATTCGTGGTTCCGGGAGCAGGTCTGTGTAGCGGTTTGCCCCTACGGCCGGATGCAGGGCGTCCTCCTCGACCGCGACTCGATTGTGGTTGCCTACGACTACGGCCGGGGTGAGCCGCGCGGTAAGTTTAAGAAAAATCAGGAGCGCGAACTGGGCGACTGTATCGACTGCTACCAGTGCGTAAAAGTCTGCCCTACCGGCATCGACATCCGTAACGGCACCCAGCTGGAATGTGTGAACTGCACGGCCTGTATCGATGCCTGCAACCACATGATGGACGCCGTGAACCTGCCGCGCGGCCTGATCCGCTACGCATCCGAAAACAATATTGCGGAGAAAAAGCGTTTCCGTTTCACCACCCGCATGAAGGCTTATACGGTTGTGATGCTGCTGCTGCTCGGTGCCGAGATCGGCCTGCTGGTGACCCGCAGCGACGTGAGCGCGGCAGTAAACCGGGCCTCCGGCCAGCTGTATCAGGAGCGCGAAGGAGGCCAGCTCAGTAACCTTTATACCTATAAGCTGCTGAACAAAACCCATAAAGACAAAGACGTAGTGCTGAAGCCGGAAAACTTCAAAGGCGAAATTCAGCTGGTGAACCGCAAAGCCCTGCACATTCCCAAAGGCGCTGACATCGACGGGCAGTTGTTTATCATCCTCAACAAGTCAGAGGTGCAGCAGCGCAAAACCGATTTGCTCATCGGTATGTACGAAGGCGACGAACGCGTCGCTACTATTAAAACAACCTTCCTCGGACCCTTTGGGGCAGAGTAACAAACGTGTGATTATGAAAATTTCCTGGGGAACCAAGATTGCGGTGCTGTACAGCGGTTTCGTTATTATGATTGCAGCGCTGGTGATTACCTCTTTCCGGCAAAACGTGGAGCTGGTAACGGAAGATTATTACCAGCAGGAGCTGGGTTTCCAAAAGCAACTGGATGCCACCCGCGCCGCCAACGCCCTGCACGATCCGCTCAGCATCTCCGCCAACGACCAAACGCTGACCATCCGTTTTCCACAACGCTTTGCCAGCGAGCCGCTCAACGGCAAAGTAATGTTCTACGCACCTACCCGCGCAGCTGCTGACCGCAACTTTGCCCTCACCAACGTCCGCAACGGACAATGGACCGTGAGCCGCGACCAACTGGACCTTGTGCCTTATGAGGTGAAAGTGAGTTGGAATACCGGCGGCACCGAATATTTTCAGAAGGTAAACCTCAACCTGATGACGCCATGAACGAAAGTTTACTGCTGAGCGCACTGGTCATGGGTCTTATCGGAAGCCTCCACTGTGCCGGGATGTGTGGCCCCATCATGCTGATCCTGCCTTTTCAGCATTTCTCCCCGGTGCGCAGGGGGGGCGCGCTCGCGCTTTATCACCTCGGCCGCATCAGCGTTTATGCCACCATGGGGCTGGTGCTGCATTCTTTTAAATCGCTTTTTCACCCGCAATGGCAACAAGGGGTTTCACTGACGCTCGGCGCACTGCTGCTGGTGGGCGGCCTGTATTCTTTTTTGGTACGTGGCAATATGCCTTCGCTGCCCTGGACGGGCTGGGTGCGCCGGCAGGCTTCGCGCTTTATGGGCAACCCTTCCTTCAGCGCCATTACGGTAGCCGGCGTGCTCAACGGCCTGCTGCCCTGCGGACTGGTGTATATGGCGCTCTCCCTGGCAGCCACTGCCCCTTCGGCCCCGGAAGCGGCCCTGGCCATGTATGCCTTTGGTGCCGGCACCCTGCCGATGCTCCTGAGCATTACCCTGCTCCGGCAGCGAATGCACTTTCTGCAGGGAGCCAACCTGCGGCGTTTTGTGCCGGTAATGCTGGTGGCTTTTGGCGGACTATTCCTCCTGCGCGGTGCCAACCTGGGCATTCCATATCTGAGTCCTAAGGTGGAAGTAGCCGCCGACACCGGTGAGGTGCAAAGCGAATGTTGCCACAAACACTAAGCCCTTTTTTGCAACTGCAAAACAATATTAAAAGATACCTTAGCCGGAACGTCCAAAGCAGGCGCGTTCCGGCTTTTTTGTTTAAATGCGTGCGGAGCATGCCTGAGGAGCTCTTATTTCCGGAATGGTTTAGCGCGAAAAGCCGTTTGGACCCCTCCTGTTTCCGGCATCCGGTCGGAACTTCAACCCTTTCAACGCCATGTCTGCTGCTTTTTCCCCGCTTTTGTCCATTGTGCCTTATCCGTTTCTGCCACCTACCAATGGCGGGCATCTGGGCATTGCAGAAATGCATCGCCACCTGGCACAGCACTGTTCAGACCACATTGCCGGCGCCGTCAATAACGCGCCCAACCGGCCGGAACCTTTTGTGCTCCATAAAATCTTTGAAGCCGGTCCATTACGCTATCTGCCATACCGGTATCAAAAGCAGCTCATAAGACTGGGGCGGCGCGAAGACGTGAAAGCTATTTTCTGCGAACATCCCTACATGGCGCTCTCCGCGCGCGCGCTGGCACGCACCCTGCGCCTGCCCTGGTATCTGCGCAGCCACAACATCGAGTCGGAGCGCTTCCGGACGATTGGCAAGACCTGGTGGCCGGTGCTGGCGCGCTACGAACGCTTTGCGATGCTAGAAGCCGACGGAACTTTTTTCGTGACCGCCGAAGATGCCTACTGGGCCCAACGCCACTGGCAGATTCCGGAAAACAAATGCCATATAGCACCTTATGGAACCCCGCTTGCGGCCCCGCCCGCACCCGACCCGGCAGCCCGGCAGCGGCTGGCGCAGCAACTCGGCCTCCGCGCGGATGTACCCTGGCTCTATTTCCTCGGTGCACTCGATTACCAACCCAACATTGAAGCCCTCGATCACCTCCTCCGCCAAGTGGTTCCCCGCCTTAAAGCAGTGGACACCCCTTTCGAGATGCTCGTTGCGGGCAAAGGCCTTTCAGATGCACAACGGGGGGAACTTTCCGGAAAAAACGTGCATTATACCGGCTTTCTCCCCAGCCTCACTGATTTTCTGCAGGCCTGCGATGTGATGCTCAATCCGGTCCTGACCGGAGGCGGCATCAAGACCAAAGCAGTAGAAGCACTCGCCTGGGGCAAGCGGGTGGTGAGCTGCGAAAGCGGTGCTGCCGGCCTGGAACGCAGCGCCTGTAGAGAAGCTCTTTTCGTTTCGCCGGATAACGATTGGGACCATTTTGTTGCCGATATCGGCGCGGCGATCCACTCTAAAGCAGCTGCGCCCGAAGCATTCTACCAAATGTATTACTGGGGCGGCGTCGCCCGCAACGTGCTGACCACCATCTTCGGCAAGCCTGAAGCAGGAAATTTATAGTCGTATTTCCGGAAATAAAGGCTTCCACCTGCTACTGGCCCAGCCCTATTCCCCCCCGGGCCGACTTCGCAGAAAGAGGACAAGAGGTTTTTCCCCCAACGAACGCTGTTTTACCTCAGGTCTTCAGGGATGGCGTCGCGGGGCGACCCAATGTTTGTAGCCGATCCGATTAGATTAGCGGGACGGTCGCTTCGCGACCTAACCTTTGTTTCGGATAGAACACCCGCTATCTGGAAAAGAGCAAGAAGCTTCCCGCCCGTCTAGGACCGGAAGCGCTCATGAAACGCTTTGTCGAGCAGCTCGCGATCGTCGGGGTGGGCAATTTCAATCAGCGCACGGGCACGTTGGCGGAGGTTTTTACCAAACAAAAAAGCGACGCCATACTCGGTCACGATGTAATGCACATGACCGCGGGTAGTCACTACACCCGCGCCAGGTTTTAGCATCGGCACAATGCGCGAAACACCTTTGCCGGTGCGGGCCGTCAGGGCGATAATGGGTTTGCCGCCTTCAGAAAGCGCCGCACCGCGCATAAAGTCCATTTGCCCGCCAATACCGCTGTATTGATAGGTTCCGATGCTGTCGGCGCTCACCTGCCCGGTAAGGTCCACCTCAATGGCGCTGTTGATAGCCACCACTTTCGGGTTCAGCTTGATGATTCCGGGATCATTTACAAAATCAATATCGAGGAAAGAAATGGAGGGGTTGTTGTTGATGTAATCATACAGCTTTTGGGTGCCAATGGCAAAGCCGGTAACGGTTTTCAGCGGATGTACGCGCTTCCGGGTATTGTCGATCACGTCATCGGCAATCAGATCCACAATGCCGTCGGAAAACATCTCGGTATGCACGCCCAGGTGGCGGTGGTTTTTAAGACATTTCAGCACCGCATCCGGCACCGTTCCGATGCCCATTTGCAAGGTGCTGCCGTCGTCAATCATCTCGGCGATATAGCGGCCAATGCGCATTTCTTCGTCGCGCACCTTTGCGCCGTAGTCGAGCTGCACGAGCGGCTCATCGTGGCGCACCATATGGGTAAAGCGGCTGATGTGCACCATGCCGTCGCCCAGCGTCCGGGGCATAAAGCTGTTGACCTGTGCAATCACAAACCGCGCATTGGTGATCGCCGAGCGGGCAATATCCACCGAAAGACCGAGCGAACAATAGCCGTGCTCATCCGGCATCGACACCTGCACCAGCGCCACGTCGAGGTCCAGAAGCCGTCGGTTGAACAGGTCGGGAATATCGGAAAGGAAAACCGGCACAAAATCGGCCCGGCCTTCCGCTACCGCACCCCGCACCACCTCCGAAACAAAAAGGCTGTTGATATGAAAATGGCCTGCATACTGCGGCTTCTGCACTTCCACGTCGCCCTGAAGCGTAATAGAAACGAGTTGTACATCAGAGAGGCGGTCTTTCTGAGCGGCCAGTTCGTGCAGCAAATGCAGGGGTGTGCAGGCGCTGCCGTGCACAAAAACCGTATGCCCGCTTTTGATAATCGAGAGGGCCTGGGCGGCGTCGGTATAAGTGGGGGTATAAAGGCGCATAACAGGACCCGCAAAGGTGCGGCGAACCGCCCAAAGGGTCGTACTTTTCCTTTTTTTATTCCCTCTTTCTAAAAGAAATGCTGATTCGCCGCCGGCTGGTTCCGGTTTTCGCCATTCTCATTGCCGGTATTCTCCTTCGTATCATCCGCACCAGCTACGGACTGGAGTGGAACGGCCTGCAAAAAGTGGGTTATCTGGTTATCGGCTCGCTGCTGCTCTCGTTTGTCGGCAATTCCCTTTTCGAAGCGCTGGAGCGCCGCCGCAAATAGCCCTCCCGGCCTTCTTTATAAAAAAAGAGACGCCCCAATTGGACGTCTCTACAATTCCTTTTTTTCCTAGTGGCGGAAATGGCGGGTGCCGGTGAGCACCATTGCCAGGTTTTTTTCTTTGCAATAATTCACGCTATCAGCGTCGCGGATCGAACCGCCGGGTTGCACAAAAGCGGTGATGCCGGATTCGTCGGCAATACGCACACAGTCATCAAAGGGAAAAAACGCATCGGAGGCCAGCACGGCACCTTGCAGGCTAAAGCCGGATTGTGCGGCCTTGGTAATGGCCTGCCGCAGGGCATCCACCCGGCTGGTCTGACCGCAGCCTTTGCCCACCAGCTGTCCGTTGCGTACCAGCGCAATCGCGTTGGATTTCAGGTGTTTACACACCGCGTTGGCAAACTGAAGATCGGCTGTTTCCGCTTCAGTGCACGGGCGGCCACCCACGTCTTCCCATTTTTCGGCCAGCACGGTGTCGGCGTCCTGCACGAGTGTGCCGCCCAGCAAGGCTTTCGACATTTGGCGGTCGGCATCCAGCGGGGCTTTTTGCTCTAAGAGAATCCGGTTTTTTTTGCTTTGCAAAATCGTCAGCGCTTCCGGCGCAAACGACGGCGCAATCAGCACTTCAAAAAAGATATTGCTGATTTTTTCGGCTACCGCAGCGGTAATCTCGCGGTTGGTTGCCAGCACGCCGCCAAAAGCGCTTTCCGGGTCGCCGGCGAGGGCGGCTTCCCAGGCATCTTCCACGTTTTCACGCACCGCTACGCCACACGGATTGGTGTGTTTGATCACCGCAAATGCCGGTTGGTCAAATTCAGCGACGAGTGCACAGGCCGCTTCCACATCCACCAGGTTGTTGT
>JAEVZP010000109.1 GCA_023392185.1 Bacteroidota bacterium
CATCCGGTACTTTCTTTTATTGTGCCTTTTACAACATAAAGGAGCCGTGCTTTTCAGCTCACACGGCTTCTTCAGGGGTTCGGTGTCTGTATTTCAAAAAAGACTTTTCTCGCATGAAAATGAAAGCCCTTTGGATTGCCGCTCTTGCAACTTTGCCGGTCTTTGCCCAGGCGCAGTCCCGCCCGTCCGCAACGGGTCAGCTTGCGGAATCCCTTGTCGGTAAGTCCGATACCATAGCGCTACCCAAAGCGCTGAAAAACTTGGCGGCTGCCGATAAGACAGCCGTCGCTGCTTCCGGGAAGATGTTTGTGCCCCTGGCCGGTAATAAAGCCTATTTCGGCAGCATGAACGATTATGTCAGCACGTTTGCCAAGACTTATTTTAACGTGCATTCCCGTTCCCTGGCGGTGATCAAAACCCGTGCTGACAAGCGCTTTAAAGGTATTGAGAAGGTGCTGCAAAGCCATTCCATTCCCAAAGAACTGAAGTATCTGGCCGTTATCGAATCGGCGCTCAACAACAACGCAATCAGCCCGGTGGGTGCCGTTGGCCCCTGGCAGTTTATGGATCAGACAGCCCGCGACATGGGCCTGACCGTAAACGGCAAACGCGACGACCGCACCGACTGGACCCGCTCCACGCAGGCAGCGGCTAAATATCTTAATCAACTTTACAAGCGCTTCAACGACTGGCTGCTGGTGGTAGCCGCTTATAATTGTGGCCATGTGCCGGTGGAGTCTGCTATTGCAAAGACCGGCAGCCGCAATTTCTGGAGCATCCGCAAATACCTCCCCCGCGAAACCCAGGGCCACGTACTGGCCTATATTGCTACCGCATCTATTTTTGAGCGTCTTCAGCACGCAATCGGCGGCAGCTTTCCGGCAGGATTTTCTTTCACGACGGCCGAACCCGGCGAGGCAGTAGCTGTGGAGCCGCCCAAGCCGCAGTTTACCCGTGAAGAGCTGGAGCGCATGGCGATCATCCGCATTACAGAGCCGTTGAGCCTGGAGTTTATGGCACAGGAACTGGGTATCGAACGCCGCTTGCTGGCCGATTGGAATATGGACTATGATCTCTTTGTATACAGCGCTTATCCAGAGCCTTACTACAGCCTGCGGATCCCGAAGGACAAGATCGAAGAGTTTGTGATCAAGAAAGAATCGCTCATTAAGACTTCACGCCGCATCTTCGCCCAGAACATGCTGTAGTGCCCCATTTCAAAAACATTTTTGGCTGCGAAAGAATAATGTTCTACTTTTGCACCCCTTCTATTTTAGAATAGTTCCATTTCATGGCAAACCATAAAGCTACCAAAAAAGACATGCGCCAGGCGGCGAAGCGCCGGGAGCGCAACCGCTACTACGGAAAAACTACCCGCAATGCTATCCGCAAGCTGCTTGCCCTTACCAATAAGGCGGAGGCCGAAGCGGGTATGCCTGCCGTTGCTTCCATGATCGACAAGCTGGCCAAGCGCAATGTGATTCATAAGAACAAAGCCGGCAACCTCAAAAGCGGTATTGCCAAGCGCATCAAAGCGATGGCTGCTTAGAGAGCAGTCTCTTCTTCCGATATTTTCCCAAGAGCCTGATGTTGCCGTCCTGTGCAGCATCAGGCTTTTTGCGCTAGCACCTTTTGAAGCGCGGCCCAAAGCCCGTCGGCGCTGAAAGGCTTGTGCAGAAAAACGGGTTGAGTAAGCAACGCAGCAAAGGGCGCATCAACCTGCCCCACACCGGCTTCTCGTGCCGTCACAAACAGCACCGGCACGCGCGCCGTAGCCGGCAGCTGCTGCAAGAGGGCTGCCGCTTCGAAACCACTCATTTCCGGCATCTGCACGTCCATCAGCACACACGAAGTAGTATCTGCATGGCGCAACAGGTATTGGAGCGCTTCATTTCCGGAGGAGGCTTTTTGCAGCCGCGCGCCGGATCCTTCCAGCAGTGCTTCCAGGGAAAGTAGATTTTCGGGGCGATCATCGACCAGAAGCAATGTCTTGCCGGCCAGCAAAGTATTGTTGGACATGGGATCTAGACAACAAATTGGTTTAAATAAGGAGAAATTTCCGGGATCTCGCGGGAAGGCACTTCCGGATTTTGCACCAGCGCACCGCCGGGCATAGCAGGGAATTCGGCTGTTTCGGGCGACTGGACAAGGGCCTGCCCGCCGGCCTCCAAAACGGCTTTGATGCCCAGTGCACCATCGGTATTGGCACCGCTGAGCAGGATGACCAACAGGTTTTGAACGCCGCTCAACGCCGCACTTTGCAGGGTTACGTCAATGCTGGGGCGGCTGAAACACACCGGCTCGCTGTATTCGAGGGCCAGACTTCCGTCTTTTTCCAGCAACAGGTGATAGTTCTGCGGAGCCAGATAGATATGACCTGGCAGCAATGGATCTTTGTCTTCCGGCTCCTCCACACGGGTCTGGCAATTATGGGACAGGATTTCGTGGAGATTGCTTGGTACGTTTCGCTGCCGGTGCAGTACCAGGATTATAGCAGCCCGGAATCGGGCAGGAAGTCTGCTCAGCAGCGACATTAGCGGCTGCATGGACCCGGCAGAGCCGCCCACAATCACCAGCTTGTCTTCTGCAAAGGAAAAGGACATTCCTAGAACTTTTTACGGTAAATCTTCATCGGCCGCGACACCAGTTCAAAGCGGGATTGTGCCCGGGAAGAAAGAATCGACTCTTTGGTGCCAAGCGCCAGGTAGCCCAGTGGTGCCAGGCTGTCTGCAAAAAGACCCAGTACCTGCTCCTGCAAGCTACGTTTAAAGTAAATAAAAACATTCCGGCAGATAATCAACTGAAATTCGTTAAAAGCACCATCGGCCACCAGGTTGTGTTGCAAGAAGGTAATGCGCTCGCGCAACTCTTTCTGAAAAATGGCATTTCCATACAAAGCCGTGTAATACTGGGTAAAATCACCTACCCCACCGCTGTGCCGGTAATTCTGAATATACTCCTTCAGCATAGGCGTGGGCACAATACCTGCCCTGGCTTTTTCGAGGTTAGCCGGGTTAATATCAGTGGCATAGATGCGGCAGCGGGAAAGCAACCCGCTTTCATGCAACATGATTGCCATCGAATAAACTTCCTCTCCGGTAGAACAGCCGGCATGCCAGATGTTGATGTGCGGAAACGTCTCGAGCACCGGAAAAATATGCTTGCGCAGGTAGGCGTAAAATTCCGGGTCGCGAAACATCTCGGTTACATTAACCGTGAAATTCTCCAAAAACCATGTAAACGCATGGGGATCAGACTGAAGCCGCTGACCCAGCTTCTCCAGGGATTGCGTATGTGCCAACTCGGCGCAGCGGCGCAGCCTGCGTTGAAGCGATGCTTCTGCATAGCCGGAGAAATCATATCCCCAGCGATCCCGGACAAGCTGCAGAAAAGCCTGAACCTGTGGTGGCGAAAAAGGCATTTAAAACAAAGCGTGACCCGAAACGTCTATTTGGCAAGCCACACGCGCATCAGGGACAAAAGCCGTGCCCCGTCCACCGGCTTGGTAATATAATCAGATGCACCGGCTTCAAGGCATTTTTCGCGGTCGCCGAGCATGGCCTTGGCCGTCAGGGCGATAATGGGCAGGCGCTTGAAACGACTGTCCATCCGCAGGCGGCGGGTCGCTTCATAGCCGTCCATTTCCGGCATCATAATGTCCATGAGCACCAATTGTACATC
>JAEVZP010000240.1 GCA_023392185.1 Bacteroidota bacterium
CTTGTAAGGTACTTTTGCAATGGCTAAGCAAAAAGATTATATCTCCTGTTTGTGAATCGGACCCGAATCTATACCCAACACTACTTCAAACTGACTCTTGTTTCCCTGCTCGTAGGGCTGTTGTGCGCCCTGCTGGCTTTCTCGCTCAAGCACCTCACCGAGCACCTGGAACACTCCATTTCCGCTACCGTTTGGGGAAAGATGGGCCGGTTCTGGTTTATTTTCCTGCCCACCATCGGCATCACGGCCATCTATTTTCTGCGCAAATACCTGTTTCGAAACCGGAAAAACAAAGGCATTACCGAGATTTACAAAACGCTCGATCAGCGCAAAGATCACCTGCCGGCTTTTAAGGTTCCCTCTCATTATCTCAACGGTTTTCTGACCGTCATCTTCGGCGGCTCCACCGGCGTGGAGGTTTCTACGGTGGTGGCTACGGCCACGATTGGCAACAGCGCTTATGAAAAAGAATTTTCGGCCCGGATGTATAAGCGGGAGCTGATTTGTGCGGGTGTGACGGCCGGCGTCGCAGTGCTGTTTGCTTCGCCCCTGGCCGGCTGGCTGTTTGCGATGGAAGTGATTGCCCGGAAATTCCGGAAAACGCTGCTCATCAGCTGCACCGCCGCAGCGCTCGTGGCCTGGGGGTTCATTCATGCTTTCGACAACACCCCGCTGCTGCCTTTTTCGGTAGCGGGCTGGAAAGGCACTGCTCTGCCGTTTTTTGCCTTGCTCAGCCTTATGTGTGCAGCTCTTTCGGTGTATTTCACCCTGCTCGTTACGCGGATGAAAGCTTTTTTCGCCGGCATTAAAAGCAATTTTCTGCGGGTCAACACCGGTGCGCTGCTGGTGGGCGGGCTCATTTTTGCTTTTCCGCTGCTGTATGGCGACAGCTACCACGGCCTGAAAAACACCCTGGAGGCGGCCATTTCCGGAACAACCGTTTCTTTTGGGGTGCTGCTCCTGTTGGCTTTTCTGAAACCGCTCGCAGCCGCTCTGACGCTGGGGGCGGGCGGCGATGGCGGCGTATTTGCTCCCAGTATTGTTGCCGGCGCACTGCTGGGTCTTTTCTTCGGCAGCCTTTGCAATTCTCTTCTGGGACTGGATATTCTGTTGCTCAACTGTGCACTTGTGGGTGCTGCGGCCACGCTTTCAGCTTCTATCTATGCGCCTTTGACGGCCTGGGTGCTGGTGGCGGGCCTGGTGCCCAACGGCTTTGTGCTGGCCGTGCCGTTGCTGCTGGGCAGCTTTCTGGCGCGGCTTTTTGCACCCCGGCTGCTGCCCTATAATGTTTATACCTACGATTTCTACCTGAGTCAGAAGGGGGCCGCTTAGGCATCGGGTTGATGCGCAACGCACTTCTCTACCGCAGCCCATAAGGTGGCCGCCGCATGGTCCCAGGTATATTTTTGGGTTTGCGCCGGTGCATGCGCCAGCAGTTGGTTGCGCAGCGATTCGTCTTTATACAGCAACTGCATCTGGTCGGAGATGTCCTGCGGATCGGTGGGGTCGCAGAGCAGCACGGCTGCGCCGCCTACTTCCGGCATCGATGAATTGTTGCCTACAATGGCCGGAACGCCGCACTGCAGGGCTTCCAGAATCGGAATGCCAAAGCCTTCAAACAAAGACGGATACACCAGCGCATAAGCGCCGCCGATAAGCTGCGCCAGGTCTTCGACCGAACAGTAGCCCGGCCACAGCACGTCTTCTTTAAAGACCATATGCTCCCGGTAGCGGTTGATTTCGCTGTTTTCCCAGCTTTCTTTTCCGGCAATCACCAGCTTCATGTCGCTGCGCTGCCGCTTCTTGAAACGCACAAAAGCGCGGAGCAGGTTGACGATGTTTTTACGGGGTTGCAACGCACCGACATACACAAAATATTCACTCCCCCCGGTCCATCGGGCCTTTGCCGCTTCGCGCGCTTCCCAGCCGAGCGGCTGAAACTGCGGAGGTGCCCCATTGCAGGAAACGGTTATTTTCTCGGCCGGCACCTCGTAGCGCGCCATAATATCTTTTTTAGAAAACTCCGAAACGGTGACGATCTGCCGCGCTTTCTGTAAGAGCCGGGGCGTGGCATAGCGCAGGTAGCGCAGGTGAGCCGGCTTCATGTGTTGGGGAAAGCGGTCGAAGGCCAGGTCGTGGATGACCACACACTGCGGCACGCGGGTGCGCAGACTGCCCATGCCGTCGGGCGACAGAAAAACATCGGCCTTATGCCTGCGCAGCAGGCGGGGAAGGGTGATTTCGAACCACAGATACCACAATACCGGATGGCGGGTTGGCGGACCTGCATAAATCCCGGTGACGTTGGGCGCAAAAAGAAATTCCGGGTCGAAGGGCCGGTCGAAAATAAAAATAAACTGATGTTCGGGATGCGCCGCCGCGATGCGGGAAAGCGTTTGATAGGTAAACCAGCCGATGCCTTCCAGCTGCCCTTGGAGCAGCAAGCGGGTATTTACAGCAATGCGCATAACAGAAGCCGCGAAAGTAGGACCTGGAGCGGCAATGACCGGCGGCAGAAAATCTGGTTTAGCAGACTTTGGCATTTGTTTTCCCCAAATCGCAAATGCCGCAGGCAACGCTCCTTTCGAGGGCAAGCAACAGATAAGGAATGATTTCCGGAAAACCGGCTGCATAAAGTCACTTTTTTCAAAAAATTCATCTATAGCCCTATTCCCAACCTGAT
>JAEVZP010000181.1 GCA_023392185.1 Bacteroidota bacterium
AACTGCTGCGAAGATAAGGGGAATGAAAAAAGAAATCCCGGAAAAAGGCGTCTTTTTCCGGGATCTGAATCCTGTCGGGGAGCTTTTGGGGAACGGTTTGGAACGGTCTCTTAACAGCTAGCGGATCGCTCTTTTGCCAACGGCATCATTGCCGGGATGCTCCCCTTCCTTGCCGCCGCTGTCGGCCTCGCCGTAGGAAGAAGGGCTTTCATATTCATCCCCCAGCTCGGGCGGCGTCACGGCTTTGCCTTCGGCTTCCGGGTTGGGCGGCGTCTGATTGCCGTCGGGCACACGCGAATCCGGGCTTTGCGTGCCGCCATAGGGCGATCCCAGCCCATTTTCGTTGGCCATTTTGTTTGGATAATTTTGATCGGCGCCGTTGGTTTTCTGCGAGCGATCGTTCGGATCGGTGTGCATATCGTTTTTGGCACCGGCAGGGATGGTAGGCTTTTTCATGATAGAAGATTTTTATAAAAACTGTTCTCACAGATACACTTTTTTCCGGAACTGCTGCGGAGCGATGTCTTTTTAGCCCGTCAGTCCGAGTGTTTCGGCTGTTTCGCGGCGCAGGCGTTGTAGCAGTTCCGGGTTGTCGGCCAGTTTTTGTCCGTAAGAAGGGATCAGTGCTTTGAGCTTTTGCTGCCATTGTGCCGAAGCCATTTGCTGCGGAAAACATTTGGCCAGCACGTTTAGCATGATGTTGGCCGCTGTGCTTGCACCCGGCGAAGCGCCCAGCAGCGCTGCCAGGCTGCCGTCTGCCGTGCTGATCACTTCGGTACCAAACTCCAGTACGCCGCCGCCTTTTTCATCGGCCTTGATGACCTGCACCCGCTGTCCGGCAATCACCAGTTCCCAGTCTTCCGGCCGGGCGTCGGGATAATAATTGTGAAGCGCTTTCATGCGGTCGGCGTCTGACTGCACCACCTGTTGAATGAGGTATTTAGTGAGCGGAATGTTGTGCCAGCCCGCGCCGAGCATTGGCATCAGATTGCCGAGGCGCAGACTTGCGGGTAGATCGGTGTAGGAGCCGTGTTTGAGGAATTTGGTGGAAAAGCCGGCGTAGGGTCCAAACAACAAGGCATCGTGGCCTTCAATCTTGCGCGTGTCCAGGTGCGGAACGCTCATCGGCGGTGCGCCTACGGCAGCCTTGCCATATACTTTGGATTTATGACGGGCAATGACGTCCGGGTTTTTACAGCGCAGCCACTCGCCCGAAACGGGAAAGCCGCCGTAGTGCCTGCCTTCCGGAATATCGGCGGCCTGCAACAGGTGGAGCGCGCCCCCGCCCGCGCCGATAAATACAAACGGCGCCTGGATGTTTTCCTGATAATCCTGGGCCAGATTCTTGACCCGAACCTGCCAGAAAGGCGCCCTATCGGGCATATCCCGGTTCCGGAACCGGTGCAGATCACGGACTTCGTAATTGTAAAAAACTTTAGCTCCACGGGCTTCCATACGGGAGATCAGGGTGCGGGTGAGCGTGCCGAAATCCACATCCGTACCGATGGGCATACAGGTGGCGGCTACCGGCTCGGTCGGGTCACGGTCTTCCATAACCAGGGGCATCCATTCTTCAAGCGTAGTGCGGTCTTCTGCATATTGCATCTCGGCAAAAAGCGGGCGCTTTTTCATAGCAGCAAAACGGGCACGCAGGAATTGCACGTTCTCCGGCCCCCATACAAATGCGCAATGCGGCACCGAGCGGATAAAAGACGGTGAGATAGCACCTTCGCGCACGAGGCTGGCCCAGAACTGCCGGGAAATCTCAAATGCTTCGGCAACAGTTTCGGCTTTTTGGGTGTCCACGGTGCCGTCGGGCAGCATGGGGGTATAATTCATTTCGCAAAAGCCGGAGTGGCCGGTGCCGGCGTTGTTCCAGGCGTCGGAGGATTCGGCGGCGGCGCGGTCGAGGCGTTCGTAGAGGTGAATTCGGAGGCTGGGATCGAGTTCCTGAAGCAGGGTGCCGAGCGTAGCGCTCATGATGCCCGCACCGATTAAAACAATATCTGTTGACATGAAGGAATGTAAAAGACGGGTAAGCCTTTTACGTTCAAAAAACGGGCCGGGAGCTGCGCGCAGACTGCCTAAACCCTGCCTGCACCCGCCCCCGGGCAGACGTATTTCTCTTTATTTCCGGAAAATGTTGTCAACTCCACGTTCTCATGAGATTCTAACAGGGAGTCTGTTTCCGGAAAATGCCCTTGTTTTCTTTGCTTGAGGGATAGCGGCCTTATTTGATCCGCCCCGGGCGAACATGCCCATCCTTACAGGGGAACAAAAGATCGGCGTTCTAATACATGTAATACCCTTCCTTCAGATAATTGGGGCAGCGGTAGCTTTTGAGCTGAATGCTCAGGTTGATAGCGAAAACAAGGTATTGATCGAAGGTGGTAGTGTTTCCGCGCTGCTTGCCGGCACGCCCCAGCGGCATGGAAGCCACCTCGCGGCTGCGGTCCTGCAACAGATAAGCCGGATTGGGTGCCAGCGGATCGATATTAGGGAAATTTTCGGCCCCGACATAGGTGGCGCTCACGTCATCCAGATAGTCGGTCAGGGTGAGCCGGTCGGTCACCTCAATGCCCAGATTGAGACCCGGTCGCAGCCAGTATTTAACACCCATGCCTACCGGAAAACACACCGAGAAGCGACCGTATTTCCGGTCGTCATAGCCTATATTCTGGCCTTCGGTGCCCAGGCCGCGCAGTTTATAAGTGCCGCCGTTGACCTCGGCATACGGATCGAAGCTAAAGACCCCGACCCCGCCTGTCAGATAAGGCGTAAAGCGGCTGCCCAGTTCACCGGTGGCATAGCGGAAAAAGTTGAACTCGGCCAGTGCCGAAAGTTCCAGCACATTGGATTTAAAAGACAGATTGCGCAGCTTTTCAAATTCGTTGGCATTGTAGGCATCCGAATAGCCCACTTTGGTGTACAGCAGGTTGGTGCGCAGGGCAATGTAGGGCGTCAGGTGGAAGCGGGCAAAGGCACCCATGGCGGGCCGGATGTAACGAAAACCGTAGTGATTGTTGAGATCTCCAAAATATTGGCTGCCACCGGCTGTAATGCCAAACTCATTTCCGCCGTAGTACGTCTGGCCGGTAGCCTGGAGGCCACAGCACATAAGAAGCAGAAAGAGATAGCGCATATTGAGGGCTTTTTTTAAAAAGAAGAGGCCTGAACCAGAAGGCCGAACCGATAAAAGAGAACGCATCCGGTGGGCAAAAATTGTTTCTACAAAGCGCTTAACTCCATACAAAGCGTTGCAAAACAAACAAGACAATCCACAAAACGTTGATGACCATCAGCCCCCGCACCATGTGGGCCTGCCGGCGACGGTTGAAATACATCATGGCCAGCATATTGGGCAACACCGCCAGGGAAAGCACTTTGGAAGCGGTGCGCGGGTTGACAGCCAGCAACCTGGGGTACTGCTCAAACGAGACATCGGGCAACAGCCACAACTTCAGCAGCAGCGCCAGCACGATCGGCAGAACGAGGCCCAGCAAAACGCCGGGTAAAGGAGAGCGGTAGGCCATAGTGGGGCAAGATACAGCAGCCTGTACCTTTGCCACCGCTTTCCCGCACACAAAAAAACAATCCTCTTCCCGAAAATGACCGACTCTTTTCTGCTGAGCCAGATCCCCGACCGCACTGCTGCTCCCCGCACCTATGGCCTGACGATGGTTATGGATAAAGGCCTGGGTACCGAAGAAGCCCGCAACTTTCTTTCGGTAGCCGCGCCGCATGTTGATATTATAAAGCTAGGATTCGGCACGGCGCTGGTTTCGCGCAACCTGTCGGAGAAGTTGGTACTGTATAAAGAAGCCAATCTGCCGGTCTATTTTGGCGGGACGCTTTTTGAGGCGTTTCTGGTGCGCAATCAGTTCGATGATTACATTGCCCTGATGGAGCAGCATGGCATTACCCACGTAGAGGTTTCGGATGGCTCGCTGATCATTCCGCACGTCGAGAAATGCGGTTATATCGAGCAGCTGGCCAAGCGCGGCTTCACGGTTTTTTCGGAAGTAGGCTCCAAAGACGCGACCAATATTATGCCGCCCTATAAATGGATTGAGCTGATGCGCGCCGAACTCTCGGCCGGCTCTTCCTACGTCATTGCCGAAGCCCGCGAAGCCGGAAACGTAGGCATCTACCGCGACAGCGGCGAAGTGCGGCAAGGGCTGGTGCAGGAAATCCTCACCCAGATTCCGGAAAAACAAATCATCTGGGAAGCACCGCAGAAAGCGCAGCAGGTGTATTTCCTCGGCCTGCTCGGCGCCAATGTGAACCTGGGCAATATCGCCCCTTCGGAAGTGATTCCGCTCGAAGCTACCCGGCTCGGCCTGCGCGGCGATACGTTTCAGATGTTTTTGGAGAAGTAGTTTTTGGAGCCGAAAGTAGCAGGTGTAAAGTATCAAGTATAAAGTATAAAGTATCAGGTATAAAGTATCAGGTATCAGGTATCGAGACAAAATAAAAAACGGAAGCGGTAGAGACGTCCTATGGGACCGTCTCTACCGCTTCCGTTTTTTATTTTGTCATTCCGCCGAAGGCGGAATCTCAGAGATATACATGTGAGACCCCGCCTTCGGCGGGGTGACAAAACCAGTAGACGAGATTTTAGACAAAAGAGAATCCCTAAAGACACCCTATGGACTCCTTTTTTAATTTAAATAACATTCTCTATTTGTCTGCATAGTACTTATGTGAAGCGTTTCTACCGGCGATAGGAGAGCCCGGTATTTTACAGAGCTTTTCCGGAACCCGAAACCCGCTCGTTGCCCGTTACGGATGCAAAAAACAGCGCTACCTTGCTACAACGTGCTTCCTGAAACTGCCACGGATGACCCTGTTGCGCAATTTCATATTCTTCACGACTCACCTTCGCAAAAAGCTCGCTTCTGAAAGGCGTTTGGCAGCCGTTTGTCTTCTGTATCAAGCGGTACGACGGCCTCCCAAAACATGGGGCAAAATAGGACACCCGTCAGGTTTCAAAAACCTGACGGGTGTCCTATTTTCCGGAAAAAAGAATCATTTTCCAACGCCCCGTACACGCAGGACCCCAAACTACTTCTTCATCGCCTCAGCCAGCGTCTTGCCGATGTCGGCCGGGGAATCCACCACGTGGATGCCGCACTCGCGCATAATCTGCATTTTGGCAGCAGCGGTGTCTTCTGCACCGCCTACGATGGCGCCGGCATGGCCCATGCGGCGACCCGGAGGGGCCGTCTGACCAGCGATAAAACCTACCACCGGCTTGCGCATATTGTCTTTCAGCCAGCGGGCGGCTTCGGCTTCCATGCCGCCACCGATTTCACCAATCATGATGATGGCGTCGGTTTGGTCGTCGTTCATCAGAAGCTCCACCGCCTCTTTGGTCGTCGTGCCGATGATCGGGTCGCCGCCAATACCAATAGCGGTAGAGATGCCGAGACCTGCTTTTACCGTTTGATCCGCAGCTTCATAGGTCAGGGTGCCGGATTTGGACACGATGCCCACGCGGCCCGGAACAAACACAAAGCCCGGCATGATGCCCACTTTGGCTTCGCCGGCGGTGATGACGCCCGGACAGTTGGGGCCGATGAGGCGACAGTCGTAATTGTTGATAAAATCGCGGGCTATGATCATGTCCTGCACCGGAATGCCTTCGGTAATGCAGATAATCACTTTGATCCCGGCTTCGGCGGCTTCCATAATGGCATCGGCAGCAAAAGCAGGCGGTACAAAGATGATCGACACATCGGCACCGGTCTTGTCAACAGCTTCTTTTACGGTATTAAACACGGGGCGGTCGAGGTGCTGCGTGCCGCCTTTGTTCGGCGTGACGCCGCCAACGACGTTGGTGCCGTATTCGATCATCTGGGTGGCGTGGAAGGTGCCTTCGGTGCCGGTAAAGCCCTGCACGAGCACTTTAGAATCTTTGTTGACAAGTACAGCCATGAGATTTTTCTAAGAAAAGGTTTTTTATTGGAAAAAGCTTTTGGAGAAAAGCGTCGCAAAAGTACGCAAAGGAGATTGGTGAAAAAGAATCCGGGCGGCTTTTCTTCCGGTGGTCAGTAAATGGCATTAAAACCGCAATAGACCTGCATTAATTCCGGAAAAATACGTTCCTTTGAGGAAAGCTTAACACATGAAAAAACTGTTGCCTGTGCTGGCCGTGTTTTTGGTTTCCCATCTGGCCCATGCCCAGGGGGGCAGTGTTTGGGACGGCCTGCCGGGTGACTCCGTTGTGTTTGATTTCACACCGGGCGACAGCTTACACCATCTGAATTCCAACGGCCACCCGGTATCGATAGACACCACCGGCTGCGTACTGTGGCAAATCGGTACAACAACCAAACCCGGTTTTCTTTCCGCTGGCGCAGCCGCGCGTGGTATTATGACAGATACCCTCCGTGGCTATGCCGCCAACCGGGATGACTATTTCACCATCAAAGGCTTTAATACAAACCCAAACTGGCTGGGTGCCAATAATCCCATTTTAACCTTCGAACATCGCTACGAAACAAGGCAGGGTCATGCCGGCGGCTGTGTAGAACTCTCGAACGACAGCGGAGCGACATGGAAAAGTATTTTTCAGCTTTGCAACGATACCAATACAAACCAGAATCCCAGCTATTGGGAAAGTGTTTATACAGATAACTTTTATGTCCGGCAGGACACCTTGCAAAACGGCATCCCAGCTTTTAGCGGGCGCAGTAACGGCTATATTCAGTCCCGGTTACAGCTTTTTTGGGGAATACCTATTAAGAGTTTACAAGCGCCCTGCAATTTTTGGCACGAAGAGATTTGGGTTCGCTTTCGTTTTCTGAGTGATTCCACGACCGATACATTGGCCGGTTGGGCCATCCGGCGCGTGGCAGTGGAATATGACTTGTTTCCGGGCGCGGTCACCGGTACCGCTCAGGCAGCGACCCGCCTCTCCTACTCCCCCAACCCGTCGGCGACCGGCGTTTTCCTCCTGGACAAAGCCTTTGAGGTAAGCCCCGAGCAGCGCTATGAAGTGCGCAATGCCCTCGGAACGGTCGTTATTTCCGGAAAACCAGAGCGGACTTTCGACTTAAGCCACCTGCCGAAGGGGCTGTATTGGATCCGGATCTGGGGGAAAGGCGGCAGTGCGGTGGGGAAGGTGGTTTGGGAATAAGACAAGGTTTTTTGTTCTTAAAAGAAACTCAGAAGGGTGTCTTCTTTTAGATAGGGAAGTAGCCCCTTTTAGAAAAAAAGGGCTTGTATTTCCGGGAAGCCTTCTCCTGCATACGATATAAGAGTGTGAGATGAAGGGTTTTGGAGGAGCTGGCAACAACTAAAAGGCATACTTTTTGTTAGAGCATTGAGTGCGTCCGGACCCCTACTCCTCAACAGACGCCTCCTTTGTATCCCTTTTTTAAATCCCTACATGCAGCTTGTTTGTTTCTCGCATCTGCGCTGGAATTTCGTGTACCAGCGTCCCCAACACCTGCTGTCCCGCTTCGTGCCGGACTCTAAAGTGTTTTTTATTGAAGAACCCCTCGCGACGGCCGATCCGGATGATCACTACGACGCTTCGGTGTCCAGAGAAGGCGTAACGGTGATTGTGCCGCGCCTTTCGGAAACGGTTTCCGGAAACCACAACGGCCGGTTGCGCGCCCTGATCAACCGCATTTTTGCCGGCTACCGGATTGATGATTTTATTGCCTGGTACTACACGCCCATGGCGTTGCCTTTTACGCGACAGCTGGAGCCGGCCGTCACCGTTTTTGACGCGATGGACGAGCTTTCGGCTTTCAAATTTGCCCCGGCAGAACTGAAGGAACTGGAAGAGGAGATGATGCAACAGGCCGATGTGGTATTCACCGGCGGCCAATCGCTCTACGAAGCCAAAAAACACCGCCACCCCAACATCCACGCGTTTCCGAGCAGCATCGACAAAGCGCATTTCGCCGGTGCCCGGACGCTGACGGAAGAACCTGCCGACCAAAAAGAAATTCCGCATCCGCGCCTGGGTTTTTATGGTGTGGTAGATGAGCGGTTTGATATCGAGCTCCTGCGCGGCATGGCGGCCCTGCGCCCCGACTGGCAGTTTGTGATTATCGGGCCGGTAGTGAAAATTGACCCGGCCGACCTGCCGCAGGCAGCCAATATCCATTACCTCGGCGGTCGCACCTACGACGAGTTGCCCGCCTACCTCAGCGGTTGGGATGTGGCCCTGATTGCCTTTGCCTTAAACGAATCGACCCGGTTTATTTCCCCTACGAAAACGCCGGAATACCTCGCCGCCGGAATACCGGTGGTTTCGACTCCGATTCACGATGTGGTACACCCTTACGGCGACGAAGGTCTTGTAGCGATTGCCCACAACGCCGAAGAAGCCGTGCGCTACGCTGAAGAGCTGATGCACCTGGACAAAGCCCCCTGGCTGGCCCGCGTGGATGCTTTCCTGCAAAACGTTTCCTGGGATGCGACCTGGGGCGCTATGGCCACCCTGATTACCGAAGCCCTTTCCCCAAAACCCCAAATCCCTACCCCTGTATGTACGACTATCTGATTGTAGGCTGTGGCTTTGCCGGCGCTGTGCTGGCCGAACGCCTGGCTTCTGTGGCAAATAAAAAAGTGTTGATTATTGATAAGCGGAACCATATTGGGGGCAATGCCTACGACTTTTACGACGAAACCGGCATTCTGATTCACAAATACGGCCCGCATATCTTCCACACCAATTCGGCGGAAGTCTTTAACTATTTGAGCAATTTCACCGACTGGAGGCCCTATGAACACCACGTGCTGGCCAGTGTAGACGGCCAGCTGGTGCCCATTCCCATCAACCTCAACACCATCAACAAGCTGTATGGGCTGAACCTTTCCAGCGAAGAAGTGGCACAATTTCTGGCGTCCAAAGCCGAGAAACGCGCGCCGATTCTGACTTCGGAGGACGTCGTGGTGAACGCCGTAGGCGAAGAACTTTTTGAGAAATTCTTTAAAGGTTACACCAAAAAACAGTGGGACCTCTACCCTGCCGAACTGGACGCCAGCGTGACGGCCCGCGTACCTACGCGCACCAACCGCGACAACCGCTATTTCACGGATACCTTTCAGGCCATGCCGGCGCAGGGCTATACAAAGATGTTTGAGCGTCTGCTGGACCATCCCAACATCCACGTGATGCTAAACGCTGATTTTGAAGAACTTAAAGACACGATTGCATACCAGGAGCTGATTTATACCGGCCCGATTGACCAATACTTCGACTACTGCTACGGCAAGTTGCCCTACCGGTCGATCGACTTTAAGTTTGAAAGTCACGATAAGGAATGGTATCAGGAAACCGGCACGATCAATTACCCAAATTCGCAGCCGTACACCCGGATTACGGAATTTAAATACCTCACCGGGCAGCAACACCACCGGACCACCATCGTGTATGAATACCCGACGGCAGAAGGCGACCCGTACTACCCCATTCCGCGCAAGCAAAACACCGATTTGTACAATCAGTACCGCGCTCTTGCTGCCGAACTGCCGCACGTGCACTTCTTGGGCCGGCTGGGGACCTATAAGTATTACAACATGGACCAGGTAGTAGCGCAGGCACTGGCGTATTTCCGGAAACTGGAGAAGCGTGCAAAGGGCGGAAATGGTCAGTTGGTGAGTGCGAATGGAAACGGACGGGTAACGATAGAGCGGTAGTTTTTACTTTTCTATTCTTCAAGGCAGAAACAGAAAACGAAATGTTTTAAAACTAAAAATGCCCCGGTTTATTTCCGGGGCATTTTTAGTTTGCAAAGCACTGAATTTTCGACGGGCCGTCCGTTTTAAACTTGACAAGTCTATCAGCAAAGTATACGAGGACTTGTCAAGTCGTTGCCTCGCGCATCCGGCTTTCTTTGGCTTCCTGCAAAAACTTAGAAGCGAAGATGAAGCTGTTGAGGTCGGGGTCAGTGGCGTGGATAATTTCCTGTGCGTTGCCTTCCCATTGTTTTCTCCCCTGATGCATAAATACGATATGGTCGCCGCTTTCCATCACCGTGTTCATGTCGTGGGTGTTCACCACGGTAGTAATGTTATACTCGTAAGTAATTTCCGAAATCAGGTGGTCTATCACGATAGACGTCTTCGGGTCCAGACCGGAGTTGGGCTCATCGCAAAACAGGTATTTCGGGTTCAGGACAATGGCCCGAGCAAGCGCCACCCGCTTTTTCATCCCTCCGGAAATCTCCGCCGGAAATTT
>JAEVZP010000066.1 GCA_023392185.1 Bacteroidota bacterium
TTGGAGTGCGCCCTTGCGGGTAGACAGGATCAGGCTGCGGATTTGACCATGAGCCGGGCGTGTTGATCCTCGAACTGCTGCGGGCTGAGATAGCCGAGCGCGGAGTGCAGTCGGCTGGCGTTGTAGACCTGATCGATGAAGCGTGGAAGGTCGGCAGCGACGTCCTCGAAGGTTTCGTAGGCCATCGGATAGACGGCTTCGACCTTGAGCGTCTTCATGAAGCTCTCGGCCTTGGCGTTATCGTAAGGATTGCCGCGGCGACCCATCGATCCGACGAGACCATGTTCGGCCAGGGCCTGCCGGTAGCGTCCGGCAGCATATTGCGATCCGCGGTCGCCGTGATGGACGCAACCTGGTGGCGGGCTGCGCTTTTCAATGGCCGAGTGCAGGGCGGCCAGCGTCAGCCTGACGTCGATTGAGCGGCCGATGGCATAACCGACGACCCTGCGCGACCAAGCGTCGAGGATGACGGCGACGTAGACGAAGCCCGTGGTGATCGCGACGTAGGTGATGTCGGCCACCCAGAGCTGGTTCGGTCCGTCCGGGACCATGTTCTTCGCCAGGTTCGGGAAGATCGGCAGTTCGTGATCGCTATCGGTCGTGGCGACGTAGCGCCGGCGCCGACGTGGCTGAAGATCATGCTGGCGCATCAGGCGTCGGATTTTCTTGTGATTGACGACGAAGCCGCGGTGCCGCAGCGCTGCCTGCATCCGGCGGTAGCCATAGGCCTCGAAACGATCGGAGATTGCCGCCATCGTCTCGACGAGCGCTGTGTCGTCGATGCTGGTGGCCGGCTTGTCGTAATAGGTCGAGCGCGCGATCCCCATCAGCCGGCATCCTTCGGCGACGGAGATGCCGCGGGGCCGGTGACGACGGATGTAGTCGCGCTTCTCGGCCGCGGTCCGTGCTTCAGAGCCCCCTTTAGGAACTCGAGCTCCAGGGCCTGTCTGCCGACCAGCCGTTCCAGCGCGGCGATGCGCGCCTCGTAGGCTTCGATCGTATCGGCGGCGGCGGCCTCGTCGTCGAAGGCGCCGGCCTCGAACTTCTGGATCCAGATGCGGATCAGGTTGCGCGACAGATCGTGTCGTCGAGCGAGGCTGTGGAGCGTCTCGCCCGCCAGGTAATCCTGAACCACCTGGCGCTTGAATTCGATACTGTGGGAACGATGTCGAACCATGGGCTTTCATCCTTCGAAAGCCCGGCTCCCCAGTCAATTGCTGGCCGTCACTATGTCCGCCTCAAGGGGTGCACTCCAGCTGCGACGCCAAATTTCTCGGTCTCTCTAGAAACAGGCAACTCCGATGCTCTCAATGCCAATCGGGTCAAGAACCGGAAATACCTTGAGACCGCGTAACTCGTTTGAGTAAGGCCAGCGCGCGAGGGCGACAGTCCACGGGACCGTTGCGGCGTTTGCAACGTAGAGGTGATCGACAAAGAAATCTAGATCGCTATTTCAATTGTGTAGGTGTTCGCAGTTTTATCCCAAATGGCGCGCCATTCACTTTCAATTATTTGCTGCCCCCCCGAGCGCCTTGCGCTGATTGCGACGGCGGATGGCTTGCGTAAGCCGCAACCGGAACGCTCCGGAATTTTCCATGGCAACCTCGGCGAGAAGCTTTGCCGGAAGCAGCCACCCCGCCAGCAGCGCATAGAATATCCGGAGTAGGCAGCAGGCGATCGGCGCGTAGAATCCGGCCCGCGACATCGCCGCGAGCGCGCGGAGCCTTCGCCGCCCGAAATGAAGGGCCTCGCCCTAGCTCGCCAGCCCGCTCTGCTGCGGCATCTGGGCGATCCGGGCCCGAAAATCGACCGCACTCAGGCCGAACGTCGCCTCGAACTGGGCATTGAAGCGCGTGAAATTGGAAAAGCGCCAGCGCCGGGCGATATCCCCGACTCGCTCGCCGGGACTGCCCTCGATCTCGCGCCGAACCCCCTCCAACCGCACGGTGCGCTCGAATTCCGAAATCGACATGCCCAGGAACTTCTGAAAGCCGTATTGCAGCGTCCGCAGGCTGACACCGGCAATGGCTGCCAGCTCCTCCGGCTGGATCGCCCTGCTGGCATTGTTGCGGACATAGTCCACCGTGCGTTTGACATGCTTGGGAGCGATGACTTGCGCGCTCCCTTCCAGGGCCTTGCTGTGATTATGCGGCAGCAGCTCCAGGATCAGGTCGACGAGCAGCGCACCCAGACGGCCAACGCCATGCGGCGCATCCTGCAGGGCCGAGAGCATCTGCAGGTCCAGCCCTGCCAGAAATTGCCGAAAGGCCCTGATCGAGGGACGCTCCAGATCGAATTCGGGCTCGAAGCTGAGCCGGCGCATCACCGGGGCGCCCGTGAGCTCGAACAGGCGGTTGGTCAGCAGGTTCCGATCGATGAAGATCGAGTAATTCTCGGAGAAGGCCGACCGGCGCAGCACCTTGGCCTGGCCTGGATCGAAGATCGCGGCCCGCGAGCCGCCGCAATGGATCACGTTGTCGCCGAGATCGATGCTCGTCGTGCCTTTCAACGTCAGCAGGATCTGATAGCCCCAGGAATTCGGTCGCGGCCGGATCTCGACCGGATCCTCGAAGGTCGAGCGAATGAAGAGGAGACCTTCGACACAGCGATTGACGGCGCTGATCTCAATGCGCCCGACCGCCCCCCTCAACGGATTGATGGTGAGATCGACCTCGCAGGCAGCAAAATGCTCGGCTGCCTCACGCTGGTCATGGGTCACGAAGCAATGGAGGGTCTCGCGGCCCGCACGGCTGCGGGCCTGCCGCGGCGTCATGGCCCCACCCTCCGCTCCGGGCGCTCATCCACGGAACGCGGGAAGGGCGAAGCGCCCCGACCACCCCACACCGACGACGGAGCAGTGATCTCGCAGCAATCCCCTTGGCCAGTCAGTCCACCGGAAGTGGCAGCCGGAATCTTGCATGGCGCGAATCGCGTAGACATCTGGCGCAAACTCGATTCGCCAGGCGCAAACACCTGACAAACAACGCAATAACCGATTCGCGATTAATATATCTATTAGGCCTCGTGGACAAAGCTTGACCTGAGACACGCGGATTGATTCAAGGCTTCTTTTTGGAGGAAGCCTTGGGCGAGCGGATCGGTCTGACGGACGAGGAATGGGCGTTGATTGGGCCTTTGCTGCC
>JAEVZP010000186.1 GCA_023392185.1 Bacteroidota bacterium
CCGTTTCGATCTGGTAGTGCGCCTCGACAGCACCCACCGTCGCAGCATCGAAGATGTCGGTAACCTCGTGATCCCGACGCCTTCCGGAAATCAGATCCCGCTGGCGCAGGTGGCGCGCATCTATTACGACCTCGGGCCGGCGCAGATCAGCCGCGAAAGCAGCCGGCGGCGCATCGTGGTGGGCTTCAATGTAGAAGGCCGTGATGTGCAGAGCGTCGTTTCCGATATTCAGGACCGGCTCGACCGGGACGTAAAATTGCCTACCGGCTATTATTTTACGTATGGCGGTCAGTTTGAAAACCTGCAGAAAGCAACCAGCCGGCTTTTAATTGCCGTGCCGGCGGCATTGTTGCTCATCTTTGCACTGCTGTATTTTACGTTTCACTCCCTGCGACAGGCTTTGCTTATTTTCACAGCGATACCCATGAGTGCCATTGGTGGTGTTTTTGCCCTGCTCTTGCGTGGCATGCCGTTCAGCATCAGCGCCGGGGTGGGTTTTATTGCGCTTTTCGGTGTAGCTGTCTTAAATGGCATTGTTTTGATCGGAACCTTCAACCAGTTGGAAAAAGAAGGGATGACCGATGCCCTGGAGCGGGTCATGGCCGGAGCGCAGGAACGCCTGCGACCGGTATTGATGACGGCCACCGTCGCCTCGCTTGGCTTTTTGCCTATGGCGCTGAGCACCGGCGCAGGGGCAGAAGTGCAAAAACCGCTGGCCACCGTTGTAATCGGCGGACTGGTAACGGCGACTTTTCTTACGCTCTTCGTTTTGCCGCAGCTGTATCTGATTTTCCGGCGAAAAGCCAAAATTCCGGTTGCAGGCACCGGTGCGCTGTTGCTGCTCCTGCTGGCAGCCGCACCCGCCGCGCAGGCGCAACGCATCGCTACTGTGGAAGACGCCGTGTCTGTCGCCCTTCAAAATAACAGCGGCCTCCGGGCGCAGGAGTTGGAGTTGCGGGCCGCTCAAAGTCTCCGGCCTACTGCCGGCGAGCTGCCCAAAACAGAACTGACCGCACAGCTGGGCCAATACAACAGCCCCCGTTTCGACCAGGCGTATGCCATCTCCCAAAACATTCCGTTCCCAACCCTTTTCGGCGCCCGGAAAAAATTGCTCCAGGCAGAACTGCGGGCCGTATCCGCGCAAAAAGACCTCACCGCGCTGGAACTGAAAGCACAGGTGCGCAGCTACTATTATCAGATTCAATATCTGCTACACAACCGCCGGCAGCTTCTGTATCTCGACAGCTTGTACGGTGATTTTATCCGCATTGCGGAACTGCGCTTCCGCACCGGCGACACGAAGAAGGTGGACATCAGCACCGCCGAAGTCAAAAAAGGAGAGATTCATCTGCTGGTGGGGCAAAACGAAGTTTTTTTGCAAAACGCCCTTCAAAGCCTGCAAGCGCTTCTTCAAACACCCGGATTTCCGGAAATTACAGAAGCCGCTCGCTACCGGCCGCTTCGCCCGGCAGTCGTGCCCGACAGTGCTGCGCTGGTTGCGCATCCTGCGGTACGGGCGCTGTATGAAGCCGCCGCCGTAGCCCGGCAGCGCAAGGCAGTGGCCCGGGCACAGGCCTTGCCGGATTTTACGGTGGGTTATACCAATCAGTCGCTGGCCGGATTCCACGACGTCAACGGACAGGAAAGATATTTTGGTACCGAAAAGCGCTTTAGCTATGTAAACGTTGGGGTAGGGATTCCGCTTTTCTTCGGTGCGCAGCGGGCCCGCATCCAGGCGCTCGGCCTCCAAGAGCAGGCGGCTGAGGCGCGCGCCCAACGCCGCGAACGCGAGCTGGGGGCAGAATTGCAAAATGCCCTGCGGCAGTATAATCTGGACCTGGAGCGCCTGGCGTACTACGAAACGCAGGCCCTTCCCAATGCCCGCGAAATCACCGAGGCGGCACAGCTGGGCTACCGCACCGGCGACATCAGCGCGGTAGAATATCTTTTTACCTTGCAAACTGCCACCGATATCCGGCTGGCTTATCTTAAAAGCATTCAGCAAATCAACGAATCGGTTCTTCAAATCGATTCGTTGACCCAACCGTAGCGCTCCGATCTGATGCATACTTTTTTTTACCTCCGGACCCGCCGCGCTGCCACAGCCCTGCTTCTGGCCGGCAGCCTCTGGACGGCCGCCTGTCAACCCCGGATTTCCGGAATGGAGGAGGACGCGGCCCACGCGCATGCACACCCCGAAGCCGAACCCACGATTGCTGCGCTCACGCCGGCGCAAATGAAGGCGGTGGATATCCGGCTGGGCGAAGTGACTCTTAAAGAACTGACGGCAACGATCCGGGCCAATGGACAACTGCGGGTGCCCAACAACGCGCGGGCGCAGGCTACTTCGCTCTACGGCGGTGTGGTCAAACAACTCCTGGTGCAGGTCGGCAACCCCGTGCGCAAGGGGCAGCCGGTAGCCGAGATCACCAATCCGCAATTCCTCCAATTGCAGGAAGAATATCTCACGCTCGAAAGCCGCATTGCACTGGCCGGTCAGGAGGCCCAGCGGCAGCAGGAATTGAATAAAGGCAATGCCGGGGCGCTCAAAAATCTGCAAAGTGCCACGGCCGAACTGGCTTCTCTGCGCACCCGCAGGGCCTCGCTTCAACAGCAGATCCGGCTTATGGGCATCGAACCGGCTTCTTTGCAGGCTGGTAATCTGCGCGCTTCCCTGTGGGTGAAAAGCCCGATCAGCGGCGTGGTGAGCGATGTTTTTGCCAAAATCGGCAGTTATGTAGATGTCTCTGCGCCGGTAGCCGAAGTGGTTGACAACAGCGCGCTGCACCTGTATCTCCAGGTTTTTGAAAAAGACCTGCCGCAGCTGCGCGTAGGACAAACCATTCATTTCACGCTGACCAACAACCCGGTACGCGAATACGACGCCGAGGTGCTCAACATCGGTGCGGCCTTTGAAAATGAAAGCAAAACCATTCCGGTTCACGCGCGTGTGAAAGGCGACAAAACCGGATTGATTGATGGCATGAATATCACCGGCATCGTGAGCCTGAACAAAGCCGTAACGCCTGCTGTTCCCAACGATGCGATTGTAGAGTCGGAAGGCAAATCCTATATTTTCATTCGCACGGCCAAAACGCTGCCGGAGCCGGTACACAAAGAAGAAGGGCACGACCCTAGCCACGAGGAAACGCCAAAGCCCGCGCATTCCGGAAGCCTGACCCTTAATTTCGAGAAAATAGAAGTGGTGAAAGGCGTTTCAGAAATGGGCTATACGGCGGTGACATTTGTACAGGACATTCCGGCGGATGCGCAGATTGTGGTGAAAGGCGCTTTCTTTATCAATGCCAAGCTATCCAATTCCGGCGGGCACGAGCATTGATGCCGGATTTCCGGAAATCCAGTATGGATAATTATTCAGTAGAACGCCTGCCCGAAATTTCCGGGTACGCTGTAGGCTATTTTTACAAATTTTATGCCAATTATTTTTTAAAAAAGCGATAAATACATAAGTAATTTCATTGTATATTTGGTGTGCCCAAACTAACTGGTTATGAAAAGCCTTCTACGGGTGCTACCTCCGGAACGGTATCCGATAACGCTATTGTGGAGCATATAACCATGAATCTGAATGGCGCGCTCCGGACGCTCACCATTGGCCGGAACAACGAAAATAACATTCAGAAAGTATCTATCGGCCCGGCAGATCCGGGAAGTTTTATGTGGGGCGGTGGCTACCTGGGGTTTAACATGGAACGCAACGCACATAGCCAATGGTGGTACAAGGGCGATGGTGGTGCTTCGAATGGCAGCTTTTTAATCTTTGCCAACGGCGGCGGTAGTCTGAACTTTGTTCCCCGGAATTTTACCGGTGGGAATGGCGGCTTCCTGACCGATGAGGATGTGATGCGTGGAATACGCTTTCAGGTCCATTCAACCGGAAGGGTGCTTATTGGCGATGTTCCCAATATTCCCATTCGGGGAGACTATTCTCTTTACGTGAGCAACGGAATCCTGGCGGAACGGGTGCGGGTAGCCGTAAAAACGACTCAGGCATGGGCTGATTATGTTTTTGCCCCGGATTATAGGTTGGCTCCGCTCCGGGAAGTGGATGCATTTATACAAGCAAACGGCCACCTTCCGGGCGTGCCTTCGGCGGAAGAAGTTGTAAAGGAGGGCGTAGATGCTGCCCAAATGGATGCGAAGCTGTTGGAGAAAATAGAGGAACTGACGCTGCACCTGATTGCACAGGAGAAAAAGATAAATGCTTTGCAGGCTCAAATAGCGCAGGGCAGGCAGAAGCGTTCCAAAAGAGTTCTATCCAGATAACCCCGTTAGTATGAGCTTCTCTCTTAACTCCCAAAAAACGCCATGAAAACAAAATTCATCATTCCGCTCCTGCTGCTGTGCCTTTCAGGAGGCAGTTGCAAAAAAGAAAACAACGGCGGCAATACAACCTCTACCGAGCAACTTTATCACCGTGGAGGCTGGGGCTTCTGGGCAACTGGTGCCGACCCATACGACCGGGAATGGCTTAAAGGAAGATTTTACACAGGCGCATCTGAAATAGATACGCCCGCTAAAACCCTCACCGGCTTCGCATTATATGATGATAGTAATTTGAGGAGCAAAATGGTGGTTCGGTTTCCCGCTCTGCCTATCGGGGATACAGTTTATGCCCCAAATGACACTGCTATTCATGTAGAAGTATCGGCTGCGATTGAAGGCGTTGCTAACGGCTCGCTGGTAAAGTACCTTATTTATCCAAAAGAAACATCTTGGCGGGTAAATATAGATGACAATAGCTTATACTTCCATACAGGAGCATGTCTTGCTGTCTCTACCACAACGCAGGATACATTATTGTTTAGTGGCAGTTTGATACATTATTTTGGTGTCCCGGAGCCAAACGGTGGCGTTATTGAACCGGAATAGAATCGCTCCATATTTTTCAGATTCAGAGTTTGTTTCAGAGGGCTATCCATACAGGTTACACTGGAATTACCGAATCGCTCTCTGTGTTTAATATCATGCTTTATGTTCACGCATTCTCTCTTATCTCTCTCTCTCTCTCTCTCGGGCTATCAGATCCGCTTTTGTTTTCATATTATTGGCGTTTGGAATGCAAAAAGTTGCTGCTCAGGAGAGGCCCCATGGAGTTTCTGATCTGGTGGATAATTATGTTGAAAGTGGCGCTTCGCTCAATACTTATGACCTCTTCCGCTTGGTTTCTCAAAACCAGCCTTCTGAAGTAATTGGATTGCATAAAACTTATGCCTACGATACCAATGCGTACTCTACACTAAAGAGCAAACGGGCAGGCGGGATTGTCATTCCAATAACCCTGGACGGAATAACCGAGGAAATGCTGCTGGTGCGACAGGCGGTTTTGGATGCTAATTTTATGGTTACTACGCAGGACACAACCGGAATTATACTCACGGATATAGTAATGCATAGGGACCTGGGACTTCATTACTGCGGTTATTTAAAGGGCAAAAAAGGCACGACTTTGGTTTCACTCAGTTTGTTTGAGAACGCTGCCTATGGCTTTATATCCATTGAAGGACGTGGGAATTACGCCATTAATCAAGCCGATAGCGGGCTTACTCATATACTCTATAACACGGCAGATTTACCGGAGGCGGTAGCGGAGCAGTTTCGGCAGCCTTTCTGCGGCGTGAACGAAAGCAATGAGTCAGATAACCTGATTGAGGAACCAACAGGCGGAGGTCAAAATATTTCTAATGTGCATGCAACCGGGAATACTGCTCAGTCCGCTGGCCCCGTACCTTATGGAGGAATATGCTATAAAATTTTTGTTGAAGTGTCAAGTGATGTTTACAGGCGGTTATCCAGTGACTTACCCCGCACTTTTCAGTACACAGTAGCTTTGTTTTCACAGACCGCGACTATTTATCTGAATGAACGAATCGGTATCAAGATGTCTCATCTGAATATATGGACCCGCCAAAGCCCCTATGAAACCGCCCCCGCAACCTTGGCTGACAGATTGTCTGCATTTGAGAATCAATGGGGCAGGGGTTTTAACGGGGACGCGGCTATTATGCTTGACTTTCTACATAAGGGAGGATATGCCCACAGGAATGATGTTCAAACTTTTTGCAGAAGTTATAAAGACAAAATGGGATACGCAGGATTGAATTCACTTGGTACAGCTCAATCTTCAGGCTTTAATTTTTATGTACCAAAATATATATGGCAAATATATGTAGTCGCCCATGAACTTGGGCACATCTTTGGTTCTCCGCATACTCATGCTTGCGCGTGGAACGGCAATAATACCGCTATAGATGGGTGCGCACCTGCTGTTGGTTGTGCAACACCGAGCCTTCCACCTTATTTTAGTATTATGAGCTATTGTCATTTGTGGGCTTCCGGATTTCCACCTTCCTTATTGGATTTCACGCATGGTTTCGGACAACAACCTGGTGATCTGCTTCGTAATTTTATGTTAGCTGTTTATACTTCTCACGACGGGTGTATAAGTGAATGTGCTACCACTTGTCCTTACTCCCATAGCTTTTATCCAACGACCTCGCCGGGAATTAATTTTCCCCGTACCTGGTATGCAAGCAATTTTATCCAATCGGAAACGCAATACATCCTGGGTGACGGTGACTACCTGGAGTACAATGCCGGCGACTACATAGACTTAAATCCTGGATTCGAAGCCAGAGCAGTTGTAAATCCACCACGCTACCCGAACAGTGGATTATTTGTTGCCAATATTGGTGGGTGCCCTTTAGACCCGTTCCAGTTTACGACCACCAGTAAATCATCGGGGCCAAATACCGGTGAACCGCAGGCTCTTAGCGCAATAGCGCCGATGCCGTCGGCCACTATTACTTTGTTGCCCAACCCGTCCGCCGGTCAGGTAACTTTAAGAGGATTGCCGCAAGCTTATGGAATCATCCAAGTGTTGGATCCATTAGGCAGAACAACTCTCCAGCAGGCAGGGGAAATGTCGTCAGAGCAAATAATTTCTATCCCGGCCACCGCGCCTGCCGGTGTGTATCGGGTCCGGGTTACGCAAAGCACAGGCATCTGGAACAGTTCTCTTATGCTCGTTCGGTAGAAGCAACCGTCTTCGAAGAACAGCTTTGAAAGTACAAAGCGGTCATCTGAACCTTTCGGGGGATTTAACCGGCCCTTCCCTTAAAGTGAATGACGACTTGATTTTCATAATCAATCGAAAGGCCGGTGTTCTAAATCGAGATTAGAATTAAGGCCGTATAAAGGTTCCGGACACAAAATTTTCCGGAAATTTTTCTTTTGAAGAAGGTAGGAAAGGCTATTTCAGTTATTGCGCCGCCCTTGCAGGGGTTGCCTTAGGAACCTTTTTTTTCGCGCCCGGTCGTGCCCAGTTGATCAGGATTTCTTTCTCGGCCTGTGTCAGGTTGGCTTCGCGGTGCAGGAGGGTATAAGAGCGCAGCGGCATCTGGCCATGCTCTACCTGCTCAATGATCTCGGCCAGCTTGTGGGCGCGGCCTTCGGGCGGCAGGTTGGTAAATTCTGAAAAGTTCAACTCTTCTTTGCCTTCGGCCACATGGTTGGCCAGCCACCAGCCCAGGGGCTGCACCCGCGCATACCAGGGGTAACGCGTGTGGTTGCTGTGGCAGTCGTAGCAGGCTTTCTCCAGAATGCCTTCCACCTGCGCCGGTACCGGGTAAACTTCCGCGATATGGGTCGTGCCCCGGATCACGCCGAGGTTGCGCGTAGGCCGGAAAAACTGCGCAATAAGCAGCGCTGTGACGAGCAGATACAGGAAAATGCGCATGGCGAAGACGGAAATTTTGGGAAGAAAAAAGCGGGGAACAAAGATAATCGGCGCCGATTTGTTGTTCCGGAAAAAGGACTGTGCCGGAGGCGCGTTTCCCTTCCGGATGTTTTCGGGTTTTTGAATAGAAATGACGCCCTTTTCGAAGAGATTACCGAGGGTGCAGAAAGGATGGAAAAAAACGAATTATTCCGGAAAACAGAGCCCTTACGACAACACCCGTCAGGTTTCAAAAACCTGACGGGTGTCGTCTTCTAAAAATTTACTCGGCGCTTAATCCACGCCGCCAAAATCTTTCCGGCCTTCGCCCTTGCCCTGCACAATGTTATACACCACGGGTGGCTGCCGGTAGATGCTGCCGGTGTATTTATTGCCCAGCACGATAATGGTGAAATTGTCCTGAATAAAACGGTAAAAACAGGTGTTGTTGCCATGCCACCAGCCATTGTGATACACCACTTTATAGCCGTCTTCATAGCACAGCATCCGCCAGCCGAGGCCGTAGTTTTTTACACCTGGTTTTTCAAAAGAGCAGGGCGCATAAGCCACCTGCTGCGTGTTGCTGTCGATCAGCAGTTGCTTGTAAAAGCTCTGGTCCCAGCGATACATATCCTGCACGGTGCTGTAGATGCCTTTGTCGCCATAGATACCGTCGGAAAACGTTACCGGTTCCACGGCCCAGTTGGCTTTATAGCTCACCGTTCCATTCGGCGGCAATCCGTTGGCCGGGTCATACACATACGTGTTTTTCAGCCCGATCGGGTCGAAGATGTATTCCTTCATAAAATCGGCATACTTCATTTCCGTCACCGCTTCAATCACCGAGGCCAGAATAGCGTAGTTGCTGTTGGAATATTTAAAACGGCTGTCGGCCCGGAACTCCAGCGCCGGCTTGTGTTTGATGAACAGCTGCACCAGTTCCGGATTGTAGAGCGGTTTTTGTCCTTTGCGGATATTGGGCACCCATTTCAGATAGTCGGGCAGGCCGCTGCGGTGGTTGAGCAGCATCCGGGGCGTGAGTTCCGCATACGGGAAGCCGGGCAGAAATTCTTTCACCGGCGCGTCAATATCGAGATAGCCGCGCTGTTGGAGGAAAAGCACCGCTGCACCGGTAAAAGTTTTGGAGGTAGAGGCCAGCTGCGAGGGCGAAGTAGCCGACCAGTGGCGGCCAGCCGCTTTGTCGGCAAAGCCAAAGTAGCGCTCATACAGAATCTTTCCCTGATAGCCCACGAGCACGGCACCGTTGAAGCCGGCGCGGGTTTGCACCCGGTAAAAAGAGTCCAATCGGTCGCGGGTGCTGCGCCATTGTGCGTTGTTGGTGTCAGCGTAGGCCAGGTTGATGGGCCGGAACGTGCGGACCGTCTCGCCAAAGCGGGGTGGTTTGGGCGGGTGGGCGGCTGCCTTTTCGCCGCCGGGCTTGCAGGCCAGGGCGAGGCAGGTGAGGGTAGTAAGAAGGAAGGAAGAACGTTTCAAAAGCACAATTTTCAGGGGGAGGAAAAACCAAAACGTGCAAAAATAACGTGCCTCTTTTGTAAGGATTTTATAAGGCTTTTAGATGGTGCGCTTTTCGCAGGTCGTCGCCCACCTCTTGCCAGCATTGGGAAAGGATATGGTAATAGCCGATAAAAATGCGGTAGGCATCGCCCACATCGGGCAGATAGCGGGCGCGGCGTTGCAGGCCGCCGAGCGATTTTTGCACCCCGCCGAGGTTGCGGTAGTGAAAAAGCCAGTTCTGGACCGACATGGCATTAAAAACAAGGGCAAATTTTTCCGGAAAAAAAGGCCGCTGCGTTTCCACCGCTGCATAAACGTTTTGGGTAAAACCCAATAGGGCGTTCTCACTTTCAAAACAAGCCGGATCATTGGCCAGAAAATGATCGAAAAGCGTATCCACAATCGCCGGAGCATAGCGGCCATAGATCTCCCGGAACGGCAGGGCGGCGCGCAGCACCGCCGGATGCCGGTCTGTAAAAGCATCAATCCGCCGGTGCAGCAATACGCCTTCCTGCATCGCCGGAGGCAGCGCAGCCAGGGCATGACTTCCTTTCACATAGTCGCCCATAAGGTTGCCGGCAAGGATTCCGGCATTTTCTTCCGGAGAAAAAAAGGCATGGCCGAGGTAGTTCATGGAAGCGAAAATAACGTTGGACGCTCAAGCTCTTCCGTTTCTGAAAGCAACGAAAGAGCTAACAGAAAAAATAAACCCATTTTCCAGCTTTATCCAAGGCAAACAGTGCTTCCAACGGCCGGAGCGTTCAAGCTATCCAATGCACTTGCTGCTTCCAACACCGGAGCGACTACTTTTGCCGCGCGTATGGATTCTCTTTCGCCCTGGCATTCTTATATCAAAAGCTTTCGGGAGTATCTCGAGCTGGAACGCTCCCTTTCCGGAAATACGCTCGATGCGTATGCCCGCGACGTGAAGCTGCTGGAAGAATTTGTAACCGAAAAATTTCCGGGCCGGCCTTTCTATGCAATCAACATCGAAATCCTGCGGCAGTTTCTCGCTTCTTTTTCCGGAAAAGAAAAGGAAGAAGCCCAACTGGCCGTCACCACACAGGCACGCATCGTCAGCGGCATCAAAGCTTTTTTCCGGTTTTTGATGCTGGAAGAAGAAGTGACCCAAGACCCGACCGAACTGCTTGAAGCCCCCAAAAAACAGTTTTCGCTGCCCGAAGTGCTGACGCTCGATGAAGTGACCCAGCTCATGGAAGGCGGCACCGACCCCACCACCGACGAGGGCATCCGCAACCGCGCCCTGCTCGAAACACTGTATAGCTGCGGCCTGCGCGCCACCGAGGTAACGAAGCTCCAACGCTCGCTGTATTATCCGGAGCTGGGTATGCTGCGCGTAGTAGGCAAGGGCGATAAAGAACGCCTTGTGCCGGTGGGTGCGACGGCGGTGAAGTATATTGGCATTTACTTGGACAATGTGCGCAACCGCATGAACATCTGTCCCGACTCGGTGGATACGCTTTTCCTCAACCGCCGGGGCGCGGGCATGACGCGGATGACGGTTTTCAACATCGTGAAAGATGCGGCGGCCCGTGCCGGGCTGCGCGCTACCATTCATCCGCATACGCTGCGCCATTCTTTTGCAACGCATCTTGTAGAAGCCGGTGCCGACCTGCGCGCCGTTCAAATGCTGCTTGGCCACGCCAGCATCACCACTACCGAACTGTATACCCACCTCGACAGCCGCTTCCTGCGCCAGACCATGGAGCGCTTTCACCCCCGCTTCGACTCCAAAATCACTGGCCTCCCCCCAGCCCCCTTCGAAGGAGGGGGAGACCTGGCGGATGAACAACCAGCTTGACAGACGGAGCTTTATATTCTCTTTTGTCTTTATTCTATCGTCTTTTGTCTCTATGACTCTTTCCCCACTTACCGCTATTTCTTCTGTTGACGGTCGCTACCGTACCAAACTGGCTGCGCTCGCGCCGTTTTTTTCCGAGTTCGGACTGATTCGCTACCGCGTCTGGGTCGAAATCGAATATTTTATGGCCCTGGCTGAGGAAGGCATTTTTTCCATGCCCGATGCCGTGAAACCCGAAGCGCTGCGCGATTTATACCAAAACTTCTCCGAAGCCGACGCCGAACGCATCAAAACGCTGGAGCGCACGACCAACCACGACGTGAAAGCGGTGGAGTATTTCCTGAAGGAAAAAATCGCGGCACTGGGCGGCGAAGCAGTCGGGGAGTGGGTGCATTTCGGGCTTACCTCGCAGGACGTGAACAACACCGCCAACCCCATGCTGTTTCGGGATGCGCTGGAGGCGGTGTATTATCCGCAGCTAGCGAAAATCATCGGTAT
This sequence comes from Bacteroidota bacterium, assembly GCA_023392185.1. Lineage (GTDB taxonomy): Bacteria > Bacteroidota > Bacteroidia > Chitinophagales > Chitinophagaceae > UBA1952. Next base: position 11,574 of record JAEVZP010000186.1, read on the forward strand.
GCTCCACGCGCAGGCGGCGGAATGGGCCGATATCCCAATGCTGGCGCGCACCCACGGGCAACCGGCTTCACCCACGACGCTGGGCCGCGAATGGGCTGTTTTTGCCGGGCGGCTGGAAGGGCAGTTGGAACTGCTCAAAGCCATCCCGCACCGGGCCAAGTTTGGTGGGGCCACCGGTGGTTTTAACGCCCATACGGTTGCTTTCCCCCAAAAGGCCTGGACGGATTTCGGCAACCGGTTTGTGAGCGAAAAATTAGGGCTTTCCCGGACGCAGCGCACCACACAAATTGAGCCTTACGACCACCTGGCTGCGCAGCTCGACGCGCTGAAGCGCATCAACACCATTCTGATTGACTTTGCCCGCGATGTGTGGAGCTATGTGATGCTGGAGTATTTCAAGCAAAAAACAAAGGCCGGCGAAATCGGCTCTTCGGCGATGCCGCACAAAGTGAACCCGATTGATTTTGAAAACGCAGAAGGCAATCTGGGCATTGCTAATGCCTTATACGAGCATCTTTCCGGAAAACTGCCGGTCAGCCGCCTGCAGCGCGACCTCACCGACAGCACGGTGTTGCGCGTGCTGGGCGTGCCGGTGGCGCACTCTTTCCTTTCGCTCCTTTCGCTCGAAACGGGCCTGAACAAGCTGCTGCTCAACGAAGAAAAGCTGGACGCTGATCTGGAAGCCAACTGGGCGGTGGTGGCCGAGGCCATTCAAACCATTCTGCGTCGCGAAAGCTATCCGCAGCCCTATGAAGCCCTCAAGGAACTGACGCGTGGGAAGGGCGGCATTACTGCCGAAACCATGCAAACTTTTATTGAGGGGTTGGACGTTCCCCAAAATATCAAAGCGGAGCTGCGGGCGGTGACCCCGCAGGGGTATGTTGGGAAGGTGTAAGGCAACTGAATGTTTTATTGACAAAACAACCCGTCAGGTTTTAGAAACCTGACGGGTTGTTTTGTCCGGGGGAAAACATCATTTTTCCGGCCTGTTGCGCTTCTTTCTCTAAAGAGCATATGTTTTCAGGAAGAACCCGGATGGGATGATTTGGCGAGGAAAGCACTATCATTCTTAATGGCAGCAATGAATTCCTGACGGACTCCCTTCATCGGGGAACTCTTGTAGTGACCTATGAAGACAGCGCCACCATTTCCGGCACTTTTAAAATGGATGTGGTCAATGACGAAGGCAAAGTGCTGCACATCACCGACGGTATGTTTGATGTGCCTAAACAACTCTAACTACTCGTTTATGGAATGTGTTTTCAGGTTCATTAAATTGTCTGTTTTATGCAGAATTCAAATTACAAACACCTAATTACTAACACCTAATCCTTAATCCCTAATCCCGCTAATGCAGCGGCCTTTGCTTGATCATGCCGCCTTTGGTGTCGTTGATGGTATGCTGGGTCACAAAAGCAAATTCGTCGATCTCGTACACCGCATCAATCACGCGCTGCACCTCCAGGCGGGTGAGCACCGAAACCAGAATCAGTCCGTCGGCATTCACCTGTCCGCGTTTTCCGGAACCGCCGCCGCCTTTATACACCGTCACCGCCCGGCCCATTTGATCCACCAGAATGTGTTTGATTTCTTCCGCCTTGTTGGAGACGATCGTCACCGAAACATATTCTTCAATACCGGAAATCAGAAAATCAGCCGTCTTGGAAGCGGCCAGATACGTGAGCATCGAGTACATCGCTGCTTCGAGGTTGAACAGGAAGGCCGAAGTACTGAACAAAATGAGGTTGAAGATGGTAATGACATCGCCGACCGAAAGCGAGGTGCGCCGCGAGATCGCCACAGCCATAACTTCGGTGCCGTCGATCACGCCGCCCCCCCGGATACTCAGGCCGATGCCGGCACCGAGGAAAAACCCACCAAAAACAGCGATCAGCAATTTGTCGTCGGTAATGTTGGGGATTTCTACGCTGTGGATCGCTACTACCAGTGCTGTAATCGCGAGGGTGGCCTTGATGGCAAATTCTTTGGAAATCTGTCGGGCGCCGATGAGAACAAAAGGCAGGTTGAGCACGAAAAGCAGCACCGAAATGTTCCAGCCGGTCAGCCGTTCGATTACCAGCGAAGTGCCCGTCACCCCACCATCGAGGTACGCATTGGGCAGCAAAAAACCTTTCAATCCGACCGTAGCTGCCAGGACGCCGGCGGCAAGCAAGCCGGCATCTTTAAAGAGAGAGGTGAAACTTTTTCTATTGGGCATTGAAAAACAACGAAGCAGAATATTTGTCTCCTGAAAAAACTGTTTTTTTAGGGCTGTAAATATCGGTCCTTTTGCAGGAAGGTTTTACAAGGGAATGCCTCAAAATAATTCATTTCCGAATCAAGTAATGCCTGCGTATCTTTGCCGCCCAAAATTCCATTTAAAAAGGAGGAACCATCATATGGAAGAACAACAAACCATCCAAAACCAGACCCAAGCTACGGCTTCCGCTCACGACGACTTCGACTGGAGCGTCGATAAGCGCAACGTAGCCGCTTATTCCAACGATAAGCGCCAGGAGCTCGATCAAATGTATCAGAGCACCTTCAAGACCATCGACGACGCCGAGCTGCTGCAAGGCACCGTGGTTGGCAAAACCAAAACCGATGTGATTGTAAACATTGGTTTTAAAAGCGACGGCCTCATCTCGCTCAACGAATTCCGCGACATGACGGATGTAAAAATCGGCGACGAAATTGAGGTTATGGTTGTGGAAAAAGAAGACAAAAACGGTCATCTGCACCTCAGCCGCCGCGCCGCCCGTGCCGCCCGCGCCTGGCAGCGCATCGTGGACTTCTACAAAACCGGCGAAATCGTTACCGGTACCATCACTTCCAAAACGAAGGGTGGCCTGATTGTAGACGTAAACGGTCTGGAAACCTTCCTGCCCGGCTCCCAAATTGACGTAAAACCGGTTACGGATTACGATCAGTACGTGGGCAAGACCATGGACTTTAAAGTGGTGAAAATCAACGAGCAGATCCGCAACGCCGTTGTTTCCCACAAAGCTCTTATCGAATCTGACCTCGAAGCCCAGCGCTCCGTTATCATCGGCCAGCTGGAGAAAGGTCAGGTCCTCGAAGGAACTGTTAAGAACGTTACCGACTTCGGCGCCTTTATCGACCTGGGCGGCGTAGATGGTCTCCTTTATATCACCGACATCTCCTGGGGTCGCGTGCAGCACCCGAGCGAAGTCCTTTCCAACGGCCAGAAGCTCAACGTGGTGGTGCTCGATTTCGACGACGAGAAGAAGCGCATCTCCCTCGGCCTGAAGCAACTGACCCCGCATCCGTGGGACAACCTCGATGCCGACATTCAGGAAGGCTCTACCGTTCGCGGCAAAGTGGTGAACATCGAAGACTACGGTGCTTTCCTCGAAATCACACCGGGCGTAGAAGGCCTCGTGCACGTTTCGGAAATCACCTGGAGCTCGCAGCCGGTGAACGCCAAGGAATACTTTAAAGTAGGCGAGGAGTATGATGCTAAAATCGTAACCCTCGACCGCGAAGAGCGCAAGATGAGCCTCTCGATCAAGCAACTCACAGAAGATCCGTGGGAAGTGATTGAAGACACCTACGGCGTAGACACCCGCCACAAAGGCACAGTGAAAAACCTCACTCCGTATGGCGTATTCGTAGAGCTGGACAAAGGCATTGGCGGCATGATTCACATCTCCGACCTGTCCTGGACCAAGCGCTTCAACCACCCGAGCGAATTCACCAAAGCCGGCGACGAAATCGACGTGATGGTGCTGTCTGTGGACAAAGACGCCCGCAAGCTGAGCCTCGGCCACAAGCAAACCGAAGACGATCCGTGGAATACGTTTGAAACCATCTTCCCGATTGGTTCCACACACGAAGGCACCGTGATCCGCAAGGATGACAAAGGCGCTACCGTGCAGCTGCAATATGGTCTGGAAGCCTTCGCTCCGGCCCGTCACCTCCGCAAGGAAGACGGCGGCACCGTGAACCTGGAAGAAACGGCCCAGTTCGTAGTGATCGAGTTCGATCGCAACGACAAGCGCATCGTGGTTTCCCACAGCCGCATCTGGGAGCAGGAGAAAGCCGAAGAGCGCGAAGCGGTGAAGAAAGAAGCCCGCGCCGCTTCTGAAGAAACCAAGAAGACGGTGAAAAACATTCAGCAAAAAGTAGAGAAGCCAACCCTCGGCGACCTGGGTGCCCTGGCTGCGCTGAAAGACAAGCTGAAAAAAGCAGAAGACGAAGCCGGTAAGTAATTGTCAGCCCACCGTCGTATCCTTTTAAAAAAAGCCGCTCCGCATCTCCGGGGCGGCTTTTTTCGTATCCCTTTCTACACAGAGAGTTTTCTTACCTTTAAAAGCTTTTGCCAAAACTGCTTTCCATGCCGAAGGTTTACATACGTGTGGCACTTTTGATTGTGCTGTTGTTTCAAAGTGCCTGGATGACAGCGCAGGAAACCCGGCCGGTGAAAGTGGCCCTTCAAAGAGGACTTCTTACCCTGGACCCTTACCCGGCGCTTGCAGCTGCCCGGGGCGCCGCTGCCGATAGCGGGCTGTGGGTCGTGCAGTGGGCACAGACAACGGCTGGTGGGCTTCTCTCTGAGACAGAGACGGTGGCTGGTTTCCGGAAATCGGGGCAGCTCCCGGGTGGGGTAAGCCTGCTCTTTGGCCAGCAGAAGGCTTCTTTGCAGGCGCTTCATGCCCGGTATCCCATTGCAGCACTGAGGCGGCTGGAACCCTGGTGGAAAGCAGATGCGGCCTGGATGCGTAATGCTTCCGGTGAAGTGGCCACGGTGGTGACCTTTCCACAAGAAATAGCGCCGGCGCGGGTGCAGGCCGACCTGGAAAAGCTGGGCGCGCAGGAAGTGATGCCCGACATCCTGGCCGGGATGCTGCGGTTCCGGATCGGCGCGGCGGCGCTGGGGCAGATCGTGCAGCTTCCGTATGTCATCAGTGTGGGGCCGGCTTCCGGGCGCATTCCGCTCAACAATGATGAGCGCGGCTACTCCGGTACGGCACTGCTGAGCCTGCCGGCCAGTTTGACCAACCCCATGGGCCGGAATCTTTCCGGAAAAAACGTGGTGGTGGGCGTCGGCGACAACTCGGCCCCGATGACACATGTGGATCTGGCTTCAAAAACCATCAATTTCAATCCGGCATTGCCCGCTGATCATGGCACCCATGTAAGCGGAACCGTGGCCGGCGGCGGCACCATCGATGGTGCGGCAGCAGGCATGGCACCCGGCGCCACCGTCATTGCGGCACTCTATGACCTGGTCTTGCAGAAAACCCCGCAATACCGGCAGTCGTATGAAATGAATATCACCAACAACTCCTATGCGGCGCAGGTCGGGCAGTGCAGCACCGCAGGTGTTTACGACGCCTATAGCGCAGCGGTGGATGTCCTCAGCCGTCAGTTGCCCGATGTGCTGCACGTTTTTGCGGCCGGCAACGATGGCGTTCTGCTTTGTCCACCGGCACCCGGCTTTGGAAATGTTCCCGGCAGTTTTCAGCCCTCCAAAAACAGCCTGGTGGTCGGCAACGTGCAAAAAGACATGGTCGTCCGCCACACTTCCTCCAAAGGACCGGTGCGCGACGGACGACTGAAGCCGGAAATCTGCGCTTTCGGCACCTCCGTGTATTCCACCTACACCAACAACACCTACGCGCAATACACCGGCACCAGCATGGCTTCGCCGGCTGTAGCTGGTGCGGCAGCGCTGCTCACCGAGCGCTACAAACAACTGCACGGCAACCGGCTGCCAACGGCCGTGTTATTGAAAGGACTGCTTGCCGGATGTGCCGACGATCGCGGTCATCCCGGTCCGGATTACAAATGGGGGTTTGGGATGTTCAATCTGCAACGGTCGGTAGCGGCGCTGGAAGAGGGCCGCTACGAAAGTCGGCAGGTGGCTCCGGTGCAACCCGGCTTTTCGGCCACGGTTCAGATTCCGGCCGGACTGGCAGAGGCGAAAATTTTGCTGGTCTGGGATGATGATGCTGCCTCGCCGCTCGCCGCCAAAGCCCTGCTCAACGACCTCGACCTGACTGTTACCGACCCTGCCGGCAACGTGTTGCGGCCCCTTGTTCTCAATCCTGCACAGCCCGACGCGCCTGCGCAGCCCGGCATCGATACGCTGAACAATATAGAGCAGGTGGTGATTGCTTTGCCTGCAGCCGGCACTTATACGGTGCAGGTTGCGGGAACGGCGCGCTCCGGAGCGGTGTTGAACGCTGCGCTGGTCTATGATTTTGTCGCGCCCGGCATTCGCCTGTTGCAGCCAACTTCCGAGGTTCCGGTTGCGGCCGGAAGAGCCTTGAATATTTTCTGGGAAACCCCGGAAAGCACCGGGCCTTTCACCCTCGAATACAGCACCGACAATGGCGGCAGCTGGGCGTCTATCGGAACCGCGGGCGACTCGCAGCGGGCGTTTGCATGGGCGGTCCCGGGAACGCTCAACACGGCCGCCGCGCGGGTGCGCATCAGCCGCGGAAGCGATGGGGCGGAATCCGGACCTTTTGTTGTCAACCGGATTCCGGTGGTGACCCGCAGTGCCAGCCAGTGCCCCGGATATTTCAGCATCAACTGGGCGGCCATTCCCAATGCACAGGGCTACGAAATTTTGCAGTGGAAAGATGCCCGGATGACGCCGGTGGATACCGTTTTGGGAACTACTTACACGCTTGGCGGATTGCCCTCCGGACAAATGCAGTACCTCGCCGTCCGGCCCCTGTTGCAAGGTAAAAGAGGCTACCGGAGCCGGGCCGTGTGGCAAGTGCCGGATACGGCAAAATCCTGCGGCGCTTTTGCAGCCGGGGACCTTGCTTTACTGCGCCTGCACACGCCGGCCACCGGCCGGGTAGGAACTCAAAGTGCTTTCACCGGTGGCCAACAGGTGGGGCTCCTCGTGCGCAACAATGGCCCGGTAGCGGCTACCTGTGCGGTCAGCTATCGCTTTGGAAATGCTGCCCGGCAGCTGACGCCTGCTAAAACCATGGCTGCGAATGCTACCGATACCATCCTGCTTCCGGCGAAGAATCTGGCGACTGTAGGAAGCTACCCGCTTGATGCTGCCATTGTGAATATGGGCGGAACGGACCTGATTTCCGGAAATGACACCCTGAAAGTGACCCTCCGGCAATTGCCCAACGCAGGGCTGAACCTCGCGGCGGGCTACCGGAGCGATTTTGAAGGCAGCCCGCGCCTGACGCTGACCCGCGACAGCAGCGGCCTTTTCGACGGCAGCCGCTGGGACTACAGCCGCAGTGAAGCCGGCTACGGTCGGCTGCGCACCTTTGTGGAC
>JAEVZP010000096.1 GCA_023392185.1 Bacteroidota bacterium
CGTAAGGGCTGCAAGGAGTAGCCCTGTAAAAGAAACCTTTTTCATCAGTCAAAATTTATGGCGTTAAAGAACGTTTCCTTATAGCTCAGAAACCGCGGCAGGTCGTCTTTGGAGCCGGTAATGCTAAAGCACAAAAACCGGTTGCCCAGAATAAAATACCGCATAAACGTCAGCGTCGGGATATTGGATTGAAGTTCGGAAAACTCCAGCCCCAGCTCCAGACCCGATCGGTCGTCGGTAAGCACATCTGCCAGTGCAAACAAGGTCGCCTGTGTGGTAAGGAGAGCCAGTTGCGCGATGGCGCGCAGGGTGTCGCCACTGTTTGCGCTGAGCGCCTGTGCCAGCAAGGGTTCCGTAGCGTCGAAACAGGCACTGTCGAAAAGATGCACCTGGATGCCCAGCAGGCTGTCCACCGATCCGTTGTACATCGTGGTGTGCAGCGTATCGGTAATGATAGGCGTAACCGGAAATTTAAAGCTCGATTGCGTGGCGCTATCGCTCCATTGGTACCAGCCCGACTGGCTAAAGCCGGTGGCCGCGCCGCACAAAAGCAGCAGCAGAAAGAAGAGGCTCTTTTTCATAGCGGCTTATTTGTTTTTTGCTTTCAGGGCCTCGGTTTCTTTCTTCAGCTCGATCACATAGAGCGTCAGCTCTTCTATTTTTTGCAACAGAAGCTTGTTCATCTCGCCGATGTCTACGCCGTTTTGGAGCACTTCCGCTTCGGTGGGAATGCCCGGCAGGTGGCCGTTGGTTTTAATAAAGCTTTCGACCTCGCCTAGTTCCGGGAGCCGGTAATCGGGCTGAACACAAAATCGGCCCAGCTCGTATTCTGCACGACTGCTTTTTTACAAATAATGCTGCCGTCCACACCCAGCCTGTAATCGGCATAAATTCCGGAAGGCTGGTAGTTACCGATATAGACGCGGTTGTCATTGGTCACCGTCATCGTGCGCCGCCAGCTGCTGGTTGCCGGGTCATAATTATTGAAGCTGATGCCTTGCCCGGTACTGCCGTAAGAAGAAAAACTGATGTGGCCCTTGCGCTCCGGAAAAGGCGCATAATCTTTCCCGTAAAGCTCTATGGCCGGGCCATCGCCGGAGCCGGTGTTGGCACTGATGAAAACACCCTGCGAGGCAGAATAGCCCTGGATCAGGCGTACGGCGTTGTCAACAGGCCGGGCCAGTGAAATATTCCCCCGGAAGGTAGCGTTGCCTTCAACGGTTGAACTACCACCCAGGAGCGTGGCGCCCGTTACCGAAAACCGGTGCGTTCCGGAAGGTTCTCTTCCAATGCCGGTATTTCCATCTGCATTCACAATAAAAGTGGGAACCTCCGGTGCCCCCAGCGTTGCAACCGTAGAATATATTTGGAAAGCGTGGGGTGGACTGCCCGTAGGTCCCGGGTAAGCCATACAAGGCGAAGAAGGTGTAGTCCACCGAATGTTCAGCGCCGGCTGCCCATTATAGGTGTTGCAATCGGTACTAAAACCACTGTGAATCTGCAGGCGGGAGACGGGCGCTACCGTGCCGATGCCTACATTACCGGAGGTCGGAAAAGTGTTGCTCTGGGCCCTTGCCACAGTACCGAAAAACAAGGGCAAAATGAATAGGGAAATTGATTTTAATGCAAAATGGGCGGGGGGGGGGAGATTATCATATGTAGTGGCATTTTATCAAAAACAAAATAAGTTATAAAATCCCAAAAATGCAAATTTTTTCATAAAATATTCGGATAAATAATGGGTTGTATGTTGGGATTAATGAACGATTCTTTTTTAATGCTGGCGATGCCTTCCGGCGAGTCTTCCGGGAATTCCGTGTGAAGCATGGAATGACGTAAAACGGGCGCTTCCAGATGCTTATTCCGGCTGTTGTACGTGCTTCCTGGCGGGCTCGTTCCGCCATATCCGAATGTTTTCGGTTCCATCATGTGTTCTAACACATTTCCATTCTTTTACTATACGGTTTTTTTGTCACTCCCGGAACGGGGTCTCACCTATTGCATGATCCCGTTCCGGGAGGACAAAAGGAAGAGACCGAACCTGTCTGACACCCATTTTTCGGATAGACGCTTAGAATCCATCCTTCTAATACAGATTAAGGTAAGAAACCCCCTTTTCTCGTACGGATCTTTTGTCACCCCGGAACGGGGTCTCACCTCTTGCAGGATCCCGCTCTGGGAGGACAAAAGAGTGGGAAATGATTGGGTATTGTGTCCAAATGAATGACGGTCCTTTTTAGATGACGGAAAATACCTTCGACACGCTCAGGCTGACACCCGGAATGCTGGAACTGGAGCGCTTCCAAATACCTGGTTCGGCTGATTTACGCGCGCCCTGGCGGGCGTCGTCATGGGGGACCCGTTCCGAAACGTCCTCTCCGAAAGTCTTCGGTTCCAGCATCCGTTCGGAAACACTACCAAAAAAAGGGCGTTTTTCTATGAGTAGAAAAACGCCCTTTTTAAGCTCATTTTCCGGAAAACCGGTAAAGTCATTTACGGGAAGATGCCCAGCTCTTCGTAGGCGGCACCTACCTTGTTGATTGCAACGATAAAGGCAGCCGTACGCATATCCACTTCCGGATGCTCTTTTTGTGCCTGGCGGATTTCGTGCAGCGAGCCAATCATGGTGTCTTCCAGACCGGAGTACACCAGATCTTCTTCATCCGGGCCGCGCATCAGCAGCTTACGCTCTTTCTCGGTTACCTTCTTGCCGGTCATGCTTTCTACCGTGTTTACGATGTTGGCATTCTGGTTTTCGGTGAAACGCTTGTCCAGACGGCCAAAGCGCACGTGGCTGAGGTTTTTCAACCACTCGAAGTAAGAGACGGTTACGCCACCAGCATTCAGAAACATGTCGGGGATCACCACCACGCCTTTTTTGAACAGAATCTCGTCGGCTTCCGGTGTCAGCGGACCGTTGGCACCTTCGCCGATGATTTTGGCCTGGATGCGGTCGGCGTTGCTGCCGTTCACCACGTTTTCCAGTGCAGCCGGAACAAAAATATCGCAGGGCTGCTCCAGCACTTCGGCCGAGTTTTTGAAATCAGTAGCACCGTTGCCGTAGTTCAGGATCGAACCGGTGGTCTTGCGGTGCTCCATTACTTTATAAAGGTCAAGGCCTTCTTCGCAGTACAGGCCGCCTTCGTATTCGGCGAGGCCCACGAGGATTGCACCGGCATCGTAGAAGAATTTGGCGGCGTGGAAGCCCACGTTGCCGAGGCCCTGAATAATCATTTTCTTACCCGCGATACCGGTCGTAAGACCCAGGTTTTTCATGTCTTCCTCGGAGTTGCAGAACTCGCGCACGCCGTAGAAGATACCAAGACCCGTGGCTTCCTTGCGGCCGCGCACACCGCCCTGGCTTACCGGCTTACCGGTTACGCAGCCCAGTGCGTTGATGTCGCCGGGGTTCAGCGAAGCGTAGGTATCGGCGATCCAGCTCATTTCGCGGGCGCTGGAACCGTAGTCGGGTGCAGGCACGTCGATGCCGGCGCCGATAAAGTTTTTCTTCACCAGCTCCGAAGCATAGCGACGGGTGATTTTTTCCAGTTCAAAAACCGAGTACTTCTTCGTGTCGATCTTGATGCCGCCTTTGCCGCCGCCAAACGGCACGTTCACCAGCGCACACTTGTAGGTCATCAGGGCCGCCAGGGCCATCACCTCGTCCTGGTTGACATCCATCGAGTAGCGGATACCGCCTTTGCAGGGCAGCTTGTGGTGCGAGTGCTGCACACGATACGCCTCAATCACTTCCACGCCGTCGCCGATGCGCACCGGAAACTTCATCCGGTACACCGAGTTACAGGCCTTGATTTGTTCGAGGATACCAGACTCAAAGCGGGTGTACTTGGCCGCCTTGTCGAAATTGCGCTCTACACCCTGAA
>JAEVZP010000118.1 GCA_023392185.1 Bacteroidota bacterium
CATCACCATAGTGCCGTTGGAGATATGGCCGGTCCAGAAACCTTTGTTTTGGGCCCACCAGCGTACTACCTGCTGCGTCCCGGCAAGGCTTTCATAAGTGTCGGGCAGCATCGTGATCATGCGGCGCAGGGTGTCGCGTCCCTGCGCCGAAATCACCCGGTCGAGCAGGCGAAACACCCCGCCTTCGGGGCCAAACACAGAAAGGTCTTGCAGAGTGGTTTTATCGGTGCGCATCAGGCGTATTAAAAGGTAACAAATGAAGAGGACAACTGTTTTCCATAAGCGCAGGGGTCTTGTTTTCCCCAGGGCGGAAAGGAAGCCGGCGCTTTGGGCTCGTCGTGGCCTGCCGGAATAACAATCGTTTGGGTTGCGGCTCCGGCCCTACTTTTGCGGGCGAAAAATCAATTCTTTTTATGCAAAACAACCAAACCTTTACCATGATTAAGCCCGACGCAGTTCGCAAAGGGCATATCGGCGGCATTCTGCAAATGATCAACGAAGCCGGCTTCCGCATCGTAGCCATGAAATACACGCGCCTTGCCACCGAGCAGGCCCGTCTGTTTTATGCCGTTCACAGCGAGCGGCCCTTCTATGGCGAGCTGACCGAGTTTATGGCTTCCGGCCCCATCGTGGCGGCAATCCTGGAGAAAGACAATGCTGTGGCAGATTTCCGGAAACTGATCGGCGCGACCAACCCGGCTGAAGCAGAGGAAGGTACCATCCGCAGGAAGTATGCAGCCTCTGTAGGCGAAAACGCAGTCCATGGTTCTGACTCGGATGAGAACGCCGCTATCGAAGGCGCTTTCTTCTTTGCCCGCACCGAGCAGTTCTGGGACGCTTATTAAGCTGTTTGAATTTCGTTTTCAAGAAGAAAGCCCGCTGCCTGGATGCAGCGGGCTTTCTTTTCCCCAAAGGGCAGACTGCTCAAATGAATCTTTTTTCAGACCGCCATTTCCGGAAAATCCGTTAGCGGCTCGTGCCCTTGGGCATACGGCTGTTGACCGGTGCACCGGGTTGGGCTTCCGGATACGTGCTTTGCGGATGGGTGGTGTTGGTATTCGGCCCTGCGTTGCCGTTTGCAGACTCGGGCGGCGGCGGGTTATCCATGGCCCCGGCGCGGCTGCTGGTATTTACTGAAGTACCCGAGCGGCTGCCCGCACTGTTTACGCCCGCAGCATTGCTGCCGGCCCGACCCGCACTGTTGAGGGCACCACCCGCGCCCATGCCCGTACCAATACCGGTGCCTTCCATAGAAGATTCGGAGGGACCGGTGCTGATGCCGCCTTCGGTATTATCAGCCGGGGCCATGCCGTTGACATCCGTTGTGGGGGTGGTCATCAAAGTATCGGTTGTGGTTGTGTTTTCGGTGGTCGTCGTTGAGGTACACGAAGCCGCCGTTATTGCAATGGCAAGTGCCGGAAAAAAAAGAAGTTTTTTCATAATCGTAGGGATTTCTTCTCAGGTGCTATAAAAATTGTTCCTTAAAATTTTTTTTCATAACAAAATCGTTCATAAAGAAGCCGCTGCCAATATCGAAATCTTTTTCTTCGATGATTTTAAATCCTTCGTGGACATAAAAGTGCCGGGCGGGATTTTCGCGGTTCACCTGTAGTATGAGCGCTGCCGCGCCCTTGCTACGGGCATGAGTGGCCACATGATCGAGCAGTGCTTTTCCCAGTCCCCGGCCTTGCTCCTGCGGCAAAATATACAGCTTGTGCAGCTTCCAGACGCCGGATGCCACCGGGCCAACGGCTGCAAAACCAAGCACGGTTTCTTTTTCCGCTACCAGAAAAAATTCCTGCCCTGCGCTCATTTGTTCCCGCAGGCTTTCTTCGGTGTAGAAAAGCGACAGCATATAGTCCAGCTGGGCTTTTGAAAGCAGCCTGCCGTAGGCCACCGGCCAGATACGCTGGGCCAGCTCCCGGATGCAGGAAAGGTCTTTGGATGTTGCAGGCCGGATGGTGGTAACAGGCATTGGAGCGAAATTTTTTTCCGGAAAAAAAAGAAAGAAAAGCGTGAGCAAAAGTGCTTCTTTTTTGTTTTATTTGAGGTCTTTGCGGCCCCATTCCCGATTGATTCCAAAAGCAAGGATTTGTTTCTTCAGATTTTTATCATTTTAAGCCAGGCGCTTTCTTTTTCCCCTCGTGTCAGCATCTTCTTTTCCGCCGCATAAAGGTCGCGGTGCGCAATCCAACCCCCAGAACCGGTTCGACAAAACCGGCTATGAAATCGTGCATCCGGAAGCGATCGACGACTGGGAGCTAACGCCGCGTAAGACGCAATATATTTTTGAGAACAGCAAAACGATTGTCAATAAAGTAGACAGTCCGGATGTAGGGATGCTCTGGAGCGCCAACCCGTATCAGGGCTGTGAGCATGGTTGCATCTATTGCTATGCGCGGAATACCCATGAATACTGGGGTTACAGTCCGGGTCTGGACTTTGAAAGCCGCATTGTTGTGAAGAAGGATGCACCGCTGTTGCTGCGCAAGTTTTTGTCCGGAAAAAACTGGAAGCCGGCTGTTATCTCGCTCAGCGGCAACACCGATTGTTATCAGCCCATTGAGCGGCAGATGCGCATTACGCGGCAGCTGCTCGAAGTCTGCCTGGAATTCCGGAATCCGGTGGGCATTGTGACCAAAAACCAGTTGGTGCTGCGCGACCTCGACCTGCTTCAGGAAATGGCCCGGCGCAATCTGGTACGGGTTTTTACTTCCATCACCTCGCTCGACGAAGACCTGCGGCGTATTCTGGAGCCGCGTACCACTGCCTACCGGCAGCGCCTGCGGGTGCTGGAAACGCTGACGCAGGCCGGCATTCCAACCGGTGTGATGGCCGCCCCGATTATTCCCGGCCTCAACGACAGCCATATGCCGGCGGTGCTGGAGGCAGCAGCCGGTGCGGGTGCTGCCTGGGCCGGTTATACCATTGTAAGGCTCAACGGAGCCGTGGGGATGCTTTTCAAAGAGTGGCTCCACAACACCCTGCCCGACCGGGCCGATAAAATCTGGAACAGCATCCGGGAGGTGCATCAGGGCGAGGTTTCTTCTTCTGTATTTGGCGAGCGCAAGCGTGGCACCGGTCCAATGGCCGACATCATTGAGCAGCAGTTCCGGCTGTATACCCGGAAATACGGCCTCAATACCCGGCACATGGAATATAACACGGCTGATTTCCAGGTGCCGGTGCAAAATCAGGGCAACCTGTTTGACTCATTCTAAATTCCGAATTGCAGGCTGGTTCGGCTGAAAAAGCTTCCATTAATTAGACTTGACCCTTCAAGCTTTATTAGAGCACAAGTTTCTGACTACCGCATACTGCTGCCTATTGGTGATTTGATATCTCATTCGGAAAGGAGATTCTGCCCCACAGAAAAACAGCCGTCGTACATCCGCATTTTTCTGGATCCGAACCGGCACAAAGACAGGTGTTTCGGTCAGCCGCTTGTCTGAATCAGGGAACTGCGCGCTGTAGAAACAGCGCGCAGCTTCTCCCCCCCTTTTTGGGTTCCATATCGGAACCGGTAGCATTGCTGATTTGTGCTAATAACGTTTCTGCCCAAGCATTTGGATCATATCCACCACAACTTTTTTCCCTTCAAACGCCGCCTACCTGAAAAGGGCATTGCAGGGACAAACATAGAAGCGTGGAAAGAGATCCTGCAACGGTTTGGGATGAACCAGCCTGTTTTTGGGATTTAATTCCCAAAGTAGCCCGCCTTTTGCTTACCGGCCCGTGCTGAAAATCAGGAAAACCGGGGCAGTTTTTTAAGCAACTCAGCCCGGTAATTTCCGGAAAGGGGAAGCACCCACTCCCCGACGGTCAGACTGTCTGAGCCCACTGCCGCTAATCGGTTGTTGTTGATGATATAGGACTTATGGATTTTCATGAAGAAAGCAGGCAGCTGCGCGAGCAAGGTTTTCTGTGGCACCCGTATGAGGTATTTCCGGTCCCTGAGTTGAAGCTCCATATAATTTCCTTCACTATGGATAAAATAAATATCAGCCAGCGGCACCCGAATGTATTGCTGCCGCTCTTTTACAAACAACGCTTCGCGGATCAGCAAAAGATCCTCAGTGTCTTCGCCGGCACTTTTTGCTTTCCGGTAGTCGGCGAGCGCCAGTTGCAGGGCAGCATACAGGGTAGCATCACTCCAGGGCTTTTGCAGATAGGCATTGGGCTTTGTCGCCAATGCTTCCTGCACGGTTGCCAGATCTTCAAAAGCTGTCAGGAAAATAAAAGGGATATCTGTAGTTTCCCGAATAAGTTTCGCTACATCTATGCCGGTCTTAAAACCCGAAAGCTGAATGTCCAGCAGGGCCAGATGCATGGGCTGCGACTCCAGTACAGCCTTGGCCTCGGTGTAGCTGCCTGCCGTCCGGGTGTAGGGGAATCCGTAACGCTCCAGGGTCTCCTGCAGGTCCTGCGCCACCATCATTTCATCTTCTACGATCAGAATATTCATCTGCAGCCAAGTTCGGTTATCCGGAGCCGCTAACAGACACAGCTCTTACAAAAATTTCCTTTTACCACCCTTTTTACGAAAAACGGGCCCTAACGTCCCCGGCAGGGCTCAGGCCTGCTGTCGGCGCTGTGCTTCGTCTTTGAAAAGAAGAGTGCCCCGGAGACCGGCCTTATTTTCAAAGACAAAATGGCCGCCCAGCTGCCGCGCCATCAGCTGAATGATCGTGGTGCCCATGGTTTTAGCCGGAAGGCTGACCGGCTGCGGCATACCTGGTCCGTTGTCTGTGTAGAGGAGCCTGTATCCATCCGGCGTGGCAGTCAGCTCAATAGTGATGTGCAATTCCCGGTCTGGCTGTCGCCCGTGTTTATAGGAGTTGGTAATCAGTTCGGTGAGCAGCAGCCCCAGCAGCACCACCGTGCTGGTGTCGAGTTGCAGCAGCGTCCTGATATCTGCCTGAGCGGGACCATGAACCGACTGAATTGAGTCGACCAGCAGGCGCAGATAGGGTTCTAACGAAACGGTTTCCTGCGCGGTATGCTGATACAGCTTTTGATGGATCAGCGCGATGGCATGGATGCGCATTACTGTATCGGAAAGCACTTGTTCGGTTTCAGGCGTCACGCCCTTTCGGATCTGCATGTTGATCAGCGAGGTAATGACCTGAAGGTTGTTTTTGAGCCGGTGATGGATTTCCTTCATTAACCACCCAAGATACTCTGCCTGTGCGGCCACCAATTGATTGGCTCGTCGCTGTTTCCGATATTGCAGGCCGGCAAAGGTGCCGAGCACGACTGTGAGGGCCAGCAACCCACCTACGCCGATGAGCCAGGCCCGCTGCTGCATTGTGGTGCGGGACAGGTTTTGGATAGCTGCTTCTTTTTCGCGTGTTTGATACCGGGTTTCAAGGGCTGCGATTTCCTTACGAACCGATTCTTCGCGCAAGGCGGCCAGCATGCTGTCGGCAGTCACATAGGCGCGCAAGGCCTGCCGGTGGTCGCCGCTTGCCTGGAAGGCTTCTCCCCGCCCGAGCTGAAAAGCAGGCAGCAGAGCCGTGATACCGGTTTGCTCCATCAGCCGGATGCCGCTGTCGAAACGGGCGATGGCTTTGGCATAGCGGCCTTCTTCCTGATACATACCGGCATACAGACCGAGGAGGTTGAGTTTCATCTTCGGGTCATTGTACCGATGGGCAATTTCCCCGGATTGATCCAGATAAAAGCGCGCCGAATCAATTTCCCCCAGCCCCAGAAAAGCGCGCCCCATATAGGCATAGGTGTAGCCGTCCACCCGTAGGTCGGGCTTGGGATGGGCGAGGGCCTCCCGGCACAGCTCCAGTGCCTCGGCTTCGCGGCCGTGGTCGCAATAAGCCAGGCTCAGGTTGTTGAGCGTCATGGGCAGCGTAGATGGATCGGACGTCTGCCGCAGCAGGGCAACGGCTTTTTCCTGATAGCGCAACTCGCGGTCGTCTCCTGTAATTTCGGTGCCGGCACTGCCCATCAGCACCAGCGCCCGGGCCATGGCCGGAGTATCCTGGGCAGCCTTGGCTTCCGCAAGAATTCGAAGCCCTTCTTCCGTCAGACGCAGATGGGCGTTGCTAAGTTGTAGCTGACTGAGCAGTTCCAGCCGGGTTTGGAGGTAGAGTCCTTCCTGATACTTGAGCGAGTCGAAAATCCGCAGTGCCTTTGCGCCTGTGCCCCGGGCGGCATCGTAATGTCCGGTTTGGGTGTGATAACTCGTAAGCCAGGCCCATCCAAAGCCCTCCAACAAAGGCGCACCGGCTGCCTCGCTTTGGCGCAGCCCTTCTTCAAAAGCGCTTTGGGCAGCTACAGTATCGCCGGTACGCAGGGCTTCTTTTCCTTTTGCATAGAAACCGGTAATGCGCACCGAGTCGGTCTGTGCCAAGGCATCCGGAACGGCTCTCTGCTTACAGGAAAAACAAAGTATCCAGAGGCAATTCAGGATCAGAAAGCTGGTTTTGTCAAAACAGGAGCCCGTCATAAGTCGCTCAACATACGCCGCAGGCTTTTTTCGAAAAAAATATTGTTATCAAATCCCCCTTTTCCGGGATATTTTCTGTTGCGGTTGCCCTCCGAAAGGGGTTCATTAGGTGCTTCCTGCTTTAGACGGCGGGCCTTTTTTCCGGAAATTTCCGGAAAAAAGGCCCCGTTCCAGTATGGATGCAGGCATGGCCGGATAGATTTAAACAAAAAAAGCAGTGCACGGATGCACTGCTTTTTTTTGTTTAGAACAAATAGATCAATAAAGCTTCCGCATTACTCTACCGTTACACTCTTAGCCAGGTTGCGCGGCTGATCTACGTCGCACCCCCGCATAATGGCGATATGGTAGGAAAGCAACTGCAAGGGCACGATGGTGATCAGCGGGCTGAACATTTCTTCGGTGGCCGGCACCTCGATGACGTGGTCGGCCAGGGCTTTGATCTGCGTATCGCCTTCGTTGACGATCGCAATTACCTTGCCTTTACGGGCCTTTACTTCCTGCACATTGGAAACGATTTTCTCGTAGGCGCTTTCGTTGGTAGCGAGGAACACCACCGGCATGTTTTCATCGATGAGCGCAATAGGGCCGTGTTTCATCTCGGCAGCCGGATAGCCTTCTGCATGGATATAGGAGATTTCTTTCAACTTCAGCGCACCTTCGAGCGCTACGGGGAAGTTGACCCCGCGGCCGAGATACAGGAAGCTTGCAGCGTCTTTATAGATCTGAGCGATTTCCCGGATCTGCGCATCGAGTTGCAGGGTCTTCTCAATTTTGGCCGGAATATTCT
>JAEVZP010000222.1 GCA_023392185.1 Bacteroidota bacterium
TTTGTTCAATTGTTGGGTACCACTGCGATCACAATACAGGATTTCCTTTCCGTTCAGTCGGAGCAGCTTAAAAGGCTGGCTCATTGGGTCAAGGCCGAGGCGCTCGCAAAAGTTGCGATAGTAAGCAACCTTTTGGTCAGCGCTGAGTTTGGAAAGGTCTCCGTTGGTAATAATGCTCGTCAGGATAGCGTCGTTGCTCGTCTGTTGTGCCATTGATTTTTCAATCGTTTTCATTGCTTGGTTTTGCTTGTTGAGAAGTACAGAATAAAAACAATACAAGGGCTCCGATGTTTATCCTGACGGACCTTAAAATGTTAATTTAATTTTAATTAAAACCCTGTACTACAAAGCGTTTAAGAGGAGATGAGCGGCCTTTCGGAGACAGCAAATTTTGCGCTGAAAAACTCTTTTCCACAGGCAGTTTGCCCGTGCGGTTGTTTGCGTCTTTTGCGCTAGTATTTTCGCAGCCATGATTGTTCACCTGATAAGCGGAGATGCAGCAGCGGATCGCCTGCGGGAAGCACTGCTGCTGGAGCCAGCACTGGCGGGTGAGGTTATTGCCTTACCCGACCGGCTCCACCATGGTCCGCTACACCGCGAAGCAGGTGAAAGTTTCCACAAAGTGCGTGCTGCCTATTGGCGGGCCGTTTTGGGAATGGCCGGGGACGCCATTCCGCCTCAAAGTCTGCAAGAGGAAAAGTTGCTCCAGGCATCCAATATTTTACAGAAAACGCCGCAGGCACGGATCTGGTTCTGGATGGCACCCGCTGCCGCCGATGTAGTGGCTTATTCTCATAGCCTGCGCTACCTGGGCAAGCACACCGGCCGGGTGTTTCTGATCAACATTGCCGGTCTTCCGTTCTTAGATGAAAATGGAAAAGTATTTTTCCCCCAGTCTTTCGACCAGGTGCCGGCCCGCGAATTTGTAAAAGCCCGCCGCCTCGCGCGTCCGCTTTCGCCGGCCGAAGCAGAGATCGATGCAGAGGCTTGGGCACAGATCGCTGCTAAAGAAAGCTTTTACCGGTTTTTAAAGGAAGGCAAAAAGATTGCAACCGAAGAAGCGGCCTACTTTGACCGCGACCTGCTGCAGGGGCTGCGCTCCGGTCCTGTGAAAGCCGGACGGCTGGCGAGTCAGCTGGTGCTTAAACAAAAGCTCCAAACCGACGAGGCTGCCTTGCTGTTTCGGATCCAGATGCTGGGTGCAGCAGGACAATTAACGCTGCAAGGTGACCTTTTAAAAAATCTGCGCGACCGTGAGATCGCCTTGCCCGAAACGGTAGAAACAGCTGCCGAAAACCAACCCTGAGGATGAACAATACCTTATTTCGCTTTCGAATCCCTTCCACGCATCAGCCACACCGGCAAACGCTCGCCCTACACCTGCTCATCAGCTTCGTACTGTTTGCCGCCGGTCTTTTTTGCGTGGTGTTGTTTTGGTATACAGGCATATCCCCGCATTTCAAGATTGCGGTCGGCACCTTTGGCCTCTTCGGCCTGTTGTGTTTTCTGGGCGGCATTGCAGTCTATACGCTGAGTGTTTCTGCCGTCCGGCGCGAGCGCTTTGCGGGACTGCTGCGGGTGTTGGAGCTGGTTCTCCTGAGTGGGGGGAGCATTTTATTTTACCTCAGTGGATGGGAAATACCGGCCTTGCTTTTTCTGTTGCTTTTTATCCTGGCACTTGCTGCGGCTCTTTTCGAAAAACGCGCCCCGGCGGACACCGTTATCGAGGTGGGTGAGAATGGAATCGTGCGCCGCGCCGGTCTTCAGTCCAGGCAACTGCCCTGGCGGGATCTCAAGCAGGTGTTGTATCGCCGGGGCGTGTTGACGATCGACTGCCTCAACAACCGGCTGCTGCAATACCCCATAGACACACCCGAAGTCGAAACCGAAACCTTTGAGGCGTATTGCGCTGCACAGGTGGAGAAAGCCATTCCGCAAAGGCACCGGGACGACTGGTAGATGGGTCCCGATTTTTTAGCTCAATTTCGCATCCTTTTCCTCCTCTTCATTTCAAAGAAATCACAGCATGGAAGCAATCAAACTGGAAAACCGCATTATGGACGCCCTCAAAACTGCGATGAAAGCCAAAGACGAAGCGGCGCTGCGCACCCTGCGCGCTATCAAGGCAGCCATCCTGGTAGAGAAAACAGCAGAAGGGTTTTCCGGAGAAATGACCGAAACCGCCGAGCAGAAAATGCTGCAAAAGCTGGCCAAGCAGCGCCGCGACTCGCTGGAGATCTTCACACAGCAAGGCCGTGAGGACCTCGCAGCTACCGAGCGCGAAGAGCTGGCGATCATCGAGCAGTTTTTACCCCAGCAGATGACCGAAGCAGAGCTGGAAGAAGCCATCAGCCGCATCCTGACCGAAACCGGCGCTTCCACTCCCGCAGATATGGGTCGTGTGATGGGTATGGCCAGCAAATCGCTGGCCGGTCGGGCCGATGGCAAAGCCATTTCGGAGATCGTGAAAAAGATGCTGGCACGCTAGCCCGGCCCGGGAGGATTGAGCACGGCAGCCGTAAATAAAAAGAAATGAGTCTGGATGTGATTTTGGCCCTCACGCTGGGGTATGCGGCCTGGAAGGGCTGGCGGCGGGGCATCGTCATGTCACTGCTTTACCTGCTGGCTACCCTGGTGGGGCTTATCGTTTCAGTGAAATTTTCCGGCCAAATCGGCGAATGGTTTGTGCGCCACGGTTATGCCTTTGGTGCCAAAAGCACCACAGCCGGTTTCATCGTCACCTTTATAGGACTGGGACTTTTGATGCGGCTGGCCTCGCGTACCATCCATGGGGTGTTGCGGGCAACCGGCCTTTCGGGAGTCAACCGGGCCATTGGCGCAGGCGTTCAGGTCCTCATTTTTGCACTGGTCTGGAGTTGTCTCATGTGGCTTGGGAGCCGCACGAATCTGCTGCCCCCCGAGACCATCAGTAGCTCACACCTCTACCCGATCATCGAGCCGCTGGCACCCTACATTTTTTCCAGGATCGGCCTGGTCATTCCTTTTGTGAAATCGCTCTTCGAAGAACTTTCCACCTTTATCGAAGGCGTGCGGATACCGAAATAAAGCGCCATTTTCCGGAAATTACCCTTCCCTGACCTTCTTTTATTATGTGGCTGCTGCTGGACAACCGGGATTCCTTTACCCATATTCTGCACCACAGCCTGCTGCTCGCCGGCGCGGCAGATTGCCGGGTGGTACCAAGTCATGGCACTTCCCTTCAAACCCTTATAGATCTGCAACCGGAGCGGCTGATTATCTCTCCCGGGCCGCAAACGCCGGCAGAGGCCGGCATTACCCTCGAAGCCATTGCCTATTTTGCCGAACGGATTCCAATCCTCGGCATCTGCCTGGGCCATCAGGCACTTGGGGTTCATTTTGGGGCCCGGCTCCGGAAAGCACCGCAGCCCCTGCATGGTTTTACCAGCCAGGTGGCTTATCCTCAAAACCACCCGCTTTTCCGGAATCTGCCGAATCCGTTTGAAGTGATGCGCTATCATTCGCTTGCCATCGATAGCCTTGAAGGAACCGGACTGCAAGCAGTGGCACATTCTACCGACGACAGCGCCATCCAGGTAATGATTCACGAGCGCCTCTCCTGCACCGGCTTTCAGTTTCATCCTGAATCGATTGGCACCCCTGATGGGCTCCGATTACTGCAAAACTGGATAGCGATTTCCGGAAAAAACGCTTTTTAAAGGCGCATTAAAGCCAGAAAGATGCCTTCCAGCAACAACAATACGATTGCAAAGTGGCCCGCACGCAGGCGCAGCCCAAACCATGTACCCGACGCGGCGGCTGCCAACAGTGCGCTGCCGCCCAAAAAGGCTGCGGAGAAAGACCAGCTATCGCGCGGCCAATAGTCGAGCACCGGACCGGAAAGAGTCAGCAAGAAAGCAAACACAAGGCTTAAAAGCGCAGCAGCCGTTAGTTTTTGCCACAGTGGCATGTGCGCAAGCGCTACCAGAGCGCTGATTCCGGAAAAAACAATCATAGCATACAAACCGGCCAGGAGCGGCACGCCTCCCAGCGGCTGCCCTACGGCCGCCCCCCAGAACGATGCAGAAGGCGCCACTGCCAGCCCAATGACGGCAAAGCTTCCGAGTGCCACCAGCGCCATCCACAAAATCTTTTTGGGCTCGCGGCGCACACTGATGAGAAGCAGGGCTGCAAGCAATAAATAGTGCAGTGGCGCTGCCTGAACCAGGAATTCACTGTCGAAAAACCGAATGCCGATCCACCGCACGAGGTAGATCAGGACGGCGGGCAGCAGCAGGATTTTAGAAGCATTCTTTTGCATGAATCGTAAAAAATCAAAACAGATTTAGGGTCCTTCCGGAATCCAAAGATCATGACCATGCAGGCAAAGCCGGCTTTCGCCGTCCCGGTTCACGAGCAGCCGGCCATCTGCCATAGCGCTTTCGACAGTGCCCTGCCACCGGCTGCCTTTGGTTTCGAATGTCTGCGTTTTGCCCCGCCGGTATAAGCGGTTGTTATAGCGTTGCAGCAGATCAGCGGGAAGGGGCTGTGTGATGCAAGAGGCGATGGCCGCCTGCAGAGCGAGCACCAGTTTTGCTGCATCGATAGGAACCGGGGTATGTGCTGCCAAAAAAGCAGGCGGTGTCCGGAAACCTTCCCCGGCAGGTGTGGGCAGCAGGTTGATGCCCACACCTATGACTGCCAGTTGCCAATCGCTGCCGCGCAGACTGTTTTCAATGAGGATACCACCCAGCTTTCGGCCGGACAGCATCAGATCGTTTGGCCATTTGAGAGACAATTCCCTTAAGCCAAACATCTTTTCAAGGCTTTCGGCGATGGCTACGGCGATCCCAAAACTCAAAAGAGGCTGCTGGATCAAAGACGCAGCGGGCCGGCCGGCAACGGAGAAGAGCAGGCTTTTGCCCGCCACATCCGTCCAGGTATTATTGCGTTGTCCCCGACCCTGTGTTTGGTGATGGGCGACCACGGCATAGCCGTCGGGCAAAGCGCCCTCGGCATCCAGCTTCCGGAGTAGATAACTGTTGGTACTGTCGAGCGAAGTATGCCATTCAGGACAAGGAAGTTGCATGCAGGATCAATATTTCCGGAAAAAAAGCGCAAAGGTGGCATCAGCCGAAGGAATTTCCTGCCTGAACGGCAGAAAATCAAACTGGTATGTTTCTTGCGTAGGAAGACGCACGGAATAAGAAGGTGTCTTTTTAAGGTTTATTAAGGCTTGCCGCTTATTATTTACCTAACTTTGAATGTCCTAAATCGCATCATGTAATTCCGGACAAACATCAACTTTAAAAACATCATTTGGAGAAAATCGTAGCTGCCCTGCAAAGCCGACCCAAAGCGGCGGCAAGGCTCACCCGTAACAGCAAGCTTTTCAAACTCATCGTGGAAGCGATCGCCGAAAAAAAAGGCGAACAGACGGTGTCGCTGGACCTGCGGAAAATTGACGAAGCGGTCGCTGATTTTTTTGTGCTGACGCAGGCTGAATCTTATACCCAGATCAAAGCCATTGCCGACGCAATTCAGGAAGACGTCAAGAACACGACCGGCGAATATCCTTATCATCGGGAAGACGGACAGCAGTGGACGCTTTTGGACTATGTAAACATTGTGGTTCACATCCTGACGCCTGATTACCGGAAATTTTATGATCTGGACAGCCTGTGGGCTGACGCTGGCCGCACCGAGCATCTCGACACCGGCAAACAATAATTCTCAATTCACGTTCTTATTTGAACGCATCTCTAAAGATGCGTGATTGGTATGGAAGAAAACAATCAGCAACCGCTACCCGACGGAAAGACGCCCCGAAAAGGCCCGCGGTTCAATATCTACTGGATTTACGGTTTTATCGTGCTGACGCTCATCGGACTGAACTTTTTCAGTGGCGGCATGGGCAGCACCGCAGAAAGTATCTCGTTTCAGAAGTTCAAAAACGAATACCTTCTGACAGGTCGCGTGAGTAAAATCGTGGTCATCACCAATACTCTCGAAGCGCAGGCGTTTCTCAAAAACGGAGAAGCAACCAACACGGCGCCCTCCGGCCGCATAGCCCCACAGGCCAGCAAGGGCCCTGCCCTCACTTTTAAAATTGGCTCAGTAGAGTCTTTTGAAGCCAACCTGCGCGATGCCGAAAAGGAAGCACAGGAAACCAACCCGGCCTACAGCCAGGTGGAAGTCACTTATGATCAGGATCGCAACCTGCTGCGTGAACTGCTGGGCTCCTTCCTGCTCCCCCTCATTCTGCTGGTGGGCATGTGGTTTCTCATTATGCGCAAGATGGGCGGTGCAGGCGGTGGTGCAGGCGGTCCGGGCGGTATTTTCAACATCGGCAAGTCGAAGGCACAGCTCTTTGAAAAAGGCACGAAAGTCAACATCACCTTTAATGATGTGGCCGGGCTCGATGAAGCCAAAGTAGAAGTGATGGAGATCGTTGATTTCCTGAAAAACCCCAAGAAATACACTGCCCTGGGTGGAAAGATTCCGAAAGGAGCCCTGCTCGTAGGCCCCCCGGGCACGGGTAAAACCCTCCTGGCAAAAGCTGTGGCCGGTGAAGCACAGGTGCCGTTCTTCTCTATGAGTGGTTCCGACTTTGTGGAACTCTTTGTAGGGGTGGGTGCCTCCCGTGTGCGCGACCTCTTTAAGCAGGCCCGCGAAAAAGCACCGTGTATCGTCTTTATTGATGAGATCGACGCGATTGGCCGTGCCCGTGGCAAAAACATGATGATGAGCAACGATGAGCGCGAGAATACCCTCAACCAGCTCCTGGTGGAAATGGACGGTTTTTCCGGCGATTCCGGTATCATTATCCTTGCTGCAACCAACCGCCCCGACGTACTTGATGCGGCCCTGCTGCGCCCCGGCCGTTTCGACCGTCAGATTTCTATCGACGTGCCAGACGTAAAAGGTCGTAAGATGATTTTCGAGGTGCACCTGCAAGGGATTAAGAAAGCACCCGGGCTGAATGTAGACAAACTGGCCAATCAAACACCGGGTTTTGCCGGTGCCGACATTGCCAATATCTGTAACGAAGCC
The DNA here is from genome assembly GCA_023392185.1 of Bacteroidota bacterium. GTDB lineage: Bacteria > Bacteroidota > Bacteroidia > Chitinophagales > Chitinophagaceae > UBA1952. The sequence goes on from JAEVZP010000222.1 coordinate 7,033, forward strand.
GCGCTTATCGCTGCCCGTAAAGGCAAAGAGCAGGTAGAAATGCAGGATTTCCATGATGCAATTGACCGGGTGATTGGCGGGCTGGAAAAGAAAAACAAGATTATCTCTCCGGAGGAGAAAAAAGTGATTGCCTACCACGAAGCCGGACATGCGATTTGCGGCTGGTTCCTTGAGCATGCGCACCCACTGATTAAAGTCTCGATCGTGCCGCGCGGTGTTGCTGCCCTGGGTTATGCGCAGTATCTGCC
>JAEVZP010000018.1 GCA_023392185.1 Bacteroidota bacterium
GGTCAGCACTTTGTACTCGGCTTTGAGGAAGGCCATCGCGCCTTCGGCGATGTAGCGGGAAATTTCCCGCATGCGGTCGTTACCGGCCGGTTGCGCGCTCACCCAGTTGCCCCGCAGCGCCGTAAACAGCAGGGCCAGCAGACCGAAGAGAGGTACGAGATAAAAGAGGGTCATAAAAACTTTAAGAAATGAAAGAAGGCCTTAAATATAGCAGGCAGAACGGGAAAAAACTGAAAAGCTTTGCCCTCGCTGACTGGTGCGGCCGGGAAGGCGCGTTTCTTTCTATAAAAAAGTAATGGTATTGTTTTTATTTGTATAAGTCCTCAAAAGAAATGTTCTCATGCGACAAGACCACCTTTTTGAAGAAACGCTCGCGCTTTTCACGCCCGAAACCATAAAGCAGGCTGCATCTATGCTGGGGGAGGCGCCCGAAGCAATCCAATATGCCCTTAGCGGGATTGTGCCTTACCTGCTGGAAGCGGCAAAAGACAATTCTGACAGCACAGAGCTGGCCAGCCTTACGACCCGCTACAGCGATGACGCGGCCTACAGCGATCCGGGTGAATTGCTGCGTAGCGAAGACTACCACGAGTGGATAGCAGACAACGACGATCTGGTTCGCACGGTGTTGGGCGGCAATGAAGGGGCCGTTATCGACGATATTGCCCATAAAAGCGGATTGTCCCGCGACGCCACCCGGCAGCTGACCCTCACCGCCATTCCGGCGGTGCTGGGCATGATCGGCCGGGCCTTCCGCCCCGGTGCGATTCCGGGCAGTGGCCTGCCGCCTTATTTTGTGTAAGCAGGGCAAAAAAATCCCGGAAATACAACCTGTTTTTCCGGAAATCGTAGCGGATTGGAAGCGGTTTATACACTCTCCACCAGCTCCCGCGCGTTTTCCAAAGCGGCCGCGCTCGGCGCTTCGCCGCCAATCATCCGGGCAATGGCCGAGACGCGTTCCTGCGGCTCCAGGACCCGGATTTTGGTTTGGATGCGCTCGCCGCCATCGGCCTCTTTATATACAAAATAGTGGCGGTCGCCACGGGCCGCTACCTGCGGCTGGTGTGTAATGCAAATCACCTGATGGTAGTCGGCGAGGTCCTTGAGCAGCAAGCTTACCTGCCGCGCCGCCTCGCCGGAAATCCCGGTGTCCACTTCGTCAAAAATCAGGGTCGGCAGGTGCATCGCGCGGGCCGTGAGGCTTTTAATGCACAGCATAATGCGGGCCATCTCCCCGCCGGAGGCCGCTTTCTGCACCGGGGCAAACCGCCCGCTTTTGTTGGCATCCAGCAACAGCATAACGGCATCCATGCCCAGGGCCTGCGGCTCTTTCAGCGGGGTAATCTGAATCTCGAACAAGGCATTCGGCATGCCGACGAGGCCCAGCAACTCGGTGATTTTTCCGGAAATCTGCGGCGCAATCTTCTTCCGGGCGGCCGTCAGCTTCTCGCCGGTTTTAAGCATTTTAGTGCGGGCGGCTTCCACCTCTTTACGCCGCTTTTCGATGTTTTCGCTCAGGTCCAGCGAGGCTTGCAGATCTGTTTCCAGACTGTCGTGCAAGGCAATCAATTCCTCCGTAGTTGTAAGACTGTGTTTTTTCAGCAATTTATAGCCCAAATCGAAGCGCTCCTGCAGGCGGGCAGCTTCTGCCGGGTCGAGCGGCAGCGTGGCTTCCAGCCTTGCCAATTCGTCGGTCAGGTCGCGCAGTTCCACAAAGGCGGTATTCATCCGCTCCACCAGGGGATCCACCGCCGGAAAAATGGACGAAATGCCATTCAGCTGCTGCGACGTGCGCCGGAATTCCTGCAACAAGGGCTGCTCGCCTTCGTCCAGCACATAAAGGCTGCTTTGCAACACGCTCAGAATTTTTTCGGTGTGCGACACCTGCCGGAGCTGCTGATCGGCATCTTCAATTTCGCCGGACTGAAAGGCTGCCGCGTGCAACTCATCATACAGAAACTGCTTGTAGTCGGCTTCTTTCTGCCATTGCGCCTGCTGCTGCTCCAGAGCCTGAAGCGCTGCCACAGCTTTGCGGTATTGCTGCCAAGCCGCGCCATAATCGGCCCGCAGCGGAAAAGCGCCGGCCATGGCGTCGGTTACGTCCAGCGCGAAGCGGTCGTCCTGTAGGGCCAGGTGGTCGAACTGCTGGTGCAGATCCACGAGCAGCGAGGTCAGTTCGTTGAGTACGGCCAGGTTTACCGGCGTGTCGTTCACAAAAGCACGGCTTTTGCCGGAGGCGGCAATTTCGCGGCGGATAATACACTTGCCGTCGGGCTCTTCGTCGAGCTCAGCGGCGCGCAGGGCCTCCGAAAAAGCGGTGTTTCCGGCGGCATCAAAAACAGCTTCGATGCTGCATTTCCGGTCTTTGTAAATCAGCATGGAAGTGTCGGCGCGCTCGCCCAGGATGAGGGACAAGGCACCCAGAATAATAGACTTTCCCGCACCGGTTTCGCCGGTTACGGTATTGAGATGGGCATCCGGCTCCAGGGTCAGCGACTCGATGATGGCGTAGTTGCGGATATCCAGTTTTTGCAGCATCAGGAATGAATAAAAAACGACTCACAAAGATACCGCAGGAAGGGTTGGGAGCCGCCTTTGGCGGATGTTGGAACGCTTCGCCGTTGGAGCCTTCGGCGTTGGAAACGATTTTCTTTTTCTGTTGGACCTTGCGCTGCTTTAAGAAATTAAAACGGCGTAGCCTCCAACGGCGTCAGCTTTACAGCAGCCGGTAGCTTTGCTTAACCACGCCCATTACGAAAGTGCTTTGCACATTGCCCACATTGTCGATCGCGCTCAGTTCGTGGACGTGAAAGTGGTAGTAATCGTCCATATTGGCGCAGATGACCTTCAGCATAAAGTCGAAATTTCCGGAAATCGTCAGGCATTCCACCACGGCGTCCAGGGCTCCAATGGCTTTGATAAATTGCGTACCGGCTTTTTTGCTGTGCTGTTTCAGCGATACATAGCAAATCACCATCAGGCTCTTGCCGAGCTTGCGGGCGTCGAGCACGGCTGCATAGCTTTTAATCACGCCGGAAGCCTCCAGCCGCTTCAATCGTTCATGAACGGGCGTGGCGCTCAGATGCACTTTTTGGGCCAGCTCTTTCACCGAAATGCGGGCATTTCCTTCCAGGATACGCAGCAGGGCCAGATCGGTTGCATCGAGCGTAGGGTTTTCTACTACAGGAAGGGTCTTGGGCATGATTTTTCCGGAAATTTGTTCTGCAAAAGAACGCTTTTTAAGTATAAGATACTGTTTTTTTGCAGGGTTTTAGATGAATATCCTTTTGGTTGATAAATTTGCATGTCCCTTTTGCGTTTCGCAAAAAAGAAAATCCAACCCAAAATCTGAGATGAATATCCAAACCGAAAAAGGAATTGACTTCGCGCTGCCCTATAAAGTGCGCGATATTTCACTGGCCGAGTGGGGCCGCAAGGAAATCCGCCTCGCCGAAGCCGAAATGCCGGGCCTGATGGCGATCCGCGAAGAATACCGCGAACAGCAGCCCCTTAAAGGTGCGCGCATTGCCGGTTGCCTTCACATGACGATTCAAACCGCCGTTTTAATTGAAACGCTGGTGGCGCTGGGCGCAGAAGTAAAGTGGTCTTCCTGCAATATTTTCTCGACGCAGGAGCAAGCTGCTGCTGCCATTGCCGCTGCCGGTATCGGCGTTTTTGCCTGGAAAGGACAAACGCAGGCCGAAGCCGACTGGTGCATTGAGCAAACGCTGTTTTTTGGCTCGGAAGACCGCCCGCTGAACATGATTCTGGACGACGGCGGCGACCTTACCAACATCGTTCTGGATAAATATCCGGAACTGGTGCAGCACGTGAAAGGCATTTCTGAAGAAACCACTACCGGCGTGCACCGCCTCTACGAGCGCATGCAGAAAGGCACGCTGCCCGTTCCGGCAATCAACGTCAACGACTCGGTGACGAAAAGCAAATTCGATAACAAATACGGTTGTAAGGAAAGCCTCGTCGATGCCATTCGTCGCGCGACGGATGTGATGATGGCCGGTAAAGTAGCTGTTGTGGGTGGCTACGGCGATGTAGGTAAAGGCTCTGCCGAAAGCCTGCGCGGCGCTGGCGCCCGTGTGATCGTGACCGAAATCGACCCGATCTGCGCACTGCAGGCTGCTATGGACGGTTTTGAAGTAAAGAAAATGGCCGATGCCGTAAAAGAAGCCGACATCATCGTGACGGCTTCCGGCTGCCGCGACCTGATCACCGAGGAGCACTTCCGCGCCATGAAAGACAAGGCGATTGTGTGTAACATCGGTCACTTCGATATCGAGATCGACATGGCGTGGCTGAACAACGCTTATGGTCATACCAAAGACACTATCAAGCCACAGGTAGACCTCTACAACATCGACGGCAACGATATTATCGTGCTGGCAGAAGGTCGTTTGGTGAACCTCGGTTGCGCGACCGGCCACCCGAGCTTTGTGATGAGTAACTCGTTTACCAACCAGACCCTGGCGCAGATCGAGCTGTGGACGCGTGGCGATAAGTACGAAAACAAAGTGTATGTGCTGCCGAAGCACCTCGATGAGAAAGTAGCCCGCCTGCACCTGTCTAAAATCGGTGTTGTGCTGGACGAACTGACGACTGCACAGTCCGAATACCTTGGTATCCCGAAAGATGGCCCATACAAAGCCGAGCACTACCGGTACTAAGAGACAAAAGACGCGAGACAAAAGACAAAAGACAAAAGAGAATTTGTCCTGTAGAGACGCTCAAATTGGGCGTCTCTTTTTGTGTCTGGGCCCTTCTGAGCCTGATTATTTCCGGGAAACCAATGGAAATGTGTATTTCGCTGGTTTCCGGTTGTGGGTTCCGGAAAGTAAAGGAAATGTGTATTTCGCTGGTTGCGTTCCGGTGGAACGCTTTGTCGGTAGTACGTTTGCAAAGTGAAAATACTACTACGTTTCAAAAGCGCGCTTGTGCTTCTGCTGACTGCTACGGTGCTTTATTCCTGCAAAGACAGCCAGACCGGCTTTCATATTATCGGTGATATTTCCGGCATGCCGGAGCAAACCGTTTTCCTGGAAGAAATCCGCATCGCCGGTGCGCAGGTGGTGGACAGCGCCCAAAGCAATGCTTCCGGCCATTTTGAGCTAAGCGGATCTGCCGCAGAACCCAGTCTCTATCGGGTGCGCATCGGCCGAAACGAAGACGCCTTTGCGCTTTTCTCTGTAGACAAAGGCAACTATACCCTGAAAGGTCCTTGGGGCCGCCCCGATTCCTTTGTGGCCGCCGGCAGTCCGGCTACCGCAAGCCTGCAATCTTTTATCTCCACCACCCGCGAGCACATCGTAAATTTCAACACGCTCGGCACCGTGATGGATCAGCTGAAGGCCGAAGGCAAGGACAGCCTCCTGGCGCAGGCGCAGGAAGACCTGATGGCCCGCAACGAAACTTTTACCAGCTATATTGAGCAGTATGCCGACACCACGAGGTATCTGCCCAACGCCGTCTTCGCAGCTGCCCTGCTCAATCCGGAGGTTTCTATGGATTACCTGCAGGCATTTGTAAACAACCTCGGCGCGCGCTTCCCGAAAGACGCCATTCTGGCCCGCGAGTTCACCATGCGGATCAACAATATTACCGGCAACAATCAGGCGCAGGCCATTGCCGCTTCCGGACCAGCTGTTGGTACTATGGCTCCGGCCATTTCGGCGGCTACGCCCGAGGGCAAAGCCGTTTCGCTGGCTTCCTTTAAAGGGAAATATGTGCTGGTGGATTTCTGGGCTTCGTGGTGCACGCCGTGCCGCATCGAAAATCCCAATGTGGTAGCTGCCTATCAGCAGTTTAAAGACAAAAACTTCACGGTTCTGGGCGTTTCGCTGGATCAGAAAAAAGACAAGTGGCAGGAAGCCATTGCCAAAGACGGCCTGACCTGGACCCATATTTCCGACCTGGCCGGCTGGGAAAGCATTCCGGCGCGCGATTATGGCGTGCAAAGCATTCCGGCGAACTTCCTGGTAGATCCTTCCGGAAAAATCATTGCCCGCGACCTGCGCGGGCCGGAGCTGGCAAGCAAGCTGGCCGAGCTGGTGAAGTAGAAAGCCTTCGGCATCAAAAACTAAAATTAAAAAGCCAGCGCCCTTTTGGACGCCGGCTTTTTAATTTTCCCCAAATTCCGGCCTTTAAAAGCGCTTCCGGTGTTGATGGGTCCTTTTCGCCTCTTTCAACTCCTTTGTTTTGTTGGCGCGCTGTTTTGTCATTCCGCCGAAAAGCGGAATCCACCGGCCCTTCGCATTTAGTGCGCCTCCACTTTTTTGTTCACAATTTATTTTGTCATTCCGCCGAAAGGCGGAATCCTGGCAGATGAGCTAATCATGAGACCCGCCTTTGGGTGGGGTGACAAAACAAGCGACCGGTTCGGACCTGGCAGGGTGAGGTGGATTTCCGGAAAATTCTCCTTTAAAACAAAAATTCCGGAACCCTGAAGCGTTCCGGAATTTTTTATTAAAAAGCCTTTTTTAAGATCTATGCGGTGGCTTCGTCGAGCACGCTGTTCATGTTGCGAACGGCGTCGGCGCTTTTCGCGAAAGCGGCCATTTCGGCATCGTTCAGATCCAGTTCCACGATGCGCTCCCAGCCGCCTTTACCAATCACCACGGGCACGCCGAGGCAGATGTCTTTCTGACCGTATTCGCCGTCCAGCGCTACGCAGCACGGGAACACGCGCTTCTCGTCGCGCACGATGCTTTCCACCAGCGCGGCACCCGCTGCGCCCGGTGCATACCAGGCCGAAGTGCCGAGCAGTTTGGTCAGCGTAGCGCCGCCCACCATAGTGTCGGAAGCTACTTTTTTCAGCGTCTCGGCGTCGAGCATATTGGATACCGGAACGCCCTGAACGGTAGCCAGGCGGGTCAGCGGAATCATAGTCGTGTCGCCGTGCCCGCCGATAACGGTGGCCTGCAGGTCGTGCTGCGAGCAGCCGATAGCTTGTTGCAGATAGGTTTTGAAGCGGGAAGAATCCAGGATGCCGCCCATTCCGATCACGCGGGCCTTTGGCAGTCCGGTCGCTTTCAGCGTCAGGTAGGTCATCGTGTCCATCGGGTTGGAAATGACTACCAGAATGGCGTTGGGGGAATGCTCCAGCAGGTTTTTGGCCACGCCTTCCACGATTTTGGCGTTGGTGCCGATGAGCTCTTCGCGGGTCATGCCCGGCTTGCGCGGAATGCCGGAAGTGATCACACATACTTCCGAGCCGGCCGTTTTGCTGTAATCATTGGTAGAGCCGGTTACTTTGGTGTCAAAACCCAGCAGCGAGGCCGTCTGGGTCAGGTCGAGGGCCTTGCCTTCGGCAAAGCCTTCTTTAATGTCAACGAGAACGAGTTCCGAACACAGTTCCTTGCGGATAATATTGTCGGCACAGGTAGCGCCAACGGCGCCCGCGCCTACGACGGTAATTTTCATACAGCGAAATCTGTTTTTTGAAAAATTTGAATGGCGCAAAGGTAAGATGCATACGGAATTGCTCAATAACGCAAGGGCCAATTCGCAACAGGCCCGTCCGGATTACCCCGAACCCGGGCACCGGCTGCATCTTTCCTGTTGTTTGGCTGACCTGAAAAGCACGGTTTGTTTCCTCAAAACCGGCAATCGGGCACAAACATTTAATTTCGCCCACCGCTTTCCTTTGCCTTATGCGTTTGCTTTTCTCTGCCCTGCCTTTGCTGCTGCTCACCTCGGCCTGCACCTATACCGGAACCCAAACCGCACATGCGCCGATTGTGATGGGCGATTCTGCGACCATCGTCACCGAAACCGATTCGCAATACCTGCGCTCGGTTTTTTCGGATTACGAGGGGGCCGATCCGGTAGAAACAACACCAGTGGTGCCGAAAGCGCCTAAGTTGGACTCGCCTGCGGCAACCGCTCCCAAAACGGATACCGTTGCAACAGCCGCCCCGCCGAAAAAGCAGCCCGGGAAGGGCCTGACCACCGATTTTGGCGATGTGCAGGTCTTTATCGAGAATCTCCGGGTCCGGAATGAAAATGCCAATGCGAAAGGTGCGCGCAGCGTGGCTTATGGCAGCGACGGCACCGCTTTCCGGCCTAAAAATCTGGTGGTGAACGACGGCAAGGCGGCCGGCGCTTCGCTCCGGCAAAAAACGGATTTTGAAGTGGTGCTCAACACCGGAAAAGAACTGCTTCCCCTGCCTTCCCTCGGCCGTCAAAGCACCGGCTGGCAGGCGGTTTCCGGAAAAAACGGCACGTTTGCCCTCAACGAACCGCAGGCACCGGCGTTTAAGGTGACCAATGCTGCTATCAGGAATGCCGCACAGCAGGCTGCCCGCAAAGCTAAAATGGCTTCTAAAGAACAAACCGCCCTGCTCAACCGCCTGAGCCGCGTCAAAACCGTTGACGGCGACCTGTTGCAGGCCAGGCCGGTTGCCACGCTGTGGCAGGTGACAGCCAAAGATGCCAAAGGAAAAGCGGTTACCAAAGAAATCCGGGTGGACTGGGAATAGTGCCTCAAGGGGCTTCTATTGCATTTACTCCAGGCACCTTTTTAATGCACTACCAGCAACCGGGCGGTAGCTAAGGTTTGGGCACCGGCGAAGCGGACAAAATAAGTGCCCGCCGGCCAGCGATCTGTCTGAAGCCGCAGCTTTTCCGCTGTGCCACGCACGGCCTCGCGCAGCCATAGCCGCCCGAGCGCATCGCTGACTGTTACCTCGCCGGCCTCCCCCTGGGGCAGGGCCACAAAAGATTCTTTGCCGGCCGGTTGCGGGTAAACGGATAAGAAGGTGTTAGCGGCTGCAACATTTGCCACGCCGGTGACCGGCCGCACCACCCGGATCAGATAATCGTGCGTCTCCCCCGACCCGTACCGGCCGCAAAGTGAATCCTGTGCACCGTAATTACTTGCCTGGGTGGCTGCCACGATACGCATCCGGTAGGTGCCGGTGTCTACCGTTGCCGGAATACGAATCTTGAAATCCACCGGCCGGGGCGCGGCGCCGAACTGCAAGTCGTAGAGAAAATGGTCCTCGAAAGTCGTGTCGGCCGTCGGTTTTAAGATGTTTTCAGTAGTGTCAAAAACAAAGTTCTGATTGAAGTCAATCCGTAGAAAAGCGTTTCCAAAGTAAAAATCGCGCTTGTTTATCGATTGGAAGTGTACGCCGCTCACCACCAGCATACGTGCGGTGTATTCGCCACCGGCGCTCACCTCAACCGGCGGCAAGTGGGTGCGGTCGGAGAAGCCGGGTGAGAAGGGCACTCCCGGCGTAAAGGTGGGACAGCCGGTGGCCAGGTCCTCGAGCACACTGCCGCCCTCGCCCCAAATGCTGAAGTCTTCAAAAGTGCCCTTCCATACAGTGTCACCCGTTTGATTGACCCGGATGTTGCAATTCCAGTTGTTGATATAGAGATTCTCGGTGCAGTAGGCACCCTGGCCTTGTGCACTGGCACTCAGAAGGCAAAAAAAGAGGAAAAGGATTTTTTGCATTTGACAGAATGAATTTACGGTGCGTTATTTAAGTCAAACGCTCCTTTTTTATATGAAAAACATTTGGTGGTGTGTTAGAACGAATAATGGAGCCAAAGCCATTCGGAGATGGCGGCCTTCGACAAGCTCAGGCTGACACCCGCCATGACGAGCGTAAAACAGCCTGAATAAGCATCAGAGGCGCTAATTTTTCCGTCATTCCGTCCCGATAACTATCGGGATGACCCGGAACCCCGAAGGGCTCGCCGAAGGCAATCTCCAGCATCTAAAAAAGACCGTCATTCAGCCAAACACACCACCAAAATGGTTTTAATACCCGCCGGTGCAGCGGTTAGCTTCCAGGACTTCCGGGCGTTGAACTGGACGAATGGCCTGCCGGATCCTTCCAATGATTGGGATGCTGTTTACGTCCTTAACACCTGCCATAACAATCGCATCCAGTATGCCGATGGTTGTGGCGGCAGCAGCGGCGCTATAAACGGGCTTGTGCTGGCCACAGGAAGATGTCAAAGAGCAGTGCTCCACGCTTGTGTGGACGTAACACCTTGCGGTAGCTGTTTTATGCTGGAAGGAAGAATGTGGTCAGTAGGTGGTGGCTGGGAGATAGAACTCATATAAAACCTTTAGGCAAAACCTCTGTAAGCCCCGCGTTTCTGCCCGGGCTTTTTTATTTCTTTCTACTATTCATTCAAATAAATCCGCTTCACCCGCTGCGAGATGCCGGTGAGGATTTCATAGGGAATCGTATCGGCCCACTGCGCCAGCACTGCCGGCGAAAGCTCCGGGCCAAACACCAGCACCTCGTCGCCTTCCTTCACGCCCCCGATGGCGCTGACGTCCAGCATACACATGTCCATACACACTGTCCCGACGGTAAGCGCTTTCTGTCCGCGCACCAGCATATAAGCCTTGCCATGACCCAGCGCGCGTGGATAGCCGTCGGCGTAGCCAATGCACACGGTGGCAATGCGCCGGTCTTTTTCATCCACCGCTTTATTGCCATAGGAAACGCCTTCGCCCGCTGCCACCGTCCGGATTTGGGCAATGGTGGTGCGCAGGCTGGAAACCGGCTTCAGGGGCAGGTTCCGGGCTGTGGGGTCAATGCCATACATGCCCAGCCCGAGGCGCACCATGTCGAAATGGTATTGCGGGTGGCGCGTGATGCCCGAACTATTAGACAGATGCAGAAGTGGTGTGTCGTTCAGGGCAGCAGCAAGCGCACTGGCATTGCGCTGAAAAACGGCCGCCTGCTCGTCCGTAAAACCGTCGAGGCATTCGTCTTCAGCGCCGGCCAGGTGACTGAAAATACTTTTGACATACAAGGTGTTATTTGGGGAAATTTCGGCAATGAGCGCCGGAATATCCCCTGTATCAAAGCCCAGCCGGTTCATGCCGGTGTTGAGCTTGATGTGGATCGGGTAGCCGGTGATGTCCAGCGCCTGCGCAGCGCGGGTGAAAGCCGCCAGCGAACGGAAGTTGAAGATTTCCGGTTCCAGGTTCCAGGCAATGATGCGCTCAAAAGAGCCCACATCCGGACTCATCACCATAATGGGCAGCCGGATGCCTTTCTGCCGCAGCGAAACGCCTTCGTCGGTGTAGGCCACGGCCAGATAATCCACGCCTGCGTCCTGCAACGCTCCGGCAATTTCGTGGCTGCCGCTGCCATAGGCAAAGGCCTTTACCATCGCCATCAGGCGCACGCCTTTGCGCACCATTTTCCGGAAAACGTTGAGGTTTTCGGTCAGTGCACCGAGGTCAATGGTCAGGGCGGTGCGGTGCACTTCCTGTTCCAGCAGGGCCACAATGCGTTCAAACGCAAAGCGGCGCGCGCCTTTGATGAGAATGGCTTCATCTGCGAAGCGCATCTGCGGCAAGGCCCGGAAAAAAGCGCTTGTGTTTTCAAAGAAATGAATGTCGGCAGCCACACTTTTCCGGAAAAGCGGCTCATGGCGGATGAGCTCCGGCCCGATGCCGATAAAGGTTTTAAGACCTGCGCCGCGCAGCAGAGCCGCCACCGAACGGTACAGGTTTTCCGGCGATACACCCGACTGTAGCAGGTCGGACAGAATAACGGTTTTGTGCGGGTGCTGCGGTTGGTTTTGCAGGGCTGTCAGGGCGATGCGCAGCGAGGTAAGGTCCGAGTTGTAGGCGTCGTTGATGAGCGTGCAGTCGTTGGTTCCTTTCCGGAATTCCAGCCGCATGGCCACCGGATGGAGGCGCATCAGCCGCTCGGAGAGGGCTTCTTCGGCTACGCCCAGGTGGCGCGCTACCAGCCAGCAGCACACCGCGTTTTCGAGCGAGGCATCGTCGTTAAACGGAATCAGCAGCCCGGCTGTATGGTCTTCGCTGTACAGGGTGAACCGGGTATGGAAATCTTCCCGCTCTACCTGCGATACCTGCCAGTCGGCCCTTTCATTGCCCGGAATGCTGTAGGAAATCACCGTTTTTCCGGAATCCTGGAAGTAGCCCAACTGCCGGAACGCTTCGGTGATCTCTTCGTAATCGGCGCAGTAGAAAATGGTTTTGCAATCCCGGAAAAGGCGGGCTTTTTCCACTGCTTTTTGCAACCGGCTTTCAAAGCCTGCCTGATGCGCTTCGCTCAGGTTGGTGAAAATGCCGATTTCGGGCTTCAAAATCCTTTCCAGCAAATCCATCTCGCCTACCTGGGAAATACCCGCTTCGAAAACCGCCAGCTCATATACCGGTTGCAGCAGCCACACCGATAGCGGCACGCCTACCTGCGAGTTGTAGCTTTTGGGGCTGCGCAGCACTTTTTTGTCCGGCGACAGCAATTCATACAGCCATTCCTTCACCACCGTCTTGCCGTTGGAGCCGGTAACGGCTATTACGGGTGCCCCGAATTGCTCCCGGCGATAGCGGGCCAGATCCTGCAGGGCCATGCGTGTATCGGGAACGATAATCACTGAAGCGTCTTCCGACAGCGGTTCGCGTGGCGGCGCGGAAAGCAGAAACGCCCGGATGCCTTTGGCGTAGGCCTGCGGGAGAAAATCGCTGCCGCTGCGCTGGCCCCCGGAAAGGGCAATGAAAAGCGTTTGGCCTGGTGCTGTCAGGCTGCTGCGCGTGTCGGTGGAAAGGTCGGCAATGATTTTGTGGGCAGCCGGCGGCGTGGCCCATGCGCCGCCACACACCCGGCGGATGTCTTCCAGCGTCAGCGCCGGCCCGTGAGGGTTGGGGGAGGAGTCCGGCGTCATTTAGTTCCGGAGAGAGTCCGGCGTTGCTTGCGGGAAAAAGATGCGGCGCGGTTGGAGGATTTTTTCAAACATCAGCTCCTGCACCAGCAAGGTGTCTTTGCTGTCGAGCACGGCATATTGCCGCTCCAGGTCATAGAGTTCGTCGTCGATACTGAGGCTGTGATCGAAATGGGTGCGCTGGGTGGCGGCCATAAAATACAGCTCCGCCGTGTGTGCACCTTTGTCGGTCGTCACCCGGATCGTGGCGTAGCGGGGGGCGGTGCGCACCAGCGAGTCCATGTCCTGGGTGCCGTTGACATAGCCTTCGGCGTTGATCTTTTGGAAAAACTGCAGGTAATCGCGCAGGCGTCCGGCATCGGCTGTAGCACCCGGAACGGCCGGGCTGATCTGCAGGTCTTTTCCGGCAGCGGTGATGGTGAAAGAGTTTTCCGGCGCGTTGGGATAGGTGACTTCTACTTTGCGGATGCTTGCCGGGTCAATGTTGAACACCGTGCGGTCGCGCCAGTCTGAAAGCTTCGGGCTGTAGCGCGGCGTCAGGAAGCCGTCAAAGCCGCGCAGGCCTACGATATAGGGCCGCTTGGCACCTTCCATGAGCATATAGGTATTGTTGAAATCGCGCGCCTCGTTTCCCACAAAAAAAGTGCGGATCTTTTGTCCGTTTTTACCGTAGATCTCCGCTTTGATGCTGCTCACCGACAAAGCGCGCACCACGTTGTTGTGCGCTGCCTGCGGCACCGGGCCGATGGCATACTGGCCGTACAGGGCCTCGAAAAGTGTGTGCAGCGAGGCCGGCAGGACGGGATATTGATCATTAACCACCCAGCCGGTGTCGGTGCGGGTGAGGGTGAGGCTTTCCCCGTTGCGGTTGCTCAGGAAAATTTTGGAGATCGAGCCGGTGTCGCGGATCGAAAAGCCCGCTTCGGAGCTGCTGAACACGTTATCGTTTTCACGGACCAGAAAGTACCAGGCCAGCGCAGCCAGCACGCCGAAAGCCAGAATATAGAGAAGGGTTTTACGCATTTCTTTTCTTAAAGGAAAAAGGGAAGATGTTCACCAAACAACGTTGGAGGCTATTGGTTGGACCGCTGTTCATAGCGCCGTTTCCGGAAAAACAGATAGGCCGAAGCAAAAACCACCAGCAGGGCCAGGGGCAGCCCGATGTTGAGCGCCTGCCATTTGGGCCGCTCGGTTTTGAGCCGCGCCCCGTCGAGGAGGCGCAGGCGGGCTTCTTTGCTGCGGGCTTCGAGCGGCGAGCCGGGCTCGGTCAGGTATTCCATGCAGTTGAGCAGGAAAGATTTGTTGGCAAAGCGCGCATCGTCGATCGGCCAGTAGCCCAGCTCCTGCGGACCTCTTTTCTCCGAAACCTGATTGAGGAAAATATCGGCATCGCCCACCAGAATGATCGCGCCCGGCGCATCTGCCGCCACCTTGAAAGGGCGCTTGATACTATCGCGCAGCACCTGTTGGAACGATTCGGGCAGACGACCTTCGAAGTTGGAGCGGAACAGGCCTTCGAGCAACACCGCGGTAGGGCCATAAGGCTTGTTATACAGCTCGGGGCGCAGTTTGTAGCGCAGGCTCGAAAGCGAAACACGCGCCGGGATAGCGGTTGTGCGGCTGCGGGGGGAGGATTCGAGCAGGATCGTTTTGGTGATGCCGGGCGTGGCCACTGTGTCGATGGTGCTGCTGAAGATGCTCAGAATCCCGTCCATATTGTTTACGATCGGGTGGCGGCTGGAAGGCACAAATACCGGAAAAAACGGCCACGGACGGCGGTCGATCTGCGGCTGCCCGTTGAGCTCGCCCACCGTCACCGGGATGCGCACGCAGCGGGTGTCTTCCACCAGGTTGGCATTGAGCCGCGCGCCCCAGCGAAACAGCTGATCGTCGAGGTTCAGGTTGCGGTCCACCGCCAGGATGGCTTCGCTTTGAGCCAGGCTGTCGAGCGAAGCCGTGTTCTGGTCAATAAACAGCAACACCTTTCCGCCGCCCACCACATACTGATCGAGCTTGTATTTGTCTTTGTCTTCAAAAGGCTCGGTCGGTGCGGCAATGATCACCGCTTTGTAGGCCGCCGGGATATAGAGGTTTTGCGACAGGTCGAAGGTGTCGATTTTATAAAACTGCGGCAGGGTGTTCAGCGCGTCGTAGGTGCGCAGGTCGAGGGCTTCGCCGTGGCCCACGAGGTAGGCCACTTCGGGTTGTTCGGTGCGGTCCAGCAGATAGATCGAGCGGGCCAGTTTGTATTCCAGTTGCGACTCGGAGTAGGCCAGCACGGCGGCGCGGTCCATGCCCTGGTGGTTGTCGAGCAGCGAGATGGTGATTTCCTTTCCGCCATAGGCCAGGTGGGCATAGGGAAACAGGATGTTTTCGGTGTAGCTGTCGCCGTTTTCGGTTTCGCCAAAGGGAATGCCGACGATGCCTTTCTGAGCCAGCCGCTGCGCGGCTTTTACTTTTTCGTCGTTGGAAGAAAGGCCGGCAAAGGGATTTTCAAACCGATAGAGAATCTTGCCGCCACTGATGCCCCGGAACGACTCGAGGCGGTCGCGGGTGGCGTCAGCCAGGCGCTGGAAGTCGGCGCCCATCTTGTCGTTTTTGAGATAAACCGTAAAAACAGCCGCATCGTCCACGGTGTGCAGCAACTCTTGGGTCGCCTTCGAAAGCGTAAAGCGTTTTTCGGCCGTCAGGTCAAAGCCGTAGTGAAACCGAACCGCCAGGGCATTGACAACGATGAGGATGCCCACCAGCAGCAGCATACGCAGCAGCGCACCGCGGTTGCGGGCAGCGGTTGGGGTGGAAGAAGAAACAGCAGACACGGGGAAAGCGAGGTCGTTTTCTGTTGGGTGGGGAAGAAGGGTTGGGAATCCATTCCGCGGAACATAAGCGGGTGGAGCGCCTGCACCGGCAGGCCTTTGCAGCGGCTTTACCGGATGTCCCAGGTACGACGCGCCAGCACAATGCGGGTGAGCGCCAAAAACAGGATGATGACGGAAAGGAAATAAATCACATCGCGGGTGTCGACCACGCCGCGCGAGATGCTGTCGTAGTGATAGGAAAGACCCAGAAGCCCCAGATAATAATCGGCGCTGCCTGCAAAGGCCGGCACCCGGCTCAGCGCGCCAAAGCCCGCATAGAGCAGATAGCAAAGAAAGAGCGCTACCAGAAAGCCGACAATCTGATTAGCGGTGAGCGAAGAAGCAAATACGCCGATCGCCGTAAAGGTAGCCGCCAGAAACACCAGCCCGATATAGGACCCGGCGATGCCGCCCCAGTCGGGCACGGTGCGCGCCTGCGCCAGCGCATTGATGGAAACGGCGTAGATCAGGG
>JAEVZP010000020.1 GCA_023392185.1 Bacteroidota bacterium
AACGGCGTCAATCGTTTTTTCATCCAGCCTGAAATCCTCCAAAGAATAACCGGCAGTGTAAGCCAGAATCTTTTCCGCGCTCCGCACGATATCTCCAATCAAAAGGCGCTCGTCTCTTTTAGACATAGAGCACCTCTTTTTCAATCGCCTTCCAATACTCTTCCCGAATGCCTTTTCGGGAAACCAAGTCCACCTTTCGACTCAAAGCGTTTTGAAGCTTTTCGGCGAGGTCCACAAACCCGATTCCAATCGGCCGGTGAAAGGAAACCACCACATCTACATCGCTCTGCGGCGTAAAATCATCGCGCACGACCGAGCCGAACAAACCAATCGCCTCCACTCCAAAAAGGCGGCTGAGTTCCGGCTTTAGAGCTTGCAAGGTGCGTGTGATTTCTCCAAGCGAATTCATACAGTCAAAGATAATAAACCCGGTTTTCAAGCTAAGAGTCTATCCTAAAGTAAACGATTGTGAGAGAATGGGTGCTTCTGTACGGTTCTTTTGTCACCCCGGAACGGGGTCTTTGCGGACGCTGGGCCGACAAGTTCCCCTTCGGGGATGACAAAAGTTGCTGTCCGAGATGCCTTATTGCTGATTTTTTGGATAGTCTCTGAATGCCCTTATTCCCACCGCACCGCTGCCGCCTGCATTTTCCGGATTCTGTCTTCCAGCTTTTCCGTGCTCAACTCTTCCCGCAGGCTATCCACCTTAATGGGGAAACTAAAGGGCGTGAAGCGCGACGGCTCGGTGAGCACCAACCGGCTTTTTTGGATGCGCACCAGGGCCTCGTGCAACCGCTCAAAATCCAGTTCCTGACTCAGCGCCTCGGTCGCCGCTTGTTGAAACAACAGGTTAGTCGGCTCTACCTCTTCCAGCACATCGTACACCAGCCCGGCGGAGCTTTGCAGGTGCCGTGCTTTCTTTTGCGCCCCCGGCATTCCCGGAAACACCAGTCCGGCAATCACGGCTATATCCCGGAATTTCCGCCGCGCCAGCTCTTTTTCGTTTACGCTGTGGCGCAAGTCGTCTGCGAGATTTTCCACCGAAAAAAGCTTTTTGACCTCGTTTCCGGAAAGGGAAACATCCGTATCGCTCAACAGCTCAAAACCGTAGTCGTTGGCCGCGAGCGAAAAGGTAATGGGCAGGGTTTGGGCAATGCGCCACGCCAGCAGTCCGGCCATCGCGGTGTGCACCTGCCGCCCTTCAAACGGATAGACAAACAAATGGCAACCGTCGCGGGTGCGGATTTTTTCCACCAAAAGCTCTGATTTTTCCGGAATGGCCGAACGCTTTTCCTGCAAATCAAAAAGCGGGGAGAGAAAGCGCAACAGCGGCTCCTGCACTACCGGATGAGCCGCGTCTTCAAACACGCCGCGCAGCAAATCGCCAAAATCGCCGCTGAGCGACATCCGCCCCCCACTCCACGTCGGCACCCGCACGTTTTTGGCGTTGGAGCGCTTCACTACCGCTTCCATATCGCGCACCAGCACCAGTTCCAGCTTCCGGCCCGCCAGCAAAAACACATCGCCGGGTTTCAGCCGCCCGATAAACGATTCTTCGGCGTGGCCCACGTAGCCGCCACCCAGAAACCGCACTTTTACACTCGCGTTGCTCACAATCGTGCCGATGTGCATGCGGTGGCGCAGCGCCGTGCGGCGGTCGGTGACGCGGTAGCAGCCGGTTTCGTCCACAATAGCGCGGTGGTACTCGTCGTAGCCGTTGAGGCTGTCGCCGCCCACGGTGATAAACTGCAAAATCCAATGGAATTCTTCTGGAGT
This sequence comes from Bacteroidota bacterium, assembly GCA_023392185.1. GTDB lineage: Bacteria > Bacteroidota > Bacteroidia > Chitinophagales > Chitinophagaceae > UBA1952. Next base: position 1,777 of record JAEVZP010000020.1, read on the forward strand.
CAATTCCCGGAAACAGGCCGTTTTTTTGACTTCCTGGTAGAGATTTTGGGGAAGAAAACCATCGCCCACGGCCAGCGTTACGGCGTACTGCACCAGCACGTCGTAGCACAGTTGCAGCGGCACGCGCTTTTCCACCACACCTTCCTCGTAGGCGCGTTGCAGCGCCACGGCTTCGGCAATTTCCAGCGAGTGGGTCGGCACCAGAAACACGCGGCTTACCTCGCCCGGCTGGTGACCACTGCGGCCCGCCCGTTGCAAAAACCGCGCAATCCCCTTTGGGCTGCCCACCTGAATAATGGTATCCACAGGCCGGAAATCCACCCCTAAATCCAGGCTCGCCGTGCAGATGACGCACTGCAAGGTTCCGGCATGGAGTTGCTCTTCCACCCAACTGCGCAACTGCGGGTCGATGGCGCTGTGGTGCAGGGCGATAGAGCCGGCGAGGTCGGGCGCGGCGTCCAGCAAGGCCTGATACCAGCGCTCGGAGTGATTGCGGGTATTGGTGAAGAGGAGCGTAGAGCGGTTTTCACGGATGACCGGCAGCACTTTGTCCAGCATCTTAATGCCCAGGTGCCCGGCCCACGGCAAGGTTTCCACCGTGTCGGGCAGAATGGTTTGGATGGCTATTTTTTTGTGGAGATTGGAGCGGACGAGCACGATGTTTTCCGGACGTGCAGCGGTCAAAACGGCCAAGGCTTCCTCCAGGTTGCCGATGGTGGCGGAAAGGCCCCAAAGTCTCACTCCCGGCCCCATCCCCGGCCCTTCCCCGAGGGGGAAGGGTGACAGCTTAGTGTAATCCGCAATTTTTAAAGGCTTTCCTTTTGAATGCAAGTCTATTAGCGAGGTCGCAGTTTCCGGAAACATGGCTTCATTTTCCGGAAACTCAGCAGCTACCTCCCCCTCCTTCGGAGGGGGCTGGGGGGAGGCTAACGCGCTCAAATGCGCCAGCGCCAACTCCACCTGCACGCCGCGCTTGGTGCTTATCAACTCATGCCACTCATCCACACACACGCACTGCAAATTCCGGAACATTTTGCCGTGGTCTTTCTGGGCAAAAAGCAGGTGCAGACTTTCCGGCGTGATGACCATAATTTCCGGAATATTTTTCTTTTGGCGAGTGCGCTCGGCGGTGGTCGTGTCGCCGTTGCGGACGGCTACCGTCCACGGAAAATGCAATTCTTCCAAGGCCGTCTGCATCGCGCGGGCGAGGTCGGCGGCGAGAGCACGAAGGGGCGAAATCCACAATAGTTGCAGTCCGGCGCCTTCGCGCGTTTGGTACTCGGGCGTTCGGTTCATGTAGTCGATAAGCACCCCAAGAAATACAGCAAAGGTTTTGCCGAAGCCGGTGGGCGCATTCACCAGTCCGCTTTGCCCGGCGCAGTAGGCGTGCCAGGTTTCTTCCTGAAACGGAAAAGCGGTTTGGTCTTTGGCCGCCAGCCAGTTTTCAATCACCTCAAAACCATTGACCGGCTCGGTATTGATATTTCCGGAAATGAGTTTCTTTTTCTTACGCGGTGCGGCCTTCTTTTTTCTCCCCTCTCCCTCGGAGAGGGGCCGGGGGTGAGGCCTATTTTCCGGAAAATTCTCGTCATTGATCCCTTCCGCAGGCTCGTTTCCGGCGCGGTAGAGGTGTTTTTTCAAAACGGTTTTTGGAATGCGCTGTCCCATACTTACTGATTTCCGTACACCTCCAACATTTCCTTCAACTCTTCCAGCGTGTTCACCTCTTCCGGCGCTTTATCGGTGCGCCATTTGAGGATGCGCGGAAAACGCACCGCAACCCCGCTTTTATGGCGCGGCGAAGCGGAGATGCCTTCAAACCCAATTTCAAAAACAAGTTGGGGCTTCACAGTTTTTACCGGCCCGAACTGCTCAATACTGTTGGCTTTCACCCATTTGTCTACCTGCGCAATTTCTTTGTCGGTAAGGCCGCTGTAGGCTTTTGCGAAAGGCACGTATTTCTCGCCGTCGCGCACGGCAAAGGTGTAGTCGGTGAAGAGGTTGCTGCGGCGGCCGTGGCCTTTCTGGGCGTAAATCATTACCGCGTCGATGGTAAGCGGATCAATTTTCCATTTCCACCAATCACCGCGCTTGCGCCCGGCCTGGTAGATGCTTTGGTTCCGCTTGATCATAAACCCTTCCACGCCGCGCTCGCGCGCGCCTTCCAGCAGCTGCGGCAACTCGTCCCATTTCCGGAAAGCTACCGTCGGCGAGAGCATCAGCGCGTCGTCTTTCCGGGCATCGCAGAGGGCTTCCAACCGGCGGCGGCGCGTTTCCAGCGGCAGGCTGCGCAAATCTTCGCCGCCTTCTTCCAGCAGGTCGTATGCCATTATAATAGCGGGCGCGGCTTCCAGGTCTTTTTTGGAAACGATTTTGCGGGTGGTGCGGGTTTGCAGGTATTGAAACGAAAGGGGCCGACCATCGCGGTAGGCCAGGATTTCGCCGTCAATTACGGTTCCGTCGGGCAGAATGGCGGAAAGGGCTTTGATTTCCGGAAAACGGTCTGTGATGAGGTCTTCGCCGCGGCTCCAGAGAAACACTTCGCCATTGCGCTTGATGAGTTGTCCGCGAATGCCGTCCCACTTCCATTCCACCTGCCAGTCTTGGGGCTCGCCGAGGCTTTCCACGCCGTTTTCCACCGGATAGGCGAGGTAAAAAGGATAAGGCTTGGAAAAATCCACCGTGCTGTTGGGTCCTTCTTCCAGAAGCCCGGCCAGTGTGGTATCGTTGGGTGTCCAGCCGCCGCTGAGCAGATGCGCGACGGCCTGCTGGTCTTTTCCGGAATACAAGGCAACGGCCTGAATCAGCAGGGCTTCCGAAACGCCGACCCGAAAGCCACCGCTGATGAGTTTATTAAAAACCAGACAGGCGCTGCGCGAAAGACTGCGCCATTCTTCGAGAATAAAAGCTTTTTTTTCTTCCTCAGTCGCCTTTTGCAAATCCTGAATCCGGGCCATCAGATCCGCCAATGTGAATTCCTGCGCGGCGGTTTCGATCACGGGGGGCAAAAGCAGCGCAATGGC